>JBMNPN010000127.1:0-5481 GCA_050943615.1 Coriobacteriales bacterium
GTCTGGCTGCTGTTGTCGGAAGGATCGAGGTAGAGCAGCGAATCGTTGTTGTTGTCGGTGGTGTCTTCGGTGAGCCAGGTCGTGCTGAGCGAGTCGATAGAAGATTCCGCGGCAGAGTCGCTGTTTACCAGCGAGGAGAGCATGTCGAAGGTCTGCGCAATGGGGTTGGAGCCACTGCTCACCGTGGTGCTCAGCTCATCGCCGCCCCCGTTGTCGATATCGCGAACGTCCGCCTTGTCGTTGTCGTTGTCCTCGACGCCGATGAAACCTGCGCCGCTGCTTTCTGTTGGCGTGCTGTTCTTGGTGGTGTCCGTGCTCTTATCGGAAGACGAGCTATTGTCTTTGGCGGCCTCGTCTGCGGTGCTTTCCCCTGCACTGCTCGAGTCTGCGCTGCTGCCGGTCTTGTCGTCCGACGATGCGTCCGAGCTGGTGTCGGTCGAATCGATTTCTTCAGTTGCATCAGCGCTGGAGGCTGACTCGTCGGTCGTCTCGGCTGTCCCAGATGACGATACCGCAGATGACGACGCTGCAGATGACGAGCTCGCCATCAGCTCCGCCAACGCGTTCGTCGGCATCAGCGATACCACGAGCGCCAAAGTCGATGCAAATGCGAGTGCGGTCTTCCCGAACCGCTTCCAGTTCTTGCGTTTCGCAGATCTCTTCGTGTCCATGTTCTCCCCACCAATACGGCTTTGCCAGACGGCAACCCGGTGATTGCCTCTCTGGCTCGATCTCGAACGTGCTTGTTAAATTGTTGCGAAGTACCCCCCGATTGCGCCTTTTCACCATGAAGTGACTGAGCACAAAGCAGATGATCTCCCCGCTGTGAGTTTATGCCAGGAGCTTCTGATTAGCTACAGGTGTATGCATTTATTCTCGAATACAACACGTATTTTTACCTGCATCTAGGGCAAGACTTTCGCCGTCTTCATTCCCCAATATGGCCCGAAGATCCGAGCATCCAGTTGAAAACTATTATCATTGGACCTGGAAAAATACTGGGGGAGGGGGAAATCCAATGCCACTTTACTGTTCCAAGTGCGGAACGAAGCTGCCCGAGAACGCGAAGTTCTGCATGAAGTGCGGCAGCCCGGTCAAACGCGCCGCCGAGCCAAGCTGCGACGATGTCAACGCCCACGGTGCGGCAGCGGTGGGGAAGAAGGTCGGCTGGTTTGCCGCCCATAAGGTGGCCCTCATCTCGGCGGCTGTCACGGTCGTGGTAGCAGGCGCCGTGGCAATCGGGGGCTACGCGATCGTCTCGAGCAACTCCGGGGCCGGAGATTCCGGCCAGCAGGCCGCATCGACATCTCAGTCGGCATCGAGCTCCCAAGAGAGCACTTCCAGTGAGAGTACGCAGCAGCAAAGCACTTCTGATAAGGCAACGCAGCAGAAAAGCCCGTCGAAAAAGGAGATTTACCAGAAGAAGGTCGCCGCGGCAAAGAAGAGCGGCGCGACCGTGTACGAGGGCACACTGCGCGTGATGAAGAACGGCGAGCTGCTGGACTTCCAGGTAGCGCACGGAGAGATTGAGAAGAGCTCGGCGCAGGCTGGCAAGAAGATAATCGCCCAGACGGGAATGAAACGCATTCTGATAGTCCTGGTGCTCGACAAGAAGACTACGGTTACCGCCGAAGAAAATGGGACCGGCTATGCAGTAAAGGAAAAGATGCGCGATATTGTTATTGACACCGAAGAGTCGCCCTGGAAATCATACGCGGGCAAACGGGTCGCTGTTAAAGCCAAGGCCTCTGAGGGCGTTTTTCCCAGTGAAATAAGTCCCCTTGGGATGGCACCATTATTTAACCTTACCGTGGCAGATAATCTTGTAGCGTCGTACTGAGGATGCGCGGACCACGGCCGCCCGCCGTCCCGCGCAAAGCCACGAGCCATCTGACCAACCGAGCGGTCAGATGCCGCAATACGTTGCGCGGACCACGGCCGCCCGCCGCTTCGCGCAAAGCCACGAGCCATCTGACCAACCGAGCGGTCAGATGCCGCAATACGTTGCTCGGATTACGCGCGCCCGCCGTCCCGCGCAAAGCCACGAGCCATCTGACCAAGTTCGCGGTCAGATGCCGCAATACGTTGCGCGGACCCCGTGGGAACCGGGGATGTGCCCCGCCACTTGCGTTGCGTATCTGGTATCGTTCAGAGCAGCATCACAAGTACGCGATGGGCGTATCAATACATCAAGTTATGGCAATCTTCAGGGGAGAGATGGTTGACATGTTTGCGCACGAAGCGACAGCCGAGAAGCACAAGAGCGACATTCTCAACGCGTGGATAATGGTCGAGCGCCTGTCCGAGGGCGACATCAAGACCAGCGACAGCAAGCTCCTCACCTTCAAAGACTTGGTGGACGAGGACTACCACGGCCTTTTCAGTTCCGATCCCGTCAGAGAGAAGTGTGGGAACTCGGATAAAGGCGGGCTCGTCGTCTATTTTGGGATCTTCAAGTTCGACAAGGTGATCGACCTTATTCGAAAGCGGTACAACCTCAAGTCGGTCGACGAGGATATCCAGACGGGGAAGAAGTTCCGCGTCGCGCTGTACTTTGACAGAAGCCTCAAGCTCCAAAGCGACAAGACATTCGTCTCAGAAAGCTCGTTTATCTTGAAGAACGGGGGCAACGCTCCGAGCGAAAAGGAATTCAGGGACTACGAAGACCAGCTGAAAAAGGAGCTTGACCAGGGATTCGAGGGAGCCGAGAACGACAAGGACAAGTTCAACGAGGCCATCAGGAAGCTGATCGAGAAACTGAACGAAGAGACCGAGAACCTGTCCGACGACTTCAAGATCACCTCGGATAACTGCTACATGCAGCCAGTCGGAAACCTCGATATCGAGGCGACCAACCTGCACTCGTTTTTCTGCGAGGACCTTGAGAAGGCAAAGAAGATCGACGATTCCGAGAACCTGCGCCTCTACCTGTTCGGGGGACGCCAGGGCAACAGGAAGAACCTGGACAGCAAGTCGGATTCGCAGAACTTCAATCCCGGCGTCTTTGAGGAAATACTCTCGCCTGAGAACTACCCTCTGGGGAGGTTTCCGAGCAAGACAGAATACGCCCTGTCTCTCATGCAGCAGGTGGCGGTGAACCTTGCTACCGGGTATGACAACCAGCAGATCCGGAGTGTCAACGGGCCGCCGGGCACTGGCAAGACCACGCTGCTGAAGGACATCTTCGCCGACCTGGTGGTCGATCAGGCCTATGAAATGTCCCGGCTCTCGAACCCGAAAATACAGGGAACGGAAAAGTACTACAAAGACGTGAAGATCGGCGCCGTGCCCACGGCCATCGCCGACAACGGGATCGTCGTGGCGAGTTCGAACAACGGGGCCGTCAAGAACATCGTCGACGAGCTCCCGCTGAAAAGCGGCATCGACGAGGACCTCATCGACGAGCTGGAGAAGGCGGACTACTTCTACGACATCGCGAACTCTCCTGCCACCGACGACGGCGATAAAGAGCCGGGGCAGGAGGGCAAGGACCGCCAAGCGGACAAGGCGGGCGACGCCGAGCGCTACTGGGGCCTCTTCTCGATGGAGGGCGGCAGCTCCGCCAACATGTCCAAGTTGATTGGCAATGTGAAGCGCGTGTACGACGAGCTGACGGAAGGGGAGAACATTCCCCCTGCGGACGTCTACAAGAAGTTCGCTGCCCAGTACCGGGAAGTGGCAAAGAAACGGGACGCGGCCAAACAGTGGGCGGAGAAGCTCTCGAACTATCACAGCCCCGAGTATTACGACAGGGAATATGAAGAGCTGAGCGAAAAGCTGGAAGCGGCAAAGGCGGAACAGGACGACAAGAAAAACGCTCTCATGCAGGAGTTCAAAAGATACGAGGCCTCCTGCAAGCAGTCGCTTGCGCAAATAGCCCAGCAGCTCGAGGGCGAAAAGCAGAGGGAGCGCTCGCTTTTATCGGACCTCGAGAGGAACACGGCGCTGTTGGATGCGGCAAAGTCCAGCAAGCCGGGGCTGCTCGCCGGCCGCGAAAAGAAACGGCGCTACGAATCGGATATCGCGGAAATCCGAGAAAAGCTCCTGCAGATCAATTCTCAGGTGGATGCATGCAAACGCCAGCAGAAGGAAATCGCCGGCAAGGAGAAGACGCTCAATGGAGATCTGCGGATCGCCAGGGAGGCAACGCAGCGCCGGATAGACCAGGAACAGAGCAGGGTATCGCGCATCGAGAGGCAGATGCGCCAGACAAAGCAGCAGGCCGAAGAGGCGCAAAGGACTCTCGATGCATTTCAGGAGTCTGGCGTGACCCCGCTCGACATGAGCCTGCCCTACGACGAGCTCCAGCTATCCAACCCCTGGTTTTCCGAGGAGTACCGCATCGCCCAATCGCGCTTGTTCATCAGCGCGCTCCAGGTGCGCAAGCGCTTCCTCTATGACAACAGGAAGAACATCAAGGCCGCTCTGAATATCTGGAACTTCAGCTCGAAATATGTGGACAGAACGGAACTCATCAGCATGGCGTTCGACTGGATCAACCTGGTCGTGCCCGTCATCAGCTCCACATTCGCAAGCTTTGGGCGGATGTGCAAGTACCTCGGATCGAACTCCCTCGGGCATCTGTTCATCGACGAGGCTGGGCAGGCGCTCCCCCAAGCCGGCGTCGGCGCGATCTTCAGGAGCAGGCACGTGATGGCGGTGGGAGATCCTTCCCAGATCAAGCCGGTCCTCACGCTCGACTCGGTCGTGCTCGGCACGCTCGCCACTGCGTACGGGGTGGGCGAGAAGTACCTGTCGGATTCCGCATCGGTCCAGACGCTGGTGGACGCCGCAAGCCAGTACGGGTTCTACCGCGAACAGGACAAATCCGATGAATCCTGGATCGGGATCCCGCTCTGGGTCCATCGACGCTGCAAGGACCCGATGTTCAACATCTCGAACCGCATCTCCTATGGCGGTCTCATGGTCCAGGGGAACCCCGGAGACGGCAAGGTCGGATGGTACGACATCACCGGCAGCGCCCAGAACAAGTACGTGAAGGAGCAGGGCGAGTTCCTCAAGCAGGCGCTCCTGAAGATGGGAGAGGAAAACGAGGAGATTTTCGACAAGAGCAAGAAGGACGTCGTGTACGTCATCTCGCCTTTTGCCCATGTCGCGCGCGAGCTCTCCAAACAGCTCGGCAAGATAAAGTTCACGCGCAGAGAGCACAACAAGGTCACGAACGTCGGGACCATCCACACGTTCCAGGGCAAGGAGGCCCCGATCGTGTTTCTGGTTCTCGGCGCCGACTCGTCCAGCAAGGGCGCGGCCCAATGGGCGGTCGGCGAGGCCAACATGATGAACGTCGCCGCGACGCGCGCCAAAAAGGAGTTCTACATCATCGGCGACAAGAAGCTGTACAAGAGCCTCGACAGCGACGTCGTGAGAGGGACCCTGAGCGTCATCGGCGAGTACAGAAAAGACCATCCGGACCTCGTCAGAGAGGATCCAGACGAGTTCATCGACAAGCAGGAAGAGGCC
>JBMNPN010000128.1:0-5397 GCA_050943615.1 Coriobacteriales bacterium
GGACGCGCAGACGAAGACGCCGCACCCCAACACCGTCGACATCGAGGCGACCGACCGCACGGGCAGCACCGTGCGCGTGCGCGGCATCTCGACTGGCGGCGGGGCGGCTGAGCTCTCGCGCATCGACGATATCGACGTCTCGATTACCGGCGAGTTCAACGCCCTCATCGTCCATCAGATCGACACGCCCGGCGTGCTCGCGCACATCTCGCATGCCATGGGAAAACGCGGCGTCAACATCGGCACCGTCGTCATGCACCGCAAACGGCGCGGAGGCGAGGCCTTCACCGTCCTCGAGATCGACGACCCCGTGCCAGCCGAGGCAATCGAGGAAGTGCTCGCGCACCCGAGCGTGATCGCCACCCGCTTCATGCCGGCAAATGGGCTGAACCGCCCGCTCGGGGGCAGCAAGCCCCACAGGGTGACGCGCGAGGATCTGGACGACTTCGAGCAGCTCGACTTTGCGAGCGCGCGCGAGCTGCTGGAGCGCTGCGAGGTGCGCGGCTTGAGCATCAGCGAGGTTTTTCGCGAACGCGAAGAGGCGCTGCTCAAAACGCTTGGCGAGGACCCGGGCGATTGGCGCCTCTACCTCGAGCGCGTCATCGATGTCATGCGGCAGTCCGCCCAGCGTCCCATCGAGAATCCGACCACGTCGATGGGCGGGCTGATCGGCGGAGAGGCGCGAGCCGTCTCCAACCTGCACGCCGCCAAAGGCGCTGGTGTGGGCGAAGGCGAGCTGGAGTCGAAGCGTACCGCCTATGCGCTGGCGGTCATCGAGTGCAATGCATCCATGGGCCGCATCGTCGCCTCCCCGACGGCTGGCTCTTCCGGCGTCCTGCCAGCGGTCTTGCTCGCATATGAGGAATGCGGAGGACTGAGTGACGAGGACATCATCCATGGACTACTCAACGCGGGCGCCGTGGGCTATCTGATCGCCCGTAACGCCACCGTCGCCGGCGCCGAGGGCGGCTGCCAGGCAGAGATCGGTGCCGCGAGCGCCATGGCCGCCAGCGCGCTGTGCGAGATGCGCGGTGCCGATGCGAAGACCTGCCTTGATGCCGCTGGAATCGCGCTTGCGAACATGCTGGGGCTCATCTGCGACCCCATCGGCGGCCTCGTGGAGGCGCCTTGCCAGACCCGCAACGCCTCTGCCGCTGCAAATGCGCAGGTCGCCGCCGAGTGCGCACTCGCCGGCATTCACAGCCTCGCCCCGTTCGACGAGGTCGTGGACGCGATGCGTCGCGTGGGAGGGGAGATGCCCGCCGAGCACCGCGAGACCGCGCTGGGCGGCATGGCTGCCTGCCCGAGCTGTGTGAAGAGGATCGAGCGCAGCAAGAATAGGCAGGAATAGGCAGGAGCGCAGTCAACACTGGCCTGGTATGCGCGCGCATACCAGACGCAACGTTGCATTTTCCCGAATCAATAGCTGCTCATTGGCTCCAATCGGTCCCAATCCAACGGCCATGCGCGCGCATACCAGGCCAGCTCCGACAGAAATCACTAGCTGCCTCCCCTCCCCTGCACCGATACATCAGGCGTGCGCGCGCATACCGGAAACATCGCGACGATAACCTGGTGCAGTAGCCGCCCATCGGCTCGAATTCGCACGAATACAACAGGTGTGGGCGCGCACACCAGAAGTATTGCGACATCCGCCTGGAAAAGATGCCGCCTGCGGGATCAAGACAGCCCCAATCAAATTGATGTGCTCGCGCATATTAGAGATATCGCGGCAGCGGGCTGGTGCGACGGGCTGCCTGTTGGCATCAGCTTGTACCGTTTCGCCGGGTATGCGCGCACGCCTGGCACATCGGGGCAATCGAGCGGAGAAAAAGCTGTTCGCAGGAATTAATCAGCACCAATCAAACGGGCATGCGCGCGCACGGCTGGTGTATCGAAACGTCCAGCCGGAGGAAAGGCTGTCCACAGGATTTATTAGGCTCCACTCTAACGGATATGCGCGCGCATACCTGATACATTGAGACGATTGCCCTGTGCAGAAGATGCTCATCGACTTTAGATTGCTTCAATCTGCAGGGTATGCGCGCGCATACCAGAGATACCGCGGCAATGAGCTGGTGCGACGGGCTGTCTGTTGGCATCAGTAGGTACCGTTTCGCCAGATGTGCGAGCGCATACCTGGAATATCGAGACATTGGGGCAATGCGAAGGCAGTCCGCTGAGTCCAGGTCGTCCCAATCTGACGGATATGCGAGCGCATACCTGGAATATCGCGACAGAGGGCCGATGCAAAAACCTATCGTTGGGTCTGCTCTGTCCAAATCTGCCGGGTATGCGCGCGCATACCTGTTAATTTCTGCCCTGCTCAGCAAGGGATTTTTGAAAAATTTTTGCCCCGTTCACCAGGGATTTCTCGAAAAATTTGAAATTGGTGCTCGTTTTTCGAGCATTGAAATTCGCGAGAGATTAAGATGTGACTCCCTCGGCTCCGGGGAGAGGAGAGAGTATGGAGAGATCGGAGCGCATCATCATCCTGACGGGGGCAAGCGCAGCGGAGCTCGACCGCATCGTGGCCAGCCGCAACGACGGGTTCGACTGGAGCAGACAGCCCCGCATCAAGGACTCGAACGGCCTGCTCAAGCGCGTAAAACCAATCCCCCTGCCTTACGCTGTGAAGATCCTGGACGAAAACGAGCTCACGTGCGCGCTCACAAAGCCCGTCCACTGCCTCGTCGCACGTCCCAACGACCGGCGCAAGAACAAGGTCCTGCATGGCCACTGCTGGTCGACCGACCTGCCGAAAAACTCCCTGATCCAACTGTCCGAGAACATCTACGTCTGCGCACCGGAGTTCAGGTTTTTGCAGGCAGCGCGTGCGCTTTCCATCCCGCGCTGCATCGTCTTCGGACTCGAGCTTGCGGGAAGCTACATCTCCGACAGAGAAGCGGAGTACGGTTGCCGGCAATGCCTTCCACGCACCAACGAGAAGCTGCTGAAAGGCTACCTTTCGGGTATCACGCAAAAGCTCGGCATCAAGAAGGCGAGAAAGGCAGCGAGCCACGTGCTCCCGAACTCACGCTCGCCCATGGAGAGCAGGCTTGCCGCCGTGCTCACGATCCCCCAGGTCCACGGCGGGTTCGGTCTGCCAAAACCCGAGCTCAACCCCAAGATCGAGACGAACCCCGATTTCCAGAAGAGCGGCATCAGCGAGCCGAGATTTTGCGATGTGTTCTACCGCAAGATCTCCCTCGACATCGAGTACAACGGCAAGCAGCACGAGCAGGGCAGCGCCCCGGAACGCGACCTGCAGCGCGAGCGCGACCTGCTCCGCGCGGGCATCAGCGTCGTCTCGCTGTCGGAGAAGAGCCTGGTCAACCCCATGGAGATGGCCAGGCTCGCACGCTCGATCAGAAAACGGCTCGGGATGCGTCATCGCCCGGAGAGCGACCGCACGTTCAAGAAGCGAAACCAGCTGTTCCGGACGCTTTTCAGCGGCATCGGCTTTGGGCTTGCGGCGGCTTAGCAGCTGTAGATCTGCCCGCAGCTCCTTGTTCTCAGTTCGCAGCTTCCGGTCCTATCGAGGGATGCTGACCGCTGGTCGGCAACGCCCTTCGCAGACACTGGCATCGGCTTTGAGCTTGCTGCGGCACAGCAGCTGAAGTTCTGCTGGCGGTGCACTCCACCCTCCTACAGGCTCTCGCGCATGATGGCGATGATGTCATCACGGGTCAGCTCCGCAAAGCAGGTTGGCAGGCAGGCGACCTTGTCCGCGATCTCGGGGATCATCTCCTCGGTCACACCGAGCTCGCCGAGCCTGCGTGCAATGCCAAGGCTCTCGGTCCACGCCTCGAGCGCCTCGATGCCCGCGAGCGCGAGCTCCTCGGCGCTCTTGCCAGCCTCGTCGATACCCCAGACGTTCTTCGCGAAGCGTCCGAACTGGAACAGCGCGTCGTCGTTGGCGTTGTAGATGCGGCGATAGTAGTTCCCCGCAATGGCCGCCAGCCCCACACCGTGGACGCAGTCCGTGTAGGCGCCGATCGCATGCTCGATCATGTGACACTCAAAGCACGTCGCCTTGCCGCTCTTGAGCACGCGGTTTTCCGCAAGCGAAGATGCCCACTCGAGGTTCGCGTGCGCCTGATAGTCCTCGGGGTTCTCCAGCGCGCGGGGCAGGTTGCGCACGACCGAGCCCATGCACGCCTCGAGCAGGTCGTCCGCAATGACGTCGCCGACGGGATAGCTGAAGTACTCCTCCATCATGTGGTTCATGATGTCGTAGCCTCCCGCCGCCTTCTGGGAATTGGGCACGGTGAAGGTCAGCGTCGGGTCCTGGATGGCAAAGCGCGCGTTGAGCGCCGGGCGGTCGGCACCGGTCTTGACCTTGGTCTGCTCGTTGGTGATCACGGCACCGCCATTGCCCTCGCTGCCCGTGCCGGCAGCCGTCACCACGATGCCGAGCGGGATGGGGTCAACATCGACCGGCGCATAGCGCACGAAGTACTTGTCCCAGAGGTCCTCGTCTTTGTCCACGGCGGCCACCGCGACCATCTTGCAGCAGTCCATGACCGAGCCGCCGCCGACGGCGATGATGAAGTCGGCCTGCTCCTTGCGCGCAAGCTCTGCGCCCTCGAGCACCTTTGCCCAGGTCGGGTTGGACATGATGCCGCCGAACTCGACAATGCGCTTTCCCTTTTCGATGAGCGGGCCTGCCACCTTGTCGAAGACGCCGGTGCGCTTCACCGAGCCGCCGCCGTAGGCAATCATCACCGTCTTGGCATCGCCCACCTCGGCAGGCACCGCCTCGAGTGCGTTCTTTCCAAAGTGAAAGCGCGTCGCGTTCTCGAACACGAAATCGTTCATCGTCAAGCTCCTAACTGCTGCTCGCGTGGGCGGGCACGCCCGCGCCATGCCTTTTCTCAGTTAGAAGTCTGCACCACCGACCAGCGCTCTGTACAATGCAAAACCCATGCGCGCCTGATGCACCGGGTGCATGCTCAACGCGGCACCGGCAAAACCCGCTACACCACCAGGTACGGGAAGGCGAAGAGCGCAAGGGCTATGACGCAGGCCACGCCGACCACGACCTTCCAGATCTTGTACTCGCGGTCCATCTTGGCGCGCTCCTCGGCCGACGGCTCGTCTTCAGCACCGGACGCGGCCAGGTCGAGCGTGAACTCGCCGCCTTTGCCGTAGACCTTGTAGCAGATCGCGTACACGACAAGCGCGATGACGCAGAAGACGATGCCCGTCGTGAAGGCGTCGGGCTCGAGCTGGGTCATCATCAGCACGTAGATGATGGCGCTCACCGGCGCGCCGACCTTGATGCCGGGTGCCTTGTAGGCGCGCTTGAGCTCGGGGAAGCGCACGCGCAGGCAAAGCGCCGCGATGATGCCGATCACGTAGTAGAACAGGTCGGCGAAAAGCGAGAGGTTGGCG
>JBMNPN010000129.1:0-5340 GCA_050943615.1 Coriobacteriales bacterium
ACATATATTTTCAAGCGCTGCCAAAGCGTGACCTCATGACCTTCATATTTGCGCCATAATGGAAGACAGATGTCTAGAAAGGGAGGGTACATGGAAACCGATGCCGCACTTGAAACGTTGCTCGATGAACTTGACGAGGCAGACGCCGTAATCGTCGGTGCCGGAAACGAGCTCACGCGCGCAGCCGGGATCTCGGTTGACGCGAGCAACGACGGAACGCGCCTGACCCGCAAGCCGGGCATGTTCTGGAAGGTATATGCAGACCAGCTGGAGCAGGTCGAGAAGGCGGGCACCCCGCAGGTCTTCTCCGACTTAGCAAAGCTCGTCGAGGGCACGACGTTCCATGGCCTCACCTTTGCACAGGACGGTCTTCTGGCACGTGCGCTGGGAGAGGAGCACGTGACGCAGATGCGCGGGGATTGGGCCTATCTGCAGTGCACTGAGCGCTGCAGAGACGAGCTCTACCCGGCCGCCAACTACATCGACCAGCTCGAGATGGACGCCTCTGGTTCTGCCGTCGACGTGAAGAGCGTCCCGGTGTGCCCGCAGTGCGGATCTCCGATGCAGCCCTGGATCTACAGCTTCACGTTCCTGGAGGGCGCACGCTACCAGGACGAGTTCGCCAAGTGGAACGCGTTTCTGCAAAAGCACATCAACTCCCGCCTGCTCTTCTTGGAAGTCGGGCTCGGCACCGAGAACCCGGAGTTCATCAAGGAGCCCTTCTGGCAGATGGTCCAGCAGCACCCCGATTGTGCCTATGTGGCACTCGAACCCGAGCGCGCCTTTGCCCCGACGGAGATCGAGGACAAGGCCACGCTCGTCAACGCCGACCTTGCCCAGACGCTGAAGCGGGCGTGCGCTCTCAAGGAACAGCGCGCGTAGAGACCGGAGAGCCCTGCCCATCATGTCGTCTCTGCAACATACCCGCTCTCTCCAAGAGGCTCCAAACGAGCGGCTCGCCAGTATCGCTGCCTTTCTCGACCGCGATATCGAGCTGTCGTTCTTCAACCTCTTTTGGATCTACGCGATCGCGAGCACGGTCGGGCTTCTCGTCGAGACGGTTGTGAGCTATCCCATCGATGGGGTCTGGAAGAGCCGCGCTGGCCTCATCTGGGGGCCGTTCAGTCCCATCTACGGCGTCGGCGCGCTCATCATGACCGTCTTTCTCAACCGGCTGCGCCGTGGCAATCCCGTGGCGCTCTTCGTGTGCGCGGGCATTCTCGGCGGCGCCTTCGAGCTTTTCGCAGGCCTGTTCTGGGAGAAGGTCTTTGGCTTCGTCGCCTGGGACTACTCCACCCATCCCTTTAACATCGCGGGAAAGACCTGCCTGGGGATTGCCATCGTCTGGGGCTTTCTCGGGCTTGTATGGATGAAGTTCCTGCTGCCGGCCACCGTGTGGATAGCCGAGCTCATCCCGCCTCAGGCGCGCGGTGTCGTGACGGGCATCTGCTTTGCGCTCACGATGGTGGATGTCGCAGCGACGATCATGGCCTTCAACTGCTGGTTCGATCGCCAGGCGGGGCTTCCCGTGACAGGCGAGGTCCAGCGATTCTTCGCGACGTATTTTGGCGATGCCTTCATGGACAGCCGCTTTCAGACGATCTCGATGTACCCGCAGCTTGCCGCACGCTAGGCATGTGCCCGACAAGAGCGGGCGCCATCGAGGCGGTCTGCTTGCTCAGGCGATGAGCGCAGCCTCCCGGCTTACCCTCTTTGCCCGCTCTTGCAGCTCGGATGCCTGCTCCGCGAGCTGTTCTGCCAGGTCGATTCCCTCGCTTCTCAGCTCGTGTGCCTTGTCCGATGAGTGCCTGAGCGCGCGCTCTCCCATCCCGTGGATGATGTCGGCGCGCCGAGAGACCGTCTTTGCGTAGAGCTTAGCTTCGATATCCGTGAGGTGGGCAAGCTCTCGGGCACTGCTCACGATGTCGTCGGCACGGTGTGCGGTATCGTCTCGCTGCGAGCTCCCTTTGAGCTGCTCGAGCATCTCGGTGCCGATTCTCTCGGTCTGCTCCTTGAGATGGGCTGAATGTTGCACGATGCGGTCGGCTGCCGCTTTTACGTCGTCCACGTGTTTGAGCAGGTAGAGCGCCTGAGCGATGAAGTCCTCTGTGATGGCAGAGCGAAACAGCGTCGCCTGCTTCTCTATTACCCGGTTGAGGTCCGCGACCGCGGCCATGCAAGCTGCAAGCGAATCGGGCACCTTGTTTGCGGTGGGAAGCTCGATGACGTCGGACAGGCGCGCGTGTGGCTCGCCTTGACCGCCTTTGCCGAGCGTGCCGTTCGAGTCGGTCTGCTCGGGCTCGTTTGCCCGCGCGTTCATGATGAGCATCTGCAGGCGGTTCTCCAGGTTGGCAAAGCTCACGTCCGGGTCGTAGTCGAGCGGCAGGATCTGCGCATCGGGGTAGAGCTCCTTCAGGCGCTTCGAGATGCCGCGTCCGACGACGTGGTTGGGCAGGCAGCCGAAGGGCTGCAAGATGAGGAAGTTGCGGCAGCCGCGCTTTGCGTTGTGCAGGATCTCTGCGGGAATGAGGACGCCCTCGCCGGCATCGAAGGTGTGGTGGATGATGGGATCGGATGCCTCGACCAGCTCGGGCATGCGCGTCGGCGGCTCGTAGAGCGGGTGCTCGGCGGCGATGCGGTCGCAGACGTCGTGGGCGTGCTCGAAGAGCCGGTTTGCGATGGCATACCAGGCGGCCTGGCGGCGGGGAACGTTGATATCGTACTCCTTGACCTGCGCATCCATGTAGAAATAGGTCTTGCGGATGACGTCGGTCATGCGCGCCTCGATGATCTCGAAGCCGTTTGACTCGAGGTAGCGCTCGATCTCGCGGTTGGCACCGGGGTGGAAGTTGAGCAGGTACTCGCCGACGATGAGCACCGTCGGGCGGGGCTTGGAGCGGTCGTAGGCAATGCCCTTCATGACCTCGATGGACTTTGCAAAGGCGCGCTGCGCGCCGCGGGCGCCGTGCTCGGACAGGCCCTCCACGAGAATGTCCATGGCACGCTCGAAGGCGGCATCGGCGCTGCCCTCTTCAAGTTCGTAGGGGCGGGTCTTTCGGAGCAGCTCCTCGAGGGCGTCGATCATCGGCAGCACCATGGCGGTGCGGATGGCGGCAGACAAGCTGAACGTGTAGCCCGGGTGCATGTTGTGGTAGTCGACGTCGTCGTTGGTGACGATCGGCACGGTGGCGTGCCCGGAGTCGTCGAGCGCCTTTCTGAGCAGGGCGGCATAGTGCGTCAGGCGGCAGTCGCCTATGTACTTGGCCATGCCGATGGCGACCTCATCGTCGTCGTACTTGCCCGTCTCGAGCTCCGCGAGCGCCTCGCCGATGACGATCTGCGCGGGAAAGCAGATGTCGTTGTGCACGTACTTCTTGCCGAGCTCGATGGCACGCTCGCGCCCGACGGGAAGCGGCACGGCGTCGATCCCTTCCTTGGAGAATATCGCCGCCATGACCCGTGAGAACGCATGCGAGGTGTTCGGCACCAGCAATGTGCGCTTCTTGCGGTCCGCCTTCGAGAACTTCGCCGGGTAGGGGTCCTCGAGCTTTCTTGGCTCGGGCATCTCGCCTACTGCGCGCAGGCGGGAGCGCTTTCGCTCGATGGTCTCCACGAAGGAGCGCACGCGGATGCGCAGGGGACCTGTCGCATCGCTTTCGTCGACCTTCAAGACGAGCGGCGACTTGCCCGAGATCTCGCGCATCAGGCGGACGATCTCGTCTGAGAGGTAGGCGTCGTGCCCGCAGCCGAAGCTTACGACCTGCACGTATTCCAGTGCCGGGTCGTTTGCGGCAACGACGGCGCTTCCGAGCATGCGCGCGTGGAAGTTGTTCACGATGTCGATGAGGCTCATCGACAGGTCGACCTCGTTGACGCCGGGCACGGCATCGGGCGTGAGCACGGGAATGCCGAGGGAGGTGAGCATCTCGGGCAGGTCGTGGTTCACGAGCGGGTCGTTGTGATAGGGGCGGGAGGCGAGGACGATTGCATAGCCGCCCTGTGCCCTCACCTGGTCGAGCACGCGCTCTCCTTCGGCTGCAAGCTCGTTTTTGAACTGGGCCTGTGCGGCGTCTGCCTGGGCAAGGGCTGCAAGCACGGTGTCCTCGTCGATGCCCCATTTCTCGTCGAGCCAGGAGCTGAGCTGGCGTTTCTTGTCCTCGTCGGTATGCCAGTGGAACAGCGGGTCGTCGAAGGGCACGCCAAAGCGGCGCTCGGGACTGTCGGAGTTGCGGATCACCATCGGGTAGCCCTTGACGACGGCGCACATCGACTCGCTCGTCTTTTCGGTGTTCTCGCTTTTGATGGTGGTTACCTCGGGCATGAAGATGCGGTCCACGCCCTGCTCGACGAGGTCGCGGATGTGACCGTGCACGAGCTTGGCCGGAAAGCAGACGGTATCGGAGGTGACGGCCGAAAGGCCGTTCTCGTACATCTTGCGGGTGCTCAGATGCGAGAGCCGCAGGCTGAACCCGAGGGCGCGTAGAAGCGTCGTCCAAAACGGTGCGAACTCCCAGAGTGCGAGCACGCGCGGCAGGCCCACCACGATGCCGCGGTCGGGGCAGAGCGGTTTTACGGGGTAGTCGGCAAAGAGGAGCCTCTCGCGGGTTGCAAAGAGGTTCGGGACCTTCTTCTGGTCGGCGGCGATCTCCTTCAGGCGCGCACGGGTTTCCTCATCGCGCACATCGCCGATGACGGTGCCGCGCTCGCAGCGGTTGCCCGTGACGAACTCGCTGCCATCGGAAAAGCGCACCAGCGTGCGCGCGCAGTGATTGCCGCACAGGGGGCAGACCAGGTTCGACTGCTGTTCGAACGAGAAGTCATCGAGCGCGTCAAAGCCGATGAAGCTCGAGGAAAACAAGCCGCGTGCTGCCCTCATCTTCTGTGCATGTTGGCGTGCAGAAAGCGCAGCGCCGATTGCTCCCATGAGGCCGGGGTGCGGGGCGCGCGTGACGGGACGCCCCACATAGTCCTCGAAGGCCGCGAGCACGGCGTCGTTTTCGAAGGTCCCGCCCTGCACGACGATGTTGTTCCCGAGGCTGTCCAGGTTGGAGACGCGGATGACCTTGGTGAAGACGTTCTCGATGATGGAGCGGCACAGACCTGCCATGATGTCTGCCGGGGTCTTGCCGTTCTTCTGCTCGGTGACCACGCTCGAGTTCATGAAGACCGTGCAGCGCGACCCCAGCTTGGCGGGGTCTGTGGAGGAGAACGCGGCATCGGCGATATCCTCGACGGCGATGTTCAGCGACTTCGCGAAGCCCTCCAGAAAGGAGCCGCACCCGCTCGAGCAGGCCTCGTTGACGACGATGTTGGTGACGATGCCGTCGGAAAGCCAGATGG
>JBMNPN010000130.1:0-5338 GCA_050943615.1 Coriobacteriales bacterium
AACTTTTGAAATAATACTCAATTTTTAATTTCAGAAAATGAGAATTTTTATAGGCTAAAATAAAGAACACATGTTAAGCAAAGGGAATAAGATGACAAACAGAAGAAAATATTATGCAATTTACACCGCCGTATTTATTATTTTATTTTTCTTTCGTTTTTTATTCCATCGAAATATGCAGAATACGGATATGCCGTGATGATAATTTTAAAATTTTATTCTTGTGGCATAGTTTTTAGTATTTTTGCAAGGGCAAGAAAACATTCAAGTTACGCGACATTGTGTGGTGCGATAATTTATACTTTTTCTGCGGTCCTTTTTGTCGGATTTTATCAATCATTTTTTATTAATCCATTGATTATTTTTCCATTATTAATTCTTGGAGTTGATTATTTATACGAAAAAGACGATCCGAAGTTATATGTGATAATGTTGGCAATCAGTTTTGTTACATATTTTTATTTCGCATATATGATGTGTATCTTAGTTGTTTTATATTTTATTATAAAATTAGTCTTTGAACACAAGAAAAGCCACGATCAAAGACAACACATAATGCCTCTTGTATTAAAATTTATTTTATTTTCGATTTTAGCTGTTGGAATTTCTGCGATTAGTTTGCTTCCAAGTCTAATCGTTATGCTCCATGCGGGTAGATTGGGGTTATCACATTATTTACCTTTATTATTTAATCGGCAGTATTACATCGGAATGCTTTCTGGCTTTACAACTGGATTTAATATGTTAGGGAGAGATTGTAATATTGGATGGGGTGCAATTGCGTTAGTTTGTGTTATCGCTCTTTTTACATTTCCCAAAAAGAACAATAAAATCAAATTTGAATTTATTCTTATGACGATTGGACTTTTGATCCCGTTTGTTGGTCATATTATGAATGGATTCAGTTACACGGCAAATAGATGGGTTTGGTCTTACAATTTGTTAGTGGCTTACATTGTGACCTTGATGGTTCCTGAACTCAGTTATCTCTCAAAAAAACAAATTTGTATCGTGACAATTTCTGTAGGAGCGTATATTATTTTTGATTATTTTCTTAATGGAAAAATAATGAATCGCTTATTGACAATAGTTGCAATTTTATTATTCGTAATAATAGCAACTTGCATTGTGTTTAAAAATATTCCACAGAAATTTTATAAGTATACAATTTGTATAATTTCTTGCATCTGCGTCGTGTGTTTATCTTATTTTTCTTTTTCAAAATCAATGCAAAATAGTTTTGCAAATAATGTTGAAAGTGGAAAGGCCTTTGAAATAGCTACCACTGCTGATGGCTTGCCTATATTAAGTGATGTAAAAACATCAGACGGAACTCGTTTTGACACTTTTGGGCTTCCTGTAGTTCAGAATGCAACATGGTTGTATGGTGTTAGTGGTATAAATTTTTATGTTAGTGTTTATAATAATAACATTGATGAATTTCATGACAGTATTGGATTAAATCGGCAATTCAGCTACATGTATAAAGGGTTGGAAAGAAGAAGTGAACTTGAAGCATTAATGGGCGTCAATCATTTTTTTGTCAACGGAAACAATATTAGCAAACCGGTCGGTTATCAAAAGTTAGAAGCAGGAAAAAATGTTAATGGTGTTCCAGTTTACTCTTTTTCACCAGAAAAAAAGACATCTATGTTTTATTTGTTTGATAGAACATTGTCATATAAACAATATAATAAAGCAGATCCTATAACTAGACAGCAAATGTTAATGCAGGCATGTGTGACGAACAAGGAGACAAATTATACTACAACGAATATCGATCAAATTCAGAAAAGTTCCATTGACTATCAGATAAAAGCTATTAATGGTGTTTCAATCAAGGGAAAAGATTTTAATGTTACACAACAAGGTGGACAAGTAGAACTTGATTTTACTCCGCAAACAAAAGAAGAGTTGTATGTTTACCTAAAGGGAATCACATACAAAAATGGAGAAGAAGGTTTCTACTCTATGAATTTACAAGGATATTACAATAATGATGTTGTTGTAAATGCTTCCAGTGTGAATAATGGAACGACAGAGTATAGCCATATGCACGGGGGAAAAACAGAACAACTGATAAATTTGGGAGCAGCCAATGGACCGATAAACAGAGTGGTTATCACATTTAATTCTCCCGGACGATATACAATAAAAAATCTCCAAATTTTATCAAGAGATGCAAATAGTATTCAAAAAAACATGAGTCAATTAAATGGAAATGTAGCAAAAGTATTTTTTGACGGAAATGAATTTGGCTGTAATGTTAATATAAACAAGAAAAAAAGACTGTTTACATCTGTACCGTATTCAACTGGATGGCGGGCATATGATAATGGTAAAAAGATCCGAATTGATAAAACTGATGTTGCATTTATGTCGATTCAATTAAAAAGAGGGCATCATCAAATTGTTTTTAAATACAGGACGCCCGGATTGTATGAGGGTCTGATCATTACACTTTTTTCAATTTTTATTTTTACTATAATGATTCATAAGATCAATTTAAAAAATTGCAAAGAAAAGGGGAAAAAATCTAAATATGGCTGTAAAAATATCGGTGATCGTACCATGTTACAATGAAGAAGCGGCATTGCCAATTTTCTATAAAGAAGCTACAAAAGTATTTAATCAAATGAATTGTTCCTATGAATTGCTTCTTGTCAACGATGGTTCAAAAGATAATACTTTATCAGCGATAAAAACATTTGTCGCTGACGACGACCATGTCAAATATATTTCTTTTTCAAGAAATTTCGGCAAAGAATCGGCAATGTATGCAGGATTTTGCAATGCAATAGGCGATTATGTTGCGGTAATGGACGCAGATATGCAGGATCCACCAGCGCTTTTACCACAAATGCTGGAAATACTGGAAAATAGTGATTACGATAGTGTTGCAACGAGACGGGAAGACCGAAAAGGTGAACCACCGATTCGGAGTTTTTTCGCTAGAAAGTTTTATAAAATAATTAATCGCGTTTCAGATGCAGACGTAGTAGATGGTGCAAGAGATTTCCGATTGATGAAGCGAGAAATGGTTGATGCCATTATTTCGATGTCAGAATACAATCGATTTTCCAAGGGCATCTTCGGTTGGGTTGGATTTAAAACATATTGGATGCCTTATGAAAATGTGGAACGTGTTGCTGGAAAAACAAAATGGAATTTCTGGAAATTATTTAAATATGCAATTTCTGGCATTATTAATTTTTCTCAGGCACCGTTAGACATGGTTTCATACATCGGGGCTTTTTCGACTATTGGTTCGTTAATTGCTTTGATTGTCATTATTGTTAAAAAGCTGGTTTTAGGAGATCCTGTTCAAGGATGGGCATCGATGGTTTGCATTGTCATTTTCATGAGTGGTTTGATTCTTTTTTGTCTTGGAATTATCGGACAGTATATCGCGAAAATATATATGGAAACGAAAGATAGACCTCATTACATTGCGTCGGAAAGTAACATTCAAGACATAAAAAAAATAAAGTAGTTTGTAAAGGAAGAAAATATGATGTAGGTTTTCTTTTGACTGATATATTGGCATATATCTAATATTGTTTTTGTAATCGAAAATAGTGTGCCATATTTAAATATAGATTTAAAAATACTTTGATGGACATTTTCAAAAGTGTGGTTATAGAAATAAATTATTTTTGATAAAAAATACTGTTTAAATTTTTGGAGGATAAGCGTGAGTAAAGAAGCGAAAAAATTTAATTACACTGTAGTGACAATCGCAATTATTTTTACAATAATATTGCAAATATCATTGTTCTGTAAACAGTATTGTAATGTTTGGTTTGACGAGGCATTTACATTAGTTCAGGTTCAGAAACCATTTAAAGATATGTGGACTTCACTCGTTGGTGATGTGCATCCGCCACTCTATTATTTGATTTGTACTTTAGCAAAGCAAATTTTCGGCGTTAAGTATAGGATATTTAAGTTTCTCTCTGCTCTTCCTATAATGATCATGCATATTTGGATTTCTTTGTTGATAATGAAAGAGCCTGAATTTAGAAATGATCGCAAAACGGGAATTTTATTGTCGATTTTTATACTGGCAACTACAGTTACAGATGTTTTTTTGTTTATGAGTACTGAAATAAGGATGTACTCATGGGCAATGTTGTTTGTTACAATGAGTGGTGTATATGCTTATAAAGTATATAAGACTCATTCTATCAGCGATAGCATATTATTTACAGGCATGAGTGTAGCCGCTGCATTAACGCATTATTATGCACTTTTTATGGAAGTTTATATTTATTTTATGTTGCTGTGTTTCATAATTGCACGAAATCGTAAATTTCTTAAGCAATTTGGAATTATCGTGCTTTGCACGATAGCAAGTTACGCTTGGTGGTTGCCGGTAGGATATAAACAATTTACAGGGGTTAAGGCCAATTATTGGATAACTTTTAAATTTGCTGATATAACTTCATTTTTTTCTCAACTCATTAACTATGACTTTAAGCTTGAAATTATATTTTTTGCTTTTCTTTTAGGTGAGGCCATTTATTTTTTATATGTATCTCGCCAAGCAACGGATCTTAATAAAGAAAGAATTGTAGTCGGTATTCTATTTATGTCAGTAGTAATATTTACTATTATTCTAGGATTAGTTCTGGACGTTACTATCAGACCAATGTTTATTTTTAGGTACTGTATGCCGGCAATGGGGTTATTTTGGTTAGGAATAATCGTAATTATATCTCAATTGCCAAACCACAAGAAATTATTCAGTATTTTATTAGTTGCTATGATTATTTTTACAGGCATGAACAGATATCCGATCAGGATGCAGAACGAATATGAAACAGGTTCTTATGATTCAGTTACATATATTCAAAAATATTCTAACCGTTCAGATATTTTAACTTCAAATATTCCCCAATTAGGGATGGTTTTGACATTTCATTTCCCAGATCAAACAAGACAGAATATGAGCGATATTGATTTTTCTAAGACATCTGGCACATATTGGTATTTTGAAGATCAGAAAAATAAAATTGATAAAACATATATTAAAAATGCTGGTTTTAAGGTTGAGAAAGTACGATCAGGCAACTTTGATAATACATATTATTATAATTTGTTTAAAATAAGCAAATGATTATGATTTTGAATTAGATTGTCCTTTTTTGAAAACAAATAGCTTACTGAAAATATAATTACTAATAATAACAACAACTTGTGAAATTATTTTTGAGATTTTGTCGTTCATACCAATTAAAGTCACGCAAACGAACATAATTCCCATATCCATTAAAAGTGTTCCGATTCTTGCAACAAAGAAAGAAGAAGCTTCTTTTAGGATATTGGGGTTTTTACT
>JBMNPN010000131.1:0-5270 GCA_050943615.1 Coriobacteriales bacterium
GCTTCCCTATGCGGTCTCTGAAGGGTTCAGCCCGCACATGAAGGCGAGCTTCGGGCCGGCGCTTCCCGTGGGCGCAGGAGGCGACAACGAGCTTTTCGACGTGCGCCTCACCGAGTACGTCGACCCCGACGAAGCGCTTTCCCGGCTCCAGGCGATGGCGCCCGTGCACCTGATGCCTGAGAGCGCGGACTACATCGACCCTGCCGCCCCGGCACTTGACATCGCCTTTCCCATCAGCATCTGGAAGGCGGTCTTTGTGGGCGGACACGATGCCGAGGCCTCGCGTGCCCTGGTGTCGTCTGCCTTCTCGGTGCTCGTCGAAGCGGGCGGAATCGAGGTCGTCAAGAAGAAGCGCGGCAAGCTGAAGACCCGCACGATCGACTTCGAGACGCACCTGATCGAGGCGCCCTCCTGCGAAATCGACGAGTTCGGGGACGTGAAGGTGACATTTGCGACCTGCCAGCGCGAGGACGGGGCGCTCCGTCCCGATCTCTTCATCGACCGCGCGCTCGAGGGCATCGAAGGCGCACCGCGCCTGCGCCGGCTCACCCGCGAGAATCTACTGCCGCTTCCCTAGCCTGACCTGCAGTCCAATCTGCCTTTCGGGCAGACGAGCTTGCGCGCGCGAGAACGTCGCGAGATGACCGGATGGCGCGTTGCGAGCTATTTGGACCCTCGTCTCGTGGAAAAGGCTTGAATTACCCCAATCTTTTCCTTGAATTGGCGTGAGAATGCATATAGACTTACGACGTTTGCCTCTGCGCACGCATCAGTTTCCCTTTGCGCTGCGGAGAGTTATTACATAGATGTTTTTGCGCCCGGCAGTTCGGGCGCGGTATGAAACGTTATGAAAGGCAACAAAGAGATGTACGCAATTGTTAAGACCGGTGGCAAGCAGTACACCGTCAAGCCGGGCGACGTCTTCGACGTTGAGAAGATCGAGGGCGAGGCGGGCGACAAAGTCGACCTCGAGGTCCTCTTCCTCAACGACGGCAAGAAGGTCATCGCAGACGCGACCGAGCTTTCCAAGGCCAAGGTCACCGCTCAGATCATCGAGCAGCACAAGGGCGACAAGCAGATCGTCTTCAAGTTCAAGAAGCGCAAGGGCTACAAGCGCACCAAGGGCCATCGTCAGCAGCTGACCCGCATCGCCATCGTCGATGTGAACGGCGAGAAGGCCGAGGCTCCCAAGCCCGCTGCCAAGAAGGAGCAGACTCCCAAGGCCGAGGCAGCCAAGAAGGAAGAGGCCCCCAAGAAGGAGGCCCCGAAGGCCGCCGAGCCCAAGGAGGAAGCTCCCAAGGCCGAGGCACCCAAGGAGGAGCCCAAGACCGAGGCTCCCAAGGAAGAGACCGCTGAGGAACTCGGCAAGATGACGGTCGCCCAGCTCAGGGAGCTCGCCAAGGAGCGCGATATCCACATCCCGAGCGGATCGCGCAAGGCCGAGATCATCGAGATTATCCTGAACGCGTAAGAGAAAAGGAGGCTGGTAGACATGGCACACAAGAAAGGCCTCGGATCGAGCCGCAACGGTCGTGACTCTCACGCACAGCGTCTGGGCTGCAAGCGTTTTGCAGGCGAGAAGGTCAACACGGGCGAGATCATCGTCCGTCAGCGCGGCACGCACTTCCATCCCGGCGAGAACGTTGGCCGCGGCAAGGACGACACGCTGTTCGCGCTCGTCGACGGCACGGTGAAGTACACCAAGGGCGACAAGCGCAAGGTGCACGTCATTCCCGCTGAGGACTAGACGAAAAGCTCGCATCCGAGTCAGGTGAGAGGGGCTGCAGGCAATCAGCTTGCAGCCTCTTTTCTATGCCTGCTTTTCGCGTATGACAGATTCAGGCTGTTTATGCGTTGCGGGGCCCGAGGGGGCGGCGGGGCTGCGGATGGGCTCAGCGCTTCGCTCCCGCTCTGGAATGTCCGCCCGCCGCTGCGGAACTCGCGCGCTATCGCGCGCTCAAACAGTCCTCGCAAGAACGCGGGCGGACATTCCAGAGCAGCTCAGCGAAATCGCCCATCCGAAACCCCGCCGTCCCCTCGGGCCTCGGGCCGTCGCTTCTTTATGGGCATTTGCGGTAGGGGTGTCTCCACTGGTGGGTTGTGAGCCTGTACGACTTCCGCGCTGCTGTATGCTGTAGGCACTATGACTACGACACATGAAATCCTCTGGTACGGGCGCGGCGGTCAGGGGGCCTTCAGCGCAAGCAAGCTCCTCGGCGCGTCTTTTGCCCTGAGCTCAAGCGATCACTTTGCGCTCGCCTTTCCCTCGTTCGGGCCCGAGCGACGCGGAGCGCCGGTGCGCGCCTACACCAAGCTCTCCAATGCCCCCATCAACAACCGGAGCGCCGTCGAGCATCCCGATTACGTGGTCTGCCTCGACGAGACGCTCGTGAAGGACTTAGGGTCGCTCGCTATCCGCGAGGGCGGCGCCTTTATCTGCGTCGACGATGCCGTGACGGCGTTTTCGACCGAGTGGCTGGGACGGCCGATCGTCAACACGACGCTTCTCGCGCTTCTCGCCTTGCAGCTCGATGATGTGAGTGCGGACGATATCGAGCGTGGTATCCGCGAGACGATGCCGGCGCGTATCCAGGACAAGAACATTGCGCTCGTTCGCGCGGTTTTCGATAATCCCGAGTCGCTTGCCTCGGCAGTTCATCCCGTCGAGCAGCTGACGCCGGCAGAGCCGCTTCCGCATGAGAGAAACCAGGTCATCGGCGGTGCCGAGTACATGGACCTGCGCACGGCCGAGGGAATCGGAAAGCCGCAGCAGCCCTATACGCCGGGAGGCGAGGCCTAGATGAAACCGTCGATTCGCGAGCTCAAGCGCTTCGATTACTACAACTGCCCCGAAGTTCCCACCTATGAGGCGGGCTACCTGGTCGAGGGCAACGGCAGCTGGCGCAGCGAGCGGCCCGTCGTGGACCTCGAAAAGTGCATCGGTTGCCTGCAGTGCTACCTCTACTGCCCCGATGGCGCCGTCTCCAAGCTCGATTCAGACGGCAAGCGCCCGAAGGTCCAAGTGGATTACGACTTCTGCAAGGGCTGTGGCATCTGCGTCAAGATGTGCAAGTTCGACGCCCTGCACATGGAGGTAGAGCCTCATGACTAGAAAGTTTCTCTCGGGAGACGAGGCACTGGCAGAGGGTGTGCGCCTCGCGCGGCCCGATGTCATCAGCGCCTATCCCATCACGCCGCAGACCGTTGTCGTGGAGCGGCTCTCAGAGATGGTGGCCGACCGCAGCCTCGACGCCGACTTCATCCACGTGGAGTCCGAGCATTCGGCGCTCTCTGCTGCGATGGGCGCGAGCGTCGCGGGCTGCCGTGCCTTCACGGCGACCTCGAGCCAGGGGCTCCTCTACATGGCCGAGCTCCTCTCGTACGTGGCAGGCGGCGGCTTTCCCGTCGTCATGATGAACGCCGACAGGGCAACGGCGCTTCCCTGGAACATCTACGGCGATCAGCGCGACTCGCTCGGCCTGCTCGACCAGGGCTGGATCCAGGCCTATGCAAAGGATGCCCAAGAGGCGCTCGACTTCGTGCTCATGGCCTATCGCATAGCAGAGGACAAGCGGGTGCAGACGCCGTTCATGATCAACCTGGACGGCTTTGCCCTCACGCACACCTACGAGACGGTCGACGTTCCCGAGCAGAGCCAGGCCGATGCGTATCTGCCGCCATATCAGACGGAGAACCGCTTCGATTTCGAGCGTCCAAAAAGCATCGGCTTTTCGGCGGGCCCCGCGACCAACGACATCTTCAAGTTCAACGAGCATGCCCACATGATGAACGTGCTCGACGTGCTTCCCGAGGCGGAAAGAGATTTCGCCGAAATCTTCGGGCGCCGCTACACCGGAGCGCTCGAGCCCTACCGGGCAGACGATGCCGAGTACGTCATCGTCACGCTGGGGACGATCTCGGGGCTGGTGGCAGACGTGGTCGACGCCCTGCGCGCCTCTGGTGTCAAGGCGGGGCTCGTGCGCCTGCGCTACGTGCGCCCGTTTCCCGACGAGCAGCTCGTGGCCGCCCTCGTGGGTAAGAAGGGGGTCGCGGTCCTCGAAAAGGACATCTCCTTTGGCTACGAGGGAACCGTGTACTCCGATGTCAGTTCGGCTCTCTACACGGCATTTTCGCATGGCGCGCTTGCAGGTACGCCCCCGCAGACCTTCAGCTATGTGGGCGGTCTGGGCGGACGCGACATCACGGCCGAGGACATCGTCTCGATATTTTCCACGATGGTCGATGGGGAGAACCCGCCGAGCCATTCGTTTCTCGGAATGGGGGTGCACTAGATGGCACGCGCACTCGACCTCATGACCGACGATGAGCCCTTCTACGGGCACAAGGCCTGCGCGGGCTGCGGCGGCGCCCTCGCGGTGCGCATCGCGCTCAAGGTGCTCGGACCCCGCGCGGTCGCGATCCTGCCTGCTGGCTGCATGTCTGCCGTCGGCTTCAACTTCCCGCAGCTTGCCTTTGGCTGCAATGCCATGATCAGCACCTTCGCGGGGACGGCGAGCCTCATGAGCGGCGTTGCCGCGGGGCTTGCGCGAAAGGGCGAGAAAGACTTCTGCGTGGTCGGCTTTGCCGGCGACGGCGGCACGGCCGACATCGGTATCCAGGCGCTTTCCGGTGCCATCGACCGCGGCGATGACATCCTCTACATCTGCTACGACAACGAGGCCTACATGAACACGGGCATCCAGCAGAGCTCGCTCACGCCCTTTGGTGCGAGCACGACCACCTCGCCTGTGGACGCGGACGGCCATGCCACGCTCACGCACAAGAAGGACATGTTCCGCATCGTGCGCGCGATGGGCGCGCCCTACGTGGCCACGGCGAGCGTCGGCTACCTGGACGACTACGCCACCAAGGTCGCCAAGGCGGCAAAGATCAGGGGCACCAAGTACATCCACGTACTCGCGCCCTGCTCGACGGGGTGGGGCACGGCGGTCGATGCCACGGTGGATCTCGCCCGCGATGCGGTCGACACGGGCCTTTGGTACCTTGCGGAAAGCGAGAACGGCAAGGTCACCGTCAACCGCGACCCGCGCAAGAAGACGGGCACCTTTGCCGATGTCGAGCACTATCTCAAGAGCCAGCGGCGCTTCAAGCACATGGGACCCGAGGACATCGAGACCGTGAAGGCGCATCGCGATGCGACCTGGGAGCTGCTCGACGCGCTCTCCTAGCCTCGGTAACGCGCTCGTTGCCGTTACGCCGTGTTCACAGTATCGTCGTGCGCGTCTGCTAGAATGCCTCACGACTTTTCA
>JBMNPN010000132.1:0-5252 GCA_050943615.1 Coriobacteriales bacterium
CTGCAGATACGCCGGGTCGTCATAGAAGCATTCGACCTCTGCCACTTCAGGCTGCCACTGGGAAAACTCTTCTGCCAGGACACGCCGGACTTCCTTGATGCAGGTTCCCGCACAGACCCGTGCATATGTGGGGTAGAGCGGGACGATGACGAGCCGCGTGCAGCCCTTCGCCTCGAGCGAACTGAGCGCATCGGAGATAGTCGGCTCAGAATAGCGCATGGAAAGGGCCACTTGATAGGCCCCCTCCCCCGCCCGCTGGTCGAGCAGGTCGGCAAGCGCATCGCGCTGGGCAAAGGAGACGCGCATGAAAACCGAACCGTCGTCATCCCACATGCGTTCGTAGAGCTTAATGGTCTTCTTGGGCCGATTCGGGAGAATGAAGTGCTTGAGTATAGGCTGCCAGATGAACGGGGGCAGAGAGATGAGCATGGGGTCGGACAGCATCTTGCTCAGAAAATCTCGTACGGCATCTTCTGTCAGCGCCTGAGGAGTGCCCGTGTTGATGAGAATGACGCCGTTTTTCTGCATGCCCTGCCTTTATTGCTGCTTCCAGATCTGGTCCTCGTCCCACAGCTCCTCTTTGGTGGGACGACGGCGCGGCCGGTTTTTCGCTCCCGCCTGGTTGGCCGCCTTGTGCAGGCGCACCACGAAGAACAAATAGAAGAACGCCGGGATGACGATGACTATCCAGGGAAAGGTGCTCGAAGTGCTGCCTGACGAGCCCGCCATGGCAACCGCCACGACGCCGACAACCTGCAAGACGATGCCCAGCAGTATGCCGACGATGCCAAAGACCGTGGGTGCCACGAACGAAACCGGGTTGCCAGCGAGCTGGAAGCCAAAGGCCGCCGGGATGATCGTGAGAAGCGACACGAAGACGAGCATGCAGGCATCGAGCAGGCCGCTTCCCATCAGAAACGACTCGACCGAGCTCGTGTCGAGTGCCGCCGTGGCAGCGCCCATCTCCATGCATCCATAGAGAAAGCCCAGCACCGCGAGCACGAGCAGGATCGTCGACATGATCTTGAGCTGTGTGGAGCCCTGGAGCTTGACGCGCGCGTCGGGCGCCTCGTCAAACGAGCTCCAGTCGATGGGGTTGTCTTCGTTTCTATGTCTGTTTCGCGTGTTCATGGGTGCCATTGTACCTGTCGAGAGTCGAGAATACATAACTTCACGATAACCCCGTCAAACGGCGCGCCTCCACGTTGCGCCGAATTGAGGGGCCTGCCTAGGATTTGCGCGTGCTCTCCATCTCGTAGACGACGTCGGCGACCTCGAGCGTCGATGAGCGATGCGACACGATCACTGCCGTCCTCTCCCCCATCTCCTCCTTGAGCGCCTTTAAGATGATGCCCTCGTTGAGGCTGTCGAGGTTGCTCGTGGGCTCGTCGAGGATCATGAAGGGCGCATCGTGGAGGAAGGCGCGCGCGATGCCGATGCGCTGGCGCTGCCCACCGGAGAGCGTATCGCCCAGCTCCCCCACTTCCGTGTCGTAGCCTTGGGGAAGCGTGCGGATGAACGAGTCGATCGAGGCCTTCTTTGCCGCGGCGACGATCTCCTCGCGCGAGGCGCCGGGCTTTCCGATGGCGATGTTGTTGGCAATCGAATCATGGAACAGGTCGGTTTCCTGGGTGACATAGGACTCGTTGTCGCGCAGGCTCTTCGTGTTGATGGAGCGAACGTCCGTATCCGAGATGCTGACGCTTCCGGAATCGACGTCCCAAAAGCGCATGAGGAGCTTGAGGAGCGTCGACTTGCCGGAGCCGGAAGGCCCGTGGATACCCGTGATCTTTCCCTTCTCGATTTCTATCGAGTAGCCATCGAGCACGGTCTGCCCGTCATAGCCAAAGCGGACGTCGTTGGCGGCCGCGCCGGAAAACGAGACGTTCTTGCCGTCCTCGATTTCGGGAACCTCGGCCGTCTCGTCGAGCAGGTCGAGCACGCGGTCCCCGCAGGCAAGGGTCTGGGCAAGGTTGTTGGCGAGGCTCGACAAGGCAAGGACCGGGCCGAACGATCCCATCATCGCGACGGTCGCGAGCACGACCTGCACGAACCCGACCGTGCCCAGCAGGTACAGGTGCATCATGACGATGAAGACCGCCAGGGAGAACCCGACGACGAGCAGGTTGGAGACCGAACGCTGAGACGCCTCGAAGCGGGCCAGGTGCGCCTGCTTGGCACTCAGCTGCCGCGAGCGGTCCGAAAGGCGCTTCAGGTGCGCAGTACCGTCGCCGTACTGGATCGTCTCGTCGATGCCGCGCAGGGAATCGAGCACGAAGGCGTTCATGTCCCCGAAGGCGTTGCGGAACTCCAGTCCGGGCTGCGCGCTCACGCGCCCGATGACCGCCGGCACGACGGCACCGACGCAGAGATAGGCGATGAGCGCGATAGTGCCGGCAGCGGGTGCCTGCGCCCAGATGAAGCAGACCATCACAATGCTCACTATCACGGCGATGCAGATCGGGGAGATGGTGTGCGCGTAAAAGACCTCGAGAAGCTCGATGTCGGAGGTGATGAGCGAGACCAAATCGCCGCGGTCGCGCCCCTCGAGGCGTGCAGGACACAGCTCGCGCAACTTTGCGAAGACCTTGTGGCGGATTATCGCGAGGATCTTGAAGGCGATGTGGTGGTTGCAGTACTGCTCGAAGTAGTGGAGGACGCCGCGCATGAGGCCCATGAGCACGAGCAGTGCGATGGCGATGCCGGTGGATGCCTGGACGAAATCGGCATCGGCAGCCGAGCCCGGCCCGCAGAACAGCTCGTAGCAGGCGGCGACGACGGCGATGAAGCCGCCGGAGTCCGTGGTCGAGAGCGCCGCGGCGACAGGAGATGCGGGACCTGCGACAATCAGCCACGACGCGCAGATCGTGAGAAAGATCGCGCACAGGTAGCCGACGACGCCGAACACGATGGCGAGCAGCATGATGGGAACGAGCGGCTTTACCAGCACGATGAGACGCCCCATGATCGAAAGCGCGCTGCGCCTGCGTTTCTGAGCTGCCTTCATTGCGCGCTCCCCTCCTCTGCCCTATCTCCAAGACCGTAGCGCTCGAGCTCGCGCTGTGCGCGGTACAGCTCGGCATAGCCGCCGTCGAGCGCCATGAGCTCCTCGTGCGTTCCGCGCTCGGCGATGCGGCCGTCTGCCAGGAAGTACACGCAATCGGAGTCCACGACGTTTGCCAGACGGTGCGAGATGAGCACGACCGTCTTGGTGCGCGCGAGCTCGTGCACAACCTCCATGATGACCTCTTCGCTTTCCACATCGATGTTCGAGGTCGCCTCGTCAAAGAGGTAGAACGGGGTGTCGTGGAGCAGCGCCCGCGCGATGGCGAGGCGCTGGCGCTGGCCGCCGGACAAGTTGCTCGCCCCCTCGTGGAGCATCGTGTCGAGTCCGTCTTGTTCGGAAAGGAAGCCCCAGAGGTTCACCTTCTCGAGCACCGCGATCATGTCGTCGTCCGTCGCCGCGGCATTGCCCAGCAACAGATTCTCCCGGACGCTCCCCTTGAACAGGTAGCTTGCCGTGGCGACGAGCGTCAGGTTCTTCATGAGGCTTTCCTCGGAAAGCCCCGAGAGCTCGTGCCCGCAGACCTTCACCGACCCGCTGTAGCCGCGGTTGCGCCCCATGATGACCTGCGCGATCGTGCTCTTTCCGCCTCCCGATACGCCCACGATCGAGTTGAGCGTGCCGGGCTCGAAGCTCATGGACACGCCCGAGAGCACACTGGTCTCTGAATCATAGGAAAAGCCGAGGTCGGATATGACGACATCGACGGGAGCGCCGTCTTCGAGGACCTCGGTCCCGCGTTCCTCTTCGGGGAGGTCGAGGAAGTCGAACATCCGGTCGCTCGCGGCAATCCCGTTCATGGCGATGTGGAAATACGAGCCGAGCATGCGCATCGGGATGAAGAACTCGGCTGCGAGCAGCACGATCATCAGCATGCCGGAAAAGCCAATGGACCCCGCCATGAACTGCACAAGCCCGACGCCCATCCCGACCGCAGCGCCGCCGTAGGCCACGAGGTCCATGATGATGATGGAGTTGAGCTGCATCTTGAGGACCTTCATGGTGACGACGCGGAAGCGCTCGGACTCCTCGTCCATCTCGTCCGCCTTCATCTGATCGGCCTGGTAGATCTTGAGCGTGGTGAGTCCCTGCAGGTCCTCGAGGAAGCTGTCGCTTAAGGTGTTGTAGGAATCCCAGTACTCGCTCATCGTGCGCTTGGCGATCTTTTGAATCGCCATTATCACGAGCGGGATGAGCGGCACGCACACGAGCAGGACGAGCGCCGCCTGCCAGCTGAAGGGAAGCAACACGAAAAAGAGGGTGAGCGGGGCGATGACGCTGTAGATGAGCTGGGAGAGGTACTTGCCGAAGTACGTCTCGAGCTGCTCGGCGCCCTCGCCGCACATCTGCACGACCTGGGCGGTCGTGACCTTTTCGCGGTAGGATGCGCCGAGCCTGAGGAGCTTTGCGTAGACCTTCTCGCGCACGACGCGCTTGACGTCGACGCTTGCCATGAAGGAGGCGTTCGTCGCCCGCCGATCCGAGAAGTAGCGCACCACGAGGGCGAGCGCAAAGCAGACCAGCGCGACCATGAGATCCGTGGCATCGAGAAGGCCGGTGAGCGCACGGCCCAGAACCCAGGCGAGCGTGGACACGACGCAGATCTGGCACAGCAGGGCAACCCACTGCCAAAAGACCTGGAGGTAAATGTATCGCTTCGAGTCTTTGAGCAGCTCGATAAGACGCGTTTTGATCATAGATGCGCCGCGCTACAGGTAATGTTCGCTCAAGTAGCTGTTGATTGCCTCGACACCTTGAATGAGCTGGTCGTTCGCGTACAGATAGGGAATCTGGTTGGCATCTCCGCCCAAGGCGAGAAGCTCGGCGTAGGGCTGTTCTTGCTCCACGTCGCGTTTATCGAGCTCGATGCCGTGTTCCTGGGCAAACGTGACGGACTTGGCACAGGTCGGACACGGACCCCAGTAGTACAGGATAGGCGTTTCTTTTTCCATGGTCTCGCAAGCCTCCTTGGTATCGTGCGAGCAGTGCGGGCAACGTGAGGCACACGCCACCCGCAATGAGTTTCCATGGCGCCTATATTAGCTTGTTTTCGCAGCGCGCAGTTTACGGTATTGCTCCAGTGTGTCCTTGCCCACGGTAGAGCGCAGGACGAACAGGACCGCAATCGTCAGGACGATGCCGATGGGCAGGCAGATAACCCAGTTCTGGATGATGCCCGCCAGGATGA
>JBMNPN010000133.1:0-5051 GCA_050943615.1 Coriobacteriales bacterium
ACGCCCAGGCCAAGACCCAGCGCTTCGTCGTGCTGGCCAACTGCGGCTTCCCCGGAGAAAAGAATTTCGAGGTGCTGCGCGCGGCCATGGCCTGCTGCAATCCGTCCCTTGAAATCTACCGCAACTGCGGCCGGCTTCTCAAGATGCAGAAGCCGGACGTTCAGGAAAAAGTCAGCGAATGGCTGAAAGCCGTCGAAGCCGCCGGCGCGGAAATGGCCTCAGGGCAAGATGTAAGTGCCGAAACCCAGACGGCCCTCGAGATGCCGCTGATGGCTGTGCCTGATTACGTAAAAATTCTGGGGATGGGGTGAGCGTTCAAGACAATCCCACCAAAAAACCGAAGACGGTTCTCCGCCTTCGGTTGATAGATATTATTTCGTTGAAAAATCGGCTTTCACATGTCACGCTTCTCAATAAATTCAAAATACTGCCTATATCATTCTAGATTTACTATTTTGAACCGTTTTTTAATTACATTGATTCGAGATTTTTGTAATCTCATCAATCGAATAGTGAAAATATTGATTAAATTCTAAAATTAATTTAGAAAGCGAAATTCCCAATAATTGAGGATGGAAAATATCTTTATTTCCTTTACTTGCAAGGGTAAATAGACATGGCTCATCTCTTCCAACAATATTTAAATGAAGATTGGGAATTGAATGTTTATATGTATTAGATATCGTGTTAACTAAATCCATAAATGATTTAAATTGATCATATTCTTTAAATTTTTTATTAGCCAAGTATTTTCCTATACTATCAATTTCAATGTCTGAATTTTTTCTTCCACTCCATAAATACCACGTTATCGCTATACTCATATCAATATAATGTCTTATATCTGCAATAATATATGATCCTAATTTTACAGATCTTGTAAAATAATATGTATTATACAGCTTTACTAAATCTCCATTTTCCCGCATAATTTTCCACGCATCACAAAAATCAACGATCATTTCGTTCGTACAGTCTAATTCTCCGATTAATGAGATGAAAGGAATTTGCAAATCTTCATCAATAGTAGAAAGCCGTGGAAAAAGATTACTATTCATATTCTCTTTTGGTGTTTTTCCTGTCCGTATTAATGGATAATGTTTTAATTCTTCTTTTTCCTTTTCAAGATCAGATTGATATTTTATTAAAGTTCTTTCTAAATCTTCTTGCTCTTTTTTATCCATATCTCTTTTCCTTTACTAGATCATCTCAAAGCACATGAAAAACATTACGTAAATTTCCTATATATCATCATTCCTTTCATTTATAAAAAACTTCTCTAAATTTCTTAATGCTTTGGCAAGATTGATCCATCCTTCCCCATCTGCCTGCACAGCGTAGCTATGGTATTTTGTTATCCTTCTTGTTAATTCTTTTTCAAGTACTCCATTAAATCCACAAAAGGAAAATGTACAACCCTCTTGTAGATATCCAGTTCTTATATCTTTATTATTTTCCAAAATATCTGCAACTCTTCGATTAATAAAACCGCTCTTTTCCTCTGGTGAATAAAAAAGTATTCTTCCTAAACATCGCATTGCCTGCTCTTCTAAATTACTCTTCTTTGCGAGTTTTTTTACTTTTTTTATCCAATTATCTAAATAATCAGTATCTATTAAGCCATCCTTTTTTAGGCCAGGTACTCTTTTCCAAATTCTTAATAAAAAAAGTATTTTCTTTCTTTTGCATCTATCTGTCTCTTTATTTTGTTTCTTAACTAAAGCGACAAAAAACGCTGGATTCTTAGATAATTCAAGTTGTAAATATTCAGGATAGCCCCCTTCTTCACCAGTTATATATCCTAAATATTTCCATTCAATTTTTTTAATACATGTTATTTCATTATCATTATTTCTTTGTAGATACAGCCACGATAAAAGCCTTTCAACAAAAAATTGATGCTGTAAGTTCCCTTTTTCATTAAATAATTTCAACGTATCAATTACCATTTGTTTCGGGATTTCTTGATCTTTATTTTCAATTAGCCTAGACAAAATTTCGATACTTTTATCTGCTCGTCCGTGCTGATTAAAATTCTCTATTGCTTGTTTACTGAGTAAAATATCATTTTCAACGAATATCGGTAAAACCCTATCCCAATAAATTTGTGCCGACTCCTCATCTAGCATTGTTACTTTTTCTATACTTTGATTTGAAATCGGCAAACAAGCATAAATCTTTGCCTTTATTTGATCCGAACTATCTCTCAAAATAAATGCCAACCTGTTAAAATCAATAGATATTACAAGGAACGATATCAATTCATCTATTCCTTTATCAACATTATTTTTATCAACATTGTTTTCTATAATTGCTTTTAAATCTTCATCATTAATAATTTTTGCCAAGCAACAGCCAGCATCCCGTTTATCTTCTATATCCTTAGCAAATGCAATTACTGAATCTAATCCACCTTCTTGATAAATAGTATTAATTGCAATTTCTCGTTTCTTTTCCTGATCTTCCCATTCTCCATCCAGCAAAGGAAACCAACTTCTGTTAAAAAGACGAATGTTGTCAAAATATCCAGTTTTATTTTCTAATTGTTCCGACAATTTTTTTATAGGTTTTAACCTTTCTTCAATTGGTGCTATATTTTCACCAAAACGTTTTTTGGCCCACGACAATAAATCTTGTAATTTATTCCACAGTTTTTCTCTATCTTTTTGAGAGAGTTCGTCTAGATTATTATTCAACTTTTTAATAATATATTCTTCTGTATTTTGTGGTACGTATTTGATTATTTCAACCATTTCGCACATACGTTCAACTTGATTGTTTATCAATTCGCACGCTATTTCCACATATTTTTCTTTTGATTCTAAGTATTCATTCTCAGTTGGAGAAATATCTAAATATTCTGTACTATAAACCCGAATAATTCGTGGATGAGGATTATTGATTATTTTTATTAGTACTTTCCAAGTTAAATCTTCGTTTACTTTTGCCAACCCTTTAAAAACACCTGTTCTAATGGTTAAACGAGCGTATGTTTGTGGTTGTATAGGATTAACAATCCCCGTTAAAATATCTATAAAGCTCTCCCTTATTCCTGCCAATTGAAAAATAATCCGCATCGATCTTGAAAAATAGTTCTCAATTTTAGCTAAATCGCTCAAAGCTCCACCCAAGTGTCTTTCCAATGAAGGCTTTGATTTTTCCAAATAAGAAAAAAATGCTTGGTCTTTTTCGTCAAATAATCTTTCTAGATGACTTAAAAAAATATCAGGAGCTGCTTCTTCAAAATATTTAAAATTATCAGCTATGTTTGTGGCATAAATATTCCAATCTGTTGTTTTAAAAACTTTGTTTTCAAGATTTCTAATCTCGCTCTGAACAAAACTTTCACTAACATTCGGAAAATCTTTTGAATTATTTCCTAAAACTGCAATTGATTCTGCAATACCGCGCTGAATATTTTGGGAATATCCGTTCTCCAAAAATACTTTTCCCGCTTCTTCAAAGAACTTTTCTAATAAAGTAGCCGTAATATAATTCGTACTTTTTAGCAATAGATCTTTATGTTCTTTACATTGCCATATTTTATTATTTGAACTAAACGTCTCTCTATTGTTTCCACAAAACGTCATAGCGTTCTTAACATCGAGATTCGACTCTGTCCCCAAAAGGCGCTTAATTAATGCAAGATCCCCTTGACTTTCTTCATTCCACGATCCGATAAGTGACAATATGGAAACGTATCTTTCATCATCATGATTTAATTTCGTAATTGATGCTTTTTCTAATAATTTCCGCCGACCATCTTCAAACAAAACAACATTTTGGGTATTTTGCCTAACAAATGCCTGTCCTGCTAAAATAGATTTATTGTCCCCTGATTTCTTCACAATATTTTCTTTTACTTCATAGACGTAATCTGTATTATCTTTAGAAATGCAAAAATAGCCAAAATGTTTATTGTCATAATCTACTGTTCCAGAATAAATTAATGGAATCGGTGATATCTTTTTTACCAAATTTTGCCATTCATTATCATCATGCCATGTGCTAATATCTATGCCTTTTTTATATTTATTATTATCCTCTATTCCAATAATAATAAATTTATTTTCACCAATGTCAGCTTTAGAATTGAGCATTGCAATAATATCTTTGAGAAAATCAATTTTATTTTCATTAATATCATATGGTTTTATTTTATAGTCTAACCATGATGCTTCCGATGGTAATTCTTCAATAATTTTTTTAACTTGGTCCTCAATTTTCAGCATGCATTACCTCAAAATCTCTTGCATATTTTTCATCAACAAAAGACTAATACAATTATGCCTCTTAACATTTGTTTACTATCAATTATTCTCTTCCACGCCCGGACATCTTTCTACTAAAAGCATCAGCTCTTCAATTTTCGCAACAATACGCTTTTGCTCAGCGAGTGGGGGAAGGGGAAATAATAATGTAAGAACATTTTTTCGTTCAATACCCGGTATCATACTTTTTGCCTTAGATTTTAAATTTTCTACCTGACTTTCGATATAATATTTTAAAAATACCGTATCAATACAAATTGGAGTTATTGCCATAATTTGTCGCGCTATATGAACGCTTTCCTGTTGCAATATTGTAGTTTTTCCAACAGTACCTTTACACGTCAATAATAAATCACCCTTGTGCGCAATATTTTTGGGACATGTCGTCCATCTATTAATAATAAGATTATTGATATTAAAATTACTTGCGCCAGTTATATAAGGTATACCGTTTTCTAAGGAATTATATTGATCTGGCTTAAGATCTGATCCGGATAATAACGAAATAGTAGAACTCAACCTCACCCACTTCCAACTCTCCGGAATCTCAAAGGGAATTTCTTCTTCCGTAATTTCCGGCAGCTTTTTTGATTTCTTGATCTTACCTGCTTGGATGAGTTTTTTCTTTTCGGCCTGAATCTGCTGATACAGTGCTTCCCCGGTGCCTTCTTCCGGGCGCTGTTCGACGAGCTTGCCTTCGACGGCGTATTGGAGGATCGATTTCTTTAGATTTTCTGGGAATTTCTGGTTATAGATTTCAAGGCGATTGTAAGCTTTTTC
>JBMNPN010000134.1:0-4962 GCA_050943615.1 Coriobacteriales bacterium
CGGCCTCGACGAGCACGGCCAGAAGGTCGCGCAAGCGGCAGAGGAGCACGGCATGACGCCCCAGGAGTGGTGCGACAGCCAGGTCTCGCAGTTCACCGACCTGTGGGAAAAGCTCAACATCTCCAATGACGATTTCATTCGCACGACGCAGGAGCGCCACACGCGCGGCGTCCAGAAGTTCATGCAGATACTCTATGACAAGGGCTACCTCTACAAGGACACCTACCAGGGCTATTACTGCACGCCCTGCGAGACGCAGTGGACGGCAAGCGAGCTCGTGGACGGCAAGTGCCCCACTTGCGGGCGCGAGGTCGACTTCATCGAGGAGGAGAACTGGTTCTTCAAGCTCTCCGAGTTCGGCGACCGCCTGCTCAAGTACTATGACGAGCACCCCAAGTTCATCCGTCCCAAGATCCGCGAAAACGAGATCCGCTCCTTCATTGAAAGCGGCATGCACGACCTCTCCGTGAGCCGCACCACCTTTGACTGGGGCGTGCCGCTGCCCTTCGACGACAAGCACGTGACCTACGTCTGGGTCGATGCGCTCATCAACTACATCACCGCGCTCGGCTACGGCTCCGATGACCTGGCAAAGTACGAGAAGTACTGGCCCGCGAACTTCCACTTTGTGGGCAAGGACATCATCCGCTTCCACTGCGTCATCTGGCCGGCGATGCTCATGGCAGCCGACCTGCCCGTCCCCGAGCACGTCTTTGCCCACGGCTTTCTGATGGCGGCCGATGGCTCCAAGATGTCGAAGTCCAAGGGCAACGCGCTCTATCCCGACGAGCTGCTCGAGCGCTACGGCGTGGACGCGTACCGCTATTACTTCTTGAGCGACGTGACCTTTGGCGCCGACGGCAATATCGGCCACGAGCGCATCACGCAGGTCTACAACGCCGACCTGGCCAACAGCTATGGCAACCTCTTCAGCCGCGTGAGCAACATGACCATCAAGTATTTCGACGGCAAGGTACCCGAGGTGCCCGTCGAGTTCGCGGATGCGGAAAACCCGCTGAAAGACGCCGCCGAGGGGCTCTACGAACAGGTGCGCGACGCGCTCAACGACATCGACTTCGGGACGGCGACCAAGGCGGTCATGAAGCTGGTGCACCGCGCGAACCTCTTTGTCGAGGATTCCGCGCCGTGGAACCTCGCCAAGAACGAGGAGACCCGCGGACAGCTCGCCTTCGTGCTCTACAACGCGCTCGAGGCCTGCCGCATCGCCGCGCTTTTCCTGGCGCCGTTCATGCCCACGACGTCCGCCGAGCTCTTCTCGCGCCTGGGGCTCGATGACCCCACGACCATCGATGATGTGGAGACTGCGAGCAAGTGGGGCGGGCTGCCGGTGGGCAATGCCGTCGTCAAGGGCGACGCGCTCTTCCCGCGTCTGCCCAAGGAATAGGATCTATCGTCTCGTGGCGGCCTCCGATTTCAAGAGCTTCGATGCGCGCGACTTCGAGTTCCGCAACTCGAAGGGCAAGGTGAAGGCTGCGCCGGTTTTGCCGAAAGGTATTCGCATCGCCGACACGCACTGCCATCTCAACACACTCGACAGCCCCGAGCTCGCGATCGCCCGCGCGGCGCATCGCGGCTTCGGGTTTTTGTGCTGCCTGGTCGACCCGGCAGACGATTCCCCCGACCTCGCGGGCTGTCCCGATGCGCGCGCATCTCTGGAGCTTTCGGGTGCTTGGCTGGCAGTTGCGCGAGACATCCTGGCGTCTTGGGGCGAAGAGGGAACTCCGCTTCCCGAGCTCGTCTTTGCCGTCGGGGTGCACCCGCATAACGCGCGCAACTACAAGAAGTACCGCGCAGAGCTGCTCGAGCTCCTGGAGGACCCGCAGGTCACCTGCCTGGGAGAGATCGGGCTCGACTACCACTACGACCTGAGCCCGCGAAAAGACCAGCGCGAGGTCTTTGCCGCACAGCTCGAGCTTGCCCAGGAGCTGGGCCTGCCCGTCTCCCTGCACCTGCGCGAGGCCCATGACGAGGCGCTCGAGATCTTGCGCAGCGTGGGCGTGCCCGATGCCGGCTGCATCGTGCACTGCTTCAATCTCGATGCCCAGGTGCTGCAACCGTTTCTCGACCTGGGCTGCTATATCGCCTTCGGAGGTCCGCTCACCTTCCGCAAAGCGTTCTACACGCGCGACGCCTGCCTGCACGTGCCGATCGACCGGCTCCTCACGGAGACCGACGCGCCCTACATGGCGCCCGAGCCTTTGCGTGGCACGGTTTGCATGCCCGACATGACGGTCTACACGCTCCGCATGCTCCTCGACTGCTTTGGCTTTGCGGGAGACGAGCGCGCGCTCGAGGTGCTCATGCCGCGACCCGTCGACATCGAGAACGGCGCTGAGAAACCCGATTTGGCAGCGCTCGATTTTCCCGCGCTCAGGAAGGGGCTCAACGAGGCGCAGTTCTGTCGACAAGTTTATGCGAACGCTACGCGGCTGCTCGGCGGCAAGCCGGCGACGAGGGGAGGTTCGCATGCCAGCTGAAGAAAGCCGCGAACCCGATATCCTCATCGTGGTCGGCTCTCCCAAGGAAAACGGCAACAGCGACAGGCTCGGCCGTCAGGTGGAGGCGGCCCTTGGCGTGCGCGGCAAGCGGGCGACGTATTTTCACCTGGGGACTTATCCCGTTGCCGCCTGCACCGATTGCGGCGCCTGCAAGAGGAGCGGGGAGTGCGCTATCTTCGGAGACGCGTGGAGCGTGCTCGAGAAGCACCTCATCTCGGCGGATTTCGTGTTCTTGATTGCGCCGGTCTACTTTGCGGGACCGGCGGCGCACCTGAAGGCGATGCTCGACCGCTGCCAGGTCTTCTGGGCGCGCAAGTACGTGCTGAACGAGGAGATACCGCCCAAACGCCCCGTCTACCTGCTCGAACTGGGGGATGGGGGAGACCCCTTCGGGACCGAGCCGCTCGAGAAGATCTGCACTTCCGCGCTCAACTGCGCGAACCTGCGCATCGACGGGCGCATCTACCGCTTCATCGGATCTGAACCGGATCCGGCGCGCATCGATTCGATAGTCGATGGGGCGCTTGCAGCCTACGAGCGGGGAGGGGCCGAGGACGTATGAGCTTTTCCGAGCTGGCAAGTCCGCAGGCGACACGCGCCGTGCTCGAGCGCTTCGGGCATGGTCCCAAGCACCGCCTCGGGCAGAACTTCCTCATCGACGACAACATCATCGGCAATATCCTGCGTCTTGCAGGGCTCGACGATGCAGCGGACCCTTCGCCGCGCTGCGTGCTCGAGATCGGTCCTGGTATCGGGACGCTTTCGGTGGCGCTGCTCAAAGCGGCCCAGGTCATCGCCGTGGAACGCGACGCCGACCTCGTCCCCGTGCTCGCCCAGACAACACAGCCCTACGAGCCGCGCTTTTCGCTCATCGAGGGCGATGCCCTCAAGGTGACAGGCGAGCAGGTCGAGGATGCTGCAGCGGACCTGGGCTGTCCGCTTCCCGCCATGCTCGTCTCGAATCTGCCCTACCAGATTGCGGCGACCGTGATCCTTGACTGGTTCGAGCGCTTCGACTTCCTCGAGCGCATGGTGGTCATGGTGCAGGCGGAGGTCGCCGACCGCATCTCCGCCGAGCGGGGCAGCAAGGACTACGGTGCCTACAGCGTCAAGCTTGCCCTGCATGCGCGCGTCACCGGGCGCTTCGAGGTCTCGCACGCGTGCTTTCTGCCGCAACCCCGCGTGGAGAGCGCCGTCATCGCTCTCGAACGGGAGCGAGCTCACGGGTCTCGGCAGCTGATAGACGCGTCTTGCCAGATTGCCGATGCCGCGTTCGCACAGCGGCGCAAGACGATCCGCAACTCGATGAGAAGCGCGCTTCCTGCAGATGCTGTCGACGCTGTTCTCGAAGCTTGTGGTATCGAGCCGACTGTGCGCGGAGAATCACTCGGGCCCGATCGGTATCTTGAGATGGGGCAGGCGCTTCTCGACTGGAAAGCGGCACGGTAGCGTCCTGCTCGGGACTGTGAGCCGTGCGCTTGCTCCGGCGCGCTGCACGGGCCGTCGCTGCTGCTGGTTTATGAGCTTGCGCATGCTCCGCGGTTTCGCTTGATTCCGCAGCTGTCCACGAGCCTGCGGATTTCGTCCATCGCGTTTGCGTGCGGTCCGCGGTTTCGCTTGATTCCGCAGCTCTTCTTCCCAAATCTATCTGTGCGCTCAGCGCGTCGTTCGAAAACGACCGGGCCTTGGCGCGGGCTCGCTCGTGCGCGCGCTGCCGCCAGCGCCGACGACGGCGTACCTTGAATACGAAGTTGTAGATGGCAAGACTGATAGAGATGAGCGAACAGGTTGTGGTGAAAGCTACGGTTGTGCTCATGGTGCCTCCTCGGGTTAACGGTGAGCCGTGTGGCCCTTGGTACGAGCACCACCCTACGGCACCAACCCAAAGCACACTGAAGGAACCTGAAACCCCGCGACCCCCAAGCAACGCCACGGGCCATCTGACCAGACGGGCGTTCAGATGGCGCTATACGTTGCGCGAATCGCGCGACCCCACAGCTCCAAGCAACGCCACGGGCCATCTGACCAGAACCGCGGTCAGATGAGCAAATACGTTGCGCGAATTGGAAATTTTGGGATGCCGAGCAACGCTGTGAGCCATCTGACCAAATGGGCGGTCAGATGAGCAAATACGTTGCGCGAATCGCGCGACCCCACAGCTCCAAGCAACGCCAAGGGCCATCTGACCAGTCGCGCGGTCAGATGGCGCTATACGTTGCGCGGATTCCCGAATCCGCGACCCTCACGCAACGCCACGGGCGATTTGACCGAAATCGCGGTCAGATGACGCTATACGTTGCGCGAATCGCGCGACCCCACAGCTTCAAGCAACGCCAAGGGCCATCTGACCAGTCGCGCGGTCAGATGAGCAAATACGTTGCGCGAACCGCGCGACCCCACAGCTCCAAGCAACGCCACGGGCCATCTGACCGGAAACTCGGTC
>JBMNPN010000135.1:0-4776 GCA_050943615.1 Coriobacteriales bacterium
TGCCTCGACGCACTGGGCGTTGAAGCCGGAGGCGTGGAAATCGTGGCGGTGCCCGTCGAAGTAGCTCATCGACATGCACAGCCACATCATCTGCTCGGGGTTGCCGGTGAAGACGATGACCTCGGGATGGCGGGTCGTCTTGCCGAGCGGCTCGGTGAGCGTCGCGCGCTTGGAGTGCGGCGGCAGCGTCGGGCGCTCGGCCACCATCTTGGCGGCGGCCTCGGCATCCACGACCTTGTGGAAGAGCACGTAGATCTCGCCGGTGGCGAGCTTGGGTGGCACGCCCGTCATGCCGAAGATCGACGTGCCGTCGGGGCAGGAGTGGCAGTGCGGCGGCATGAGGATGGAGGCGCCGCGGCGCGAGGCGTTCATAGCCTGGCAGTAGCGCAGCTTCTCGGTTGGAAACGGGATGTCGGGAAGCGGCTCGTCGACATCGATGAGGCCGACGCTCACCGGATGCCAGCGCAAATCAAGCGTGTCCATGATGAGCTTCTCGGCATCCGCGTAGCGCTTCTGCTCCTCTTTGGAGATGGGCTTTGCGCGCGGCTCGTCGGCATAGGGGTTGTACTCGGCGGGGTTTCCAATGCGCTTGATGGTGATGGCGCGCTTGGGGCACTGCCCCGAGCAGGTGTCGCAGCCCACGCAGGTCTCCATGTGGGCGCCGACGGGCTTTCCGTCCTCGCCCACCTCGAGGCTGTACTGCGGGCAGAACGCGACGCAGAGGCCGCAGGCAACGCAGCGGTCCTTATCGTGTATGAATTCGAACTCGGCGGTCATCGGAAGTTCCCTTTCGTATGACAGGTCCCGGAAAAGCAGCATCCGGGGAAGTGGATTCGTTTACGGGCTATTCTAGCGCGTCTTTGCTGCAGGTACCGACACTATCCGTCTTCGTCTACTAGCGGTAAACGAACGCTGCGGGAAAATCCGCGTTTGACCTCAAGTTGACTTGAGGTCTTAGGATTAGGATTTAAACGGTCATTCCCGCAGTGCGGGATGCAAAAGACGCCGCGGTCAAGCCGGCCCGGCAGCGAGGAGAGAGACGATGCCTGAGGACAGCGCAAACTGCGATCGCTACGATGAAAAACTTGCCGAAGAAATCAGGGAAAAAGCAGGTGAACTGGGCTTTTGCCGCGTCGGTTTCACGACGATGGAACCGTTCGGGCGCGTGAGGGAGAAGGTGCGCGAGCGCGCCTACCCCTCGATGTTCGACAAGCTCTTCGAAGTGGGCACAGAACCGAAAGATATCTTTCCGCTAGGCAAGTCCATCATCGTGCTCGCGCGCGACTATTCCGACATCGACTTTCCCGAATCGCTTCTGCCCCACATCGCCCGCGCGTACCTGAGCCGCTCGTACCTGCCCATCGACGGCTCGGACGCGAGGACGGCACTCGATGCCTTCGAGGCCTTCCTCATGGACAAGGGCGTCTCCTTCAAACCCGACGGAAACGTGCTCAACATGCGTGCCGCAGCCGAACGCGCCGGGGTCATCGCCTTCGGGCACAACAACTTTGCCTACGTTCCCGGCGTCGGCTCCTTCGTCATCCTCTACGGCTACCTCGTCGATGCCGCGCTCGAGCCGGCGGACACCCCCGCGGGAGGAAAATGCCCGGAAGGGTGCCATGCCTGCATCGACGCCTGCCCGACGAAGGCGCTCTACGCCCCCTACAAGCTCGATATCGAGAAGTGCATCCTGTTCAACAACGCCATCCGCGCCATGCGAAGCGATCCCAAGCAGCTTGACGTTCCCGCCGAGCTGCGCGACGGCGTCGGGGTGCACATCCACGGCTGCGACGAATGCCAGGCAGCATGCCCGCGCAACGCCGCCGCCCTGCACCACAAGTCCCCGCGCACCGACCCGCTCCTCGAGCACATCGCCGAGGGCTTCTCGCTCGACAAGGTGCTCCACATGCCCGAAGGCTATTACGAGGAGTACATCTACCCCATCATGTACAACTACATATCAGACCCCGTGCTCTTCCAGCGAAACGCCGCAATTGCCATGGGGAACTCCGGCGACAGGAAATGGATACCGGACCTCACCGCCGAGCTCGATAACGAGAGCCCCATCGTCCGCGAGCATGTCCGATGGGCACTTGACAAGCTCCAGCGCGCGTAAACGGGTATGATAGGGGCACTGTCTACGAAATCGAGGATGATGTGTCACTAGAGTACCAGGAGATCCGCTCTCGAGAGATCGTCGAGAGCTTTCCCAAAGAGCACGCGCAGGCGCTCCCCATGCTCCAGGCGCTGCAAGCCGAGTTCGGCTACGTGCCCGAGGAGAGCATCGAGGACATCTCGATGTACCTCGACTACCCGTCCGCCCAGCTCTATGCCATGGCGAGCTTCTACCATTCCCTTTCCGTCGAAGAGGGCGCGGCCTTACGCGTGAAGCCGAAGCCACCGCTGCCGCTCGAGCTCATCAGCGGCAACGGCGCAGACGAGCTCCAGCACCCTGTCGCCTTTGCGGGCTATGGCGAAATCGACCCCGAGAGCATCGAGAGCTACCGTGCGCACGGCGGCTACCAGGGACTCGAGCGCGCACTCGAGCTCGATAGCCTGGAGATCATCCGCATCCTCGAGAAAAGCGAGCTGCGCGGCAAGGGCGGCGCGGGCTTTCCCACAGGGCGCAAGTGGAGATCCGCGTTCGAGCAGGCCGCCCAACCCAAGTACGTCGTCTGCAATGCCGACGAGGGCGAGCCCGCCTGCTATGTCGACGAGGCGCTACTCGAGGGCAACCCGCACGCCGTGCTCGAGGGGCTCATCATCGCGAGCCTTGCCATCGGCGCCCACGATGCCTACATCTACCTCAGAAGCGACTACGAGCTAGCACGCGCGCGCATCGAGCACGCGATTGACGAAGCGCGAGGAGCCGGCATCATCTCAGAGCACATCCTCGGAAGCGAGCACGCCATCGACGTGCACGTCTTCTCGAGCGGCGGCAACTACATCTGCGGCGAGTCCTCCGCGCTCATGAAGAGCATGGAAGGCTCGATGCCCGAGCCGCGCACCGACCACGTCCACTGCACCGAGCACGGGCTGTTCGACAAGCCGACCGTGCTGAACAACGTCGAGACACTCGCCGTGGTGGGGCGCATCCTTGCCGAGGGACCCGAGAAGTTCGCAAGCGAGGACCTGACCAAGGCGTTCACGGTCACCGGGCCGCTCAAGCGCACGGGCATCGTCGAGGTGCCGCTCGGCACGACGCTGCGAACCGTCATCTTCGACATCTGCGGCGGCATGAAAGACGGCCACACGTTCAAGGCGGTCCTTCCCGGCGGCGCCTGCGAAAGCGTCATCTCAGAGCAGCTCCTCGACACGCCCATCGACTTCGAGACGATGCGCCAGGCGGGCATCCAGATGGGATCGGGCGCCCTGCGCGTCATCGACGAGCGGCGCTGCATCGTCGAGACCGTCCTCGAGGGCGTGCACTTCTCCGAATACCAGTCCTGCGGACGCTGCACGCCCTGTCGTGAGGGGCTGCGCCAGATAGAGCACATCCTCTCGCGCATCTGCACGGGCAAGGGCCGACCCGAGGATCTCGAGCTTCTCGAGGGCCTCGGGCAGACGATGAGCGATGCGGCAATCTGCGCACTAGGGCAGACGGCAGCGCTCCCCGTTACCACGGCGCTCGACCAGTTCAGAGATGAATTCGAAACGCACATCAACGAGAAGCGCTGCCCGGCGGGTGCCTGCGCATGCGGCGAGGGAGAGGGTGCGTGACGATGAGCGAGACAATAAAGGTCACGATCGACGGCAAGGAGTGCAGCTGCGCGAAAGGCGAGCTGCTCTACGACGTCGCCCAGAGAAACGGCATCTTCATCCCCGCGCTCTGCCGCAACGAGGACTTCGAGGAGCGCCTCGCCAACTGCCGCGTCTGCATCTGCGAGGTCGAGGTCGGAGGGCGCAGGCGCGTCGTGACATCGTGCAACTACCCTCTCACCGAGAACTGCGAGGTCTGGACGAAGAACGACAAGATCGCAAGGGAGCGCGGACTGATCGTCTCGCTGCTGCACCACCGCGCACCCGATGCGGAGTCCATCTCGCAGATCAAGGACACTATCGGGCTCGGGCACATCGAGGGCTTCACGACCATCGACAGCGAGGGCTGCATCATGTGCGGTCGCTGCGTGCAGGCCTGCGAGGAGCTCGGCGCGAGTGCCATCCGCACCGTCGGTGCCGGCACCGAAAAGCGCATCGCGCCGCCCTTCGGCAAGCCGCCCAAGCCGTGTATTGGCTGCCTGAACTGCGCAAAGGCTTGCCCGACCGATGCCATCCCCTACAGCGAGGACGAGAAGACCCGCTCGATTTGGGGCAGGAACTTCACACTCGCCTACTGCGAGAACTGCGGCAAGCTGCTCGGCACGGCCGCGATGGTCTCCTTCGAGGCGCACAAGGCCGGTCACGAGGCCGTCCTCCTCTGCGAAGACTGCCAGAAGAACTGAGCCGCGCAGCGCAGGGACCGCGGATCCGCGCACAATATTTCCCCGCCTGCCCGCCAAATGGGCTCTGGGTGTGCGCGGGGAGGTTGAGGCGCAGAGCTCGCGCACAGTATTTCCCCGCCTGCCGCCAAATGGGGCGTGGGTGTGCGCGCGTCCGGAATTTCGAAGTCTCGCGCACAGTATTTCCCCGCCTGCCGCCAAATGGGGCGTGGGTGTGCGCGCGTCCGGAATTTCGAAGTCTCGCGCACAGTATTTCCCCGCCTGCCCGCCAAATGGGGCGTGGGTGTGCGCGCGTCCGTAATTTCGAAGTGTCGCGCACAGTATTTCCCCGCCGGCC
>JBMNPN010000136.1:0-4700 GCA_050943615.1 Coriobacteriales bacterium
GTCCATAAAGCCAGCGTCCATGGGCATATCCTCCGACCTCTTATACCAATAGGGAATGCTTTGCCAGCAACGGGCACAGCGAAATGTGAATTTATCGTAAAACTATTACATGATTACGGTGAACGGGGCATTAATGGGGTGAACGGCTTGATTGACACTATGAAATCAAAGCGAAAGCCCCCGAGTGTCTCTCACAGCTCGTCGGTGTCGAGCCAGATCGTGAAGGGCCCGTGGTTGACGAGCGAGACGTCCATGAGGGCGCCGAACGTTCCGGTGCCGACATGCCCGAGGTCGTGTTCGGCTAGAGAGCAGAAGTACTCGTAGAGCTCCCGTGCACTGTCGGGCCTCATTGCCTTAGAAAACGAGGGGCGACGACCCCGCTTGCAGTCGGCATAGAGCGTGAACTGTGACACGACGAGAACCTCGCCACCCACATCGGGAAGCGAGAGATTTGTCTTCCCGTCTGCATCTTCGAATACGCGAAGCCCGTAGAGCTTGTTCCAGAGCTTGTCGGCATCGGCTCTCGTGTCGTCTGCTCCTACTCCGAGGAGAACCAGGTATCCCCTTCCTATCGAGGAAATCTCCGTATCTTCGACCGCGACCTTGGCTGAACTCACGCATTGAACCAATGCTCTCATAGAGACCCCCTCATCTTGAGTTGGGCGTAGCGCTCTTCCGAAAGCTCTTCGATGCCCGTGACAACGACGTTATTCTCTTCGACCCTGAAGCGGATGACATAGTGGCAGATGGGAACCCAGAATTCCCGATCCGATTGGGAATTCTTCGTATAAGCGGGCCGCGGGTCCTGCCTGAGGACCTGTTCGATGCCCGGCCATAGGTTGTCTGCAATACGGGATCTGAGAGCTTCGGGGACCACGACATCGTCGAGCAGGTTCCAGGGCCGCTGCTGTACCCAGCCAGCTCGGGCGTTCTCGTGCACGTCCGCCCTTCCATAGCCGCGCAGTCCGTATACCGGGGTCCCGTCGACGAGGTCGCCTCCGTAAAACTCGAGCTCGAGCCTTTCTCCATTCGCCATTGCCTCCTTGACCTCGAGCGTGGACAGCGCAAGCGAGTTGGGGCGAAAGCTCGAGCGCGAGGCGAAGACCCCGACGCGCTCGGTACCACCGAGACGTGGGGCACGAACCGTGCGCGCCGCTTCGGAACGCGCCCCGTGGTTGAAGGAGAATTCCCAGAGCAACACGACGAAGCTGCCCGGTTCAAGTTCTTCTGCCCTTCCGTCGAAATATTCAATCGGGACGCTGAGCCGAGACGTGAGGGCAGTTACCAGAGCCGGCTGCCGGGGCACGCCGAATTTTGTCGGATAGGGGCTTTCGATATATGCGATGGGAGCGATTTCCATAGTCCGGATTCTAGAGTACGCGACAGGTGAAAAAGCCCCGGAGACGAAGCTTGCGTGCCTCCATCTCCGGGGCTTTAGCCAGGTGCGTCTGCCAAGCACGCTGGCAGTTTGCGCTACTTGTTGCCAGCCGCACGTGCCTCCTGGTAGGCCTCGATGAGCTTCTTGGCAACATCGGCCGGGGCCTGCTCGTAGCCGTGGATCATGAGCGAGAACGTACCCGTTCCGCTCGTGAGCGAGCGTAGGTCCTTGGCATAGTCGACGACCTCGGAATAGGGCACGCGCGTCATGATGATCGTGTCGCCGGCATCATCGGAGTCGGTGCCCAGTATGCGGCCGCGGCGCTGCGAGATATCGCCCATGACGGCGCCGGCATAGGCCTCGCCCACGGAGATGTCGAGGTCGGCCATTGGCTCGAGCAAAACCGGTTCCGCCTTCTCGCAGGCGGCCTTGAAGGCGAGACGGCCCGCTGCCTTGAAGGCGGCCTCGTTGGAATCGACGGGGTGATAGCTGCCGTCGTAGACCGCGCACTTGATGTCCACCATGGGGTAGCCGGCCAGAAAGCCCTCTTCCATGGCCTGCTGCACGCCCTTGTCGACAGCCGGGATGAAACCGCGCGGGATCCTGCCGCCGGTGACCTCGTCGACGAACTCGTAGCCCTCTCCGGGGTTGGGCTCGATCCTGATCCAGCAATCGCCGAACTGGCCGGCGCCACCGGTCTGCTTCTTGTGGCGTCCTTGCGCCTCTGCGGTCTTCTTGATGGTCTCGCGATACGGGATCTTGAACTCCAGAAAGACCGGCTCGATGCCCGTCTGTTCCTTGAGTCGTTCGAGCAGGCAGGCACGCTGGGTCTCTCCCAGCGTCCAGAGCACGGTCTGGTTCGTGGACTCGTTTCTCTCATAGCGAATCGTCGGGTCGAGCTCTGCGGTGCGTGCCATGAAGGTCGAGAGCTTGTCCTCTGCCTTCTTGTCGGGGGCCTCTATTGCCGTCGGGAACTGCGGATCGGGAAGCGCCACCGGCTCCACGGCAATCTCTCCTGTTTCGGAGAGCGTGTCGCCCGTGCGCGCCGATGACAACTTGGGCACGACGATGATGTCGCCTGCCTTGGCGGATTTCACGTCCGTGGTCTCCTTGCCCATCATCACGTAGAGATGCGCGAGGCGCTCTTTTGACCCCGTGCGCGCGTTGACGAGTTCCATGCCGGGCTCGAGCGTGCCCGAGAGCACCTTCAGGTAGCTCAGGCGGCCGACGAAGGGGTCCAAGAGGCTCTTGAAGACATAGGCTGCCGGGCGCTTTTCGGGGTCGATGGTGATCTGCGTGCCATCTGCCATCTGATAGGCACCGTGGCTTTTCGGATGTGGGAAGTAGGTGCAGATGTCTTCCATTAGACCCGCGATACCCTGCTTGACGATGGTCGAGCCCACGAAGACCGGGATGATGAGCTCCTGGGCGATGGCCTTGTCGAGCAACGACTCGATATCCTCCTGCGTGAGCTGCTCTTCGCCGTCGAGGTACTTCATGAGCAGCTCGTCGTCGGCCTCGGCAACCAGGTCGCAGAGCTTGTCGCGGGCGATCTCTGCCGTCTCGCGGTAGTCATCGGGAATCTCCTCGACGCGCTCGTGCTCGCTTCCCTCGTCAAAGTAGCGTGCCTTCATGCGGATGATGTCGATAACGCCCTTGAAATCGGCGCCGTCACCAATGGGAATCGTCACCGGTCCGAGGCGCGATCCGAAACGCGCGTGAAGGGCTGCCATTGACGCATCGAAGTTCGCGCCCTCACGGTCGATGTGGTTGATGAAGACCGCTCGGGAAAGGCGCATACCTTGCGCCTCGTTCCACAGCTGGCTTGTCATGACCTGCGGGCCAGCTGCGGCGTCGACCACGAAAAGCGCCGTCTCGCAGGCGCTCATGGACGAGAGCGTGTCGCCGATGAAATCGGGGTGGCCGGGCGTGTCGAGCAAGTTGATCTTGTAGTCCTTGTAGGGAATCGGGGCAATCGAAGTGCCGAGCGTGAACTTGCGCTTGATCTCCTCGGGATCGTAGTCCAGATATGACTTGCCATCGTGCGTCGTGCCCATGCGCGAGGTCCTGCCGGAGACGAAGAGCATAGCCTCGGCAAGAGAGGTCTTGCCGGACCCATCTTGACCGACGAGCACGATGTTTCGGACGTGTTCAGGAGCTGGAGCTGCCACAACGACCACCACCTAAGATGAGGTAACGAAAGGGTGCCTGCACGTGCATAAGTTCTCAATGCCTATCAATGTAGCGCACCTTGGGCAGGTGCGCACATGAAAACGGCGGAATTCATCACTCTGCGTGGCGATATTCAACAGGGCGCTGCAAAAACAGATTGGGCCCCAAAGGGAATTGCCAAGGTTACGGCCTCGTATAGTTTGTGACATCCCCGTGAATTCCAGAAAACTGCCGCTCGTCTTCAGACTCTCTTCAGAAGTCTTATGTATGGTTTGAGCCAGCAAGTGAGAACAAGCCAAGGCACCACGACCGAAAGGTGACAGTGATGGCACGAACGAAGAAGAACACGGACATCCCCAACTACTACGAGGCCTACATCATCGAGGACGGCAAGCGCGCTTCTGACTATTTCACGACGGTGAATGCCTCCTCTCCTTCCGCAGCGGCGGCGTCGACTGGAACCACAAAGCCCAAGGCGCTGCTCAAGATTGTGATCGGGGTCTCGCTCGTGGCCGTCGGAATCCCGATGCTCGTCCTTCCCGGACCGGGGCTTTTGAGCATCGGCGCAGGAGCGGCGCTCGTGGCAAGTGGCTCGCGCGAGTTCAAGATTCGCAACCGGGCCTAGGGAAACGCGAAATCTTTTGAGGCGGCCGTTCGAAACGACGGTCGCCTTCTTTTTTGCTCTGAGTTCCTCGCGCACTGCTAAGATGCAGCCGCATATATACGTGTGAAAGCACCGAATGTAGTGAGGAAGGCCCCGTGTCCAAGATGGAACTGCTCGCACCTGCCGGCGGCAAAGAGCAACTCGAGTATGCGATTCGCTTTGGGGCGGATGCCGTCTATCTTGCCTGCGAGCGCTTCGGCATGCGCCAACGTGCCGACAACTTCCGGCTCTCCGAGATTCCCGAGGTGGTCGCCTATGCGCACGAACGTGGCGTGAAGGTTCACATCACCTGCAATATCGTCATGCACGATGAGGATATCGCACTGCTCCCCTCCTATCTCGAAGCCCTCGATGCGGCAGGGGTCGATGCCCTCATCATCGGCGACCTCGGCGCACTTTCTCTTGCCAAAAGGTACGCACCGCATTGCGCGATTCACGTGAGCACGCAGGCATCGGTCTCGAATGCCGAGGCCGCGCGCGTCTGGT
>JBMNPN010000137.1:0-4679 GCA_050943615.1 Coriobacteriales bacterium
GCTAGGTTTTTCCCTTCAGTTACCGTCCTGTAATAAATGCTATAAACCCGCTATACTACTAGGTAATAAGGATGGGAAAGGATTAGGACATGCTCATCTCGACAAAAGGGCGCTATGCGCTGCGAGCCATGATCGACCTCGCCGAGCACCAGGCAGAAGGCTATATCCCCCTCAAGGAGATCGCGGCGCGGCAGGAGATTTCCGACAAGTACCTGGAATCAATCGTCAAGCAGCTGGTCAAGGCCAAGCTCGTTGTCGGCATTCGCGGAAAGGGCGGTGGCTACAAGCTGAACGCCGATCCCACGTCCATCACGGCCTATCAGGTCCTGGAAGTCGCGGAAGGCAGTCTCTCCCCTGTCGAGAACCTGGAGGGCGACCACCCCGAGCTCGGACGCGTCTCGCAGTACAAAACACTCGAGATGTGGCGTGAGCTCGACCACCTCATCAAGGACTACCTCGGGAGTAAGACGATAAGCGAGCTCTGCGACACCACGAACGCTGCCGACTACTACGTAATCTAGCGCTCTAAGTCTAGCGCTGCCACCGACAGGTTAAGGTGAGGCGCTCGCGGGCAAGTAGGAAGTTCGCGCTCACGCAATCGGGGCACGGCAGCTTACAGCAGTTGCCGTGCCCCACAATCTTTTGCGCGCTTTTTTCCGCTCCCGCATCAATGCGTGCGCTAGAACAGTCCCGTAATCTTGCCGTTTTCGTCGACGTCGATCTTCTCGGCACTCGGGCGCTTGGGAAGGCCCGGCATCGTGAGAACCGAGCCAGTCAGCGCGACGATGAAGCCCGCGCCGGCAGAAACCGTCAGCTCGCGCACCGTGATCTTGAAGTCATTGGGTGCTCCGAGCAATGATGCATCGTCGCTGAACGAATACTGGGTCTTGGCAACGCAGATCGGCATCTTGTCAAAGCCGAGCTCGGTGAGCTTTGCGACCTGTTGTTGTGCTGCCGCCGTGAACTCGACACCGTCAGCGTGATAGACCTTGCGGGCGATCTGGTCGAGCTTCTCTTCGATGGACCCATCGAGGTCGTAGGCATACGAGAAGTCGTTGGGCTGATCGCAGAGCCTGATGACCTCTTCTGCCAGCTCCTTTCCTCCTTCTCCGCCCTTTGCCCAGACCTCGGAGAGCGCGACGTTGACACCGAGCTCCTTGCACTTGGCTTCAACCAGGTCGATCTCGGCTTTGGTATCAGTTGGAAAGGCATTGATGGCGACGACGCAGGGCAGCTTGAAGACCTTGGTGATGTTCTCGACATGCTGCAGGAGGTTGGGAAGCCCTGCCTCAAGCGCCTCGAGATTCTCGTCGTTGAGCGTGTCGAGTGCAGCTCCGCCATGATGCTTGAGCGCGCGGACCGTGGCAACCACGACGACCGCATCGGGCCTGAACCCTCCAAGCCGGCACTTGATGTCGAAGAACTTCTCGGCGCCCAGGTCGGCACCGAACCCAGCCTCCGTGATCGCATAATCGCCGTATTTGAGGGCCAGCCGTGTGGCCATGACGGAATTGCAGCCGTGCGCGATGTTGGCAAAGGGACCGCCGTGCACGAACGCGGGCGTGCCCTCGAGCGTCTGTACCAGGTTGGGCTTGAGCGCGTCTTTGAGCAGCGCCGTCATAGCGCCCTGTGCCTTGAGGTCGGCCGCGGTGACGGGCTTGCCATCGTAGGTGTAGGCGACGATGATCTTGCTGATGCGCTCCTTGAGGTCGGTAATAGAGGTCGCGAGACAGAAGATCGCCATGATCTCGGAGGCGACGGTGATCTGGAAGTGGTCCTCGCGCGGGACGCCCTGTTTGGCGCCGCCGAGGCCGTCGACCAGGTTCCTGAGCTGACGGTCGTTCATATCGACGACGCGCTTCCAGGTGATGGTCTTGGGGTCGATTCCGAGCTCGTTTCCCTGCTGGATGTGGTTGTCGAGCATCGCGGCGAGCAGGTTGTTGGCTGCACCGATGGCATGGAAGTCGCCGGTGAAGTGGAGGTTGATGTCTTCCATGGGGATGACCTGCGCATAGCCTCCGCCGGCAGCGCCCCCCTTGATACCGAATACCGGCCCGAGCGAGGGTTCGCGCAGCGCGACGAGCGCGTTTTTCCCAAGGCGTCCCATGGCATCGGCAAGGCCGACCGTGGTCGTGGTCTTTCCCTCACCGGCAGGTGTCGGGTTGATGGCGGTGACGAGCACGAGCTTCCCGGGCTTGTCGTTTCCGTCCTTCAGACATCTGTAGTCAATCTTTGCCTTGGAGTTGCCATAGAGTTCGAGATACTCGGAATCGATTCCCGCTTTTGCGGCGATGTCGGCGATGGGTTTGCCTTTGGTGGATTGCGCGATTTCGATATCAGAAAGCATCAAGCATTCCCCTCTCGAAAAAGAGACTTCTCGAATGCGGAGGGCTTAAGACCCTACCGCATGCAGGTACGCTGTTATTCTAGCCCGCGCTCTTCCTATTGCCCGCCTACATCGCAACATATTTCATGCAGGTGGCACACGAGATGCATTGAGTTGGAAAGCAACAATAAAAGCAACGTCGGGAAAAGGTACACGCGGACGCCGTGTCACGTTCAGCAACTTTTGACTCGCTGCCTCAGCGCACGGGTGCCTTTGGACCGTCAAATCGGCGCCAAACCGAAAGAAACTCGCAGAATTTCCGCGCGGGTACTTTAGCGGCAAGCCAAAAGTTGCTGAACGTGACGCTCGCTTGACCACAGCGAGTGCCGTCCTATCGAAAATAGGGTGAATTCCTTGCAACATCACACGCGCTGCACGCATATTCCCACTGAGGTTTCTTGCGCAAGCCGCTACACTCTCTTGTGCCAGCAAGCAGTCGAGCAGTACAGGGCAGGGAGGAAGCCGGCAAGATGGCAATCAACACAGGCGCGTATCTCTCGCTTACGAAAAGCGGGATGCACCTGCGCACGATCATCGGCGGAACCATCGCGCGCTTCTTCGTGGCGATGACGACGCTCGCGTTCCTAGCGATGTACACCCAATCGGGCTACAGCTACGCGCAGGCTGGCATCGGCATCGGCATCGTCCAGCTCTCCAACTGCCTCATCGCACCTCAGGTCTCGAAGTTTGTCGACAAGCGCGGTCAGAGCAAGGTCGTGCCCATAGCAGCCGCCATCGGCATCGGCGCGCTCTTCATCGTCCTTGCCATCGTTCGCCTCGACGGTCCCCTATGGCTTGCCTTTGCCGTGTCGGCATTCATCGGATTCACTCCACAGGTCCAGTCGCTCACGCGTGCCCGCTGGAGCTACCTGTTCCAGCGGGACCGCTCGATGGACGCAGGCCTTCTCAAGACGGCGTTTTCCTTCGAGGGCATCCTCGATGACCTGGCCTTCATGTTCTCGCCGGCACTCGCCATCGCCCTTTCCAGCTGGCTGTTCCCGGAGGCGGGCCTTCTGCTGGGCGGCATCGCCTACCTTGCGGGCACCGCCATCGTGCTCTCCGATCACGACAGCGAACCCGACACCGCCTTCATGGCGAGCGTGAGAAAAAGCGACGACACAGCGGATACTGGCGCTCGGCGTCACTTCGTGCTCATCGACTACCCCGCCATCGCCGTGCTGTTCGCGGGCATGTTCTGCATGGGCATGCTCTTCGGGTTCCTCGACCCCGCGACCTACGGCATCTGCCGCGAGCAGGCCACCGAGAGCATGGCAAGCCTCGTGTTCATGGTCTCGGGCATCGTGAGCGTCATGTGCGGATTCGTCTTCGGAATGGTCTACCTGCACGCCAAGCCCGTGACGCAGGTACTCGCCGCCGGAACGGGCGTCTTCGTGCTCTATCTCCCTGCCCTCTTCGTGGTGAACATCCCGCTGCTCTTTTTCGCGACAATCGTAGGTGCGCTGTGCTATGCGCCGTTCGTGATCACGCTGAACTCCGTCACGGAGCGAACCGTCGAGCCAGCGCGTGTCACCGAGTCGCTGACGCTTCTCAACGCCGGCATTCAGCTCGGCCTTGCCGTCGGCCCCATCTTGGGCGGCATCCTCATGGACACGCTCGGCACGCACGCGACCTTCATCGCGGTCGCGGCAAGCGGCCTTCTGATCCCGGTCATCTTCCTGTGCTGCCTTCCCATCTTGAAGAAGGGATTGCCCGAAAGCTAGGAGCCCCTAGTCATGCCCAGCACTTTCCAGAGGCACCGTTTTCCACGCGCCCAAGAGCAGGCTGCCTCTCACAAGAACAGCACGCAGAAGCTATCGCCTACCATGCTACTTGACGCCGTACTGGCGGTAGTACTCGTCGAGTGCGGCCTTGGTGGCATCGTCGATGACGACGCGACCGGTAACCTCTCTGTTGTAGAGGGCATCGACGACCTCGCGCATATCGACGATGGCGCCCGTCGGAAAGCCGTAGCGCTCGCTCACCTCGTCGAGCGCGCACTTCTTGCCCCCGCGACCGACCTCGAGGCGGTTGAGCGAGACGATGAGCCCCACGACCTCGACGTCTGCCTGCCCGGTGATGATGGGATAGGTCTCGTCGATGGACTTTCCGGACGTCGTCACGTCCTCGACCATCACGACGCGGTCGCCATCGGAAAGCGGGCTTCCCAAAAGGATGCCCGCATCCCCGTGATCCTTGACTTCCTTTCGGTTCGAGCAGTAGCGCGCTTCCTTGCCATAGAGCTCGTGCAGCGCGATGCAGGTCACGACCGAGAGCGGAATGCCCTTGTAGGCGG
>JBMNPN010000138.1:0-4674 GCA_050943615.1 Coriobacteriales bacterium
AAGGGCAGCGCCGTGCAGTTTCGGCCCTCCACCTTCGCGGAAGCCCGCTACGTGTGCGCGCACTAAGGGCAGTTCCGTGCAGGGCGTGCGGAAGTCCTGCAAGTGCGCGACCACTTGGGGGCTCTCGGTGCAGCGTGCGCATCGAACTCCCATACGTGGTCGACCACCAGGGGGCTCTCGATACAGTGTGCGCCGAACCCCGCCACGTGGTCGACCACCGGGGGCGTTTGGGCGCAGAAAGCAAACTGGCATCTGGGCATAATAAAGCCGCGCCCATCTTTGACCCTTCGGCAGTATCGACGGGCGCGGCTCATGCCGCCAAAATTTGTCGAGCGCCTCGCTCGGAGACGCGCTTTGACTAGATGCGGACGGCACCGCCGTTGCGATAGCAGGTCTTGACCTTGCGCACAGAAGAATCGTGCGCGTTCAAGATCAGCGACTCAGTCGTAATCGCGCCGTCGGGCCAGGCGCGCACGCCGTCGAGCAGCTCGGAGTCGGTGACAGCGCAGCCAATGAAGGCCGCATCATCGCTTCTGACCAAGTCGTCCATCGTGAGGCTCGCGTCGATGTCGATACCCGCCGTCTTCTTGGCGCGTTCGCGCTTCTCCTCGCCATGGGGGTCGACCTCGAAGCCGAGTCTGCAGGAGAACTCGCCGCCGATGGCCTTGAGGCCCGTGGCAGAAAGCACGGCCTCGGGAGAGCCGCCGGCGCCCAGCACCATGTCGACGCCGCTGCCGGGCAGGGCCGTCGCGATGCACCAGTACACGTCGCCATCGTCGATGGTCTTCACGCGGCATCCGACCTCGTGGAGCTCCTTGATGATGTCAGCATGACGGTCGCGCTCGAGGATGCAGACGCAGACGTCTTCCACCGGCTTGCCAAGTGCCTCGGCAACGGCGTGGACGTTTTCGGTCGGGGTCTTGTCGATGCTCACCTTGCCCTTGCAGGCGGGACCGGCCGCGACCTTCCACATATAGGTATCGGGTGCGTACAGCAGCGCGCCGCGCGGGGCGATGGCGATCGTGCACCAGGCCGCCGGGCGGTTGTACGCGCACAGGTTCGTGCCCTCGAGTGGGTCGACGGCGATGTCAATCTCCTCTCCACCGCGCCCGAGCTCTTCTCCGATGTAGAGCATCGGGGCCTCGTCGCGCTCGCCTTCCCCGATGACGATGCGCCCGGAGAAATCGACGTCGTTGAACGCTTCGCGCATGGCGCTCGTCGCGGCCTGGTCGGCAGCGACCTTGTCGCCGCGGCCGTTCCAGGGCTGGCAGGCTATAGCAGCCTTCTCGGCGACGCCGAGCACGTTCATGAGAAGATCGTATTTCATTGAATGCTCCTAAATCGATTCGAAAGACCGGCGTGATATGCCGTCCAATCCGAAAGACGGCATGCCTGGAATCTCTACGTTTCTGAAGCTACAGTATAGCGTCCGGAAGGCGGCAGGGGCGCGGAAAAGCATCGCCCATGTCAGATGCTGCGGAACTTGACCGAATAGGGAAGCCCGTGCGTCCGGAAGGCGCTGCGATAGCTCTTCTTCTGAGCCTTAGGCACGTAGATCTTGGCCTTCGAGCGCACCTTGTAAAACGAACGGAAGCCGACTTTGCTCGTATTGATCTTCGAAGAGTAGATCTTGAGCTTGGAGAGCTTCTTGTTCTTGTAGAACGCGTAGTCCCCTATTGCGGTCAGCTTGGTCGAGCTCAGATAGATCTTGGAAAGAGCGGCGTCGGTATAGAAAGCATACGCGCCGACCGTCTTCAGCTTCGGGGAGGTGATGTTCACGCTCTTGAGCCCGTCGCAGTCATAGAACGTGTAGGACTTGAGGGTCTTGAGAACGGGAAAACCGCTCACCCTGGTCAGTTTGTCGCAATTCCTGAACGCGCTCGAGCCGACATAGGTCGTCTTGCCGAAGGTCGAGAGCGTGGCGAGCTTCTTGCAGTTCCAGAACGCCTGAGATCCGATCGAGTTGACGTTCGTGAAGCCGGAAATCGAGGTAAGCTTCTTGCAACCGTAGAAAGCGCGCTTTCCGATCTTTTCAATCTGAGATGCGCCCTTTATGGTCGTGAGACGCGTGCAGCCCTCGAATGCGCTCGTGCCCGTGCGCTGCACGTACGCGCTCGCAGAGCTTGCCTGGGTAAAGGTGACGGTCTTGAGATACGTGCAGTTCTTGAAGACGCCAGTGGCGAGCTTGGTGAACTGCCCGCCGATCGTCGCAGAGGTGATGTGCTTGTTGCCGGCGAACACGGAGTCCGATACCGCGACGACCTTGTACGTGAGGCCATCAGAGGGGTTCTTGACAGAGGCGGGGATAATCGCCTTGGACGCCGTGCCGCTGTAATCAACGAGCTGGACGGTGTGATTTACGGAGTCAAGAATGGCATAGGTATAGGTTGCGTCGGCATCAGACTTGAGATCGGTCGAAGTCGCGCTCGCGTTCCTGCCCGTCTCGAACGTGGAGCCTGTGCCGACCGTGGGCTTGGTCTTGGTCATCTGAATCGTGCAGCGAGTCGTGTTCCAGTAGGTATAGGGAACGTGGTAGCGGTCGTTGTTGTGCGCGTTGATGACCGGCGTGCCCGCGCTGTTATAGCCCACGCACAGCGTCGCGTGTGCCCAGACGCCACTGCTCATGTAGAGCACGGGGCTGCCAGGATAGATCTGGGAGGCCTTCGGGTTCTTGATGTACTTGCCTTTGTTCTTCTTCATGTACTTCACGAAGGTCGGGCAGTAGGTCCACGACGTGGAATAGTTGGAACCGGACTTGTAATACCAGACGCTGCTTGCCGACGAACCCGTCGCGTCCGTCGTGAGCTTGCCGGCCTTGAGAGCCTGCGAGGTGAAGTTCGCGCAGTCGCCGCCGACGGAGTTGAAGTTGCGGTACTTGGTGTTATAGGAAAGCGCATACTTGTCAGAATACGCAATCGCCTTGGCAGCGTTGTACTTGGAGTCGTAGGTAGTGCCGTAGGCTTTCTCGGGAACGACCAGGGAAAACGCCGTGCTGAAAAAGTCGCTCACATACGACAGGAGCGATGACGAGTCAGACGTGCCTGCTGCCTGGGCGTCTGACTGGGCTGCTGGCTGTTCAGCTGCACCAGATTCAGTGGAATTTGCTTTCTTCTCGGCAGCCGAATCAGAAGCATTGGACTTCGCAGCAGCCTTGCCTGCAGTTTTCTCTGAGCTCTTGGTGCCATTCGAGTCGGCCTTGGAGCCACTTCCCTTGCCTGCCGTGTTCGCGGTGTCGGTCGTGTCGATATTGGAAAGATCGCTTTCGTCGTAGGCATCCGAAACGATAGCTGCCTCTGCATCGGTAGCCTTGACCTCGAGAGAATGGTCCGTGCCGAAGATGGCGACATCGCTTCCGCCCTTGCCATCAGAGAGATCGTCATAGGTGAAGACAGTCTGCTCATATGCATCGACCGAAATCGTAGAACCTTGTTGGTCGACGCTGGTGACATCGACCGTAGAGCTCGCATCGAGGACCTCGATGTTGGCAGAGTCGGCCATCTGGTTGAAGTTGTCCGCGCGCTCATCGCTAGTAGAGGCGACCGACGAGCTCAGGTCGACCGAGGAATCATCGGCGGCAGACCCCGTGCCCTCGACCTCGGAGGAGCGGTCGGAGAAATACGACTCGACCGCATTCGCAGCGGTTTCGCTAACGGCAGAGAGCTTCGATGTATCGGTTTTCTGCACTTCAACGGAATCGTCGAGGGAGGCTTCGGCGGCCTGCGTGCTCGCAGACGTGTCCGTGGTGACCTGCGCTTCGGCAGAAACGGAGGCACCAGACGTCGTATCCGACCCCACTCCCTCCTGAGCGAACGCGGCAACGGGGCTCAGGGAAAGCACAAGCGACGCAGACACGAACGTCTTGAAGACATTCAGGCAACGTTTATGCATGTTTGTGCGTCCTAACAATCGTCAAGTACCTGGATATTTTACGGACTTGAGATGCATTTTCAAACGAACATCTGTACGAGTTTTCACGTTTTCGCAGGTAAAAGGCGTATTTATAAAATATGAAGTTCTCGTTTAATGTTGCCGGTGGCGCTATCGCGACCCATTTGCGACAACCGACGAGTGAACTGCGCTCACAACCTATCCCCGTCTGACGCCAAACGGGACGTGGGTGTGCGCGGGGCTAGGATTTCGAAGGCCCGCGCACGATATTTCCCCATCTGGTGCCAGATGAGCCGTGGGCGTGCGCACGACTGCAGATTCTGAAATCCGCGCACAATATTTCCCCGCCTACCGCCAAATGGGCTCTTAATGCGCGCGCGTCCGAGATTTCGGAGTTTCGCGCACAGCATATCCCCATCTGACGCCAAATGGGGTGTGGATGTGCGCGGAGTAGCTGGTCGATGGAATGCGCGCAACGTATTGCGTCATCTGACCGAGATTCTGGTCAAATCGCCCGTGGCGTTGCTCGGGGGTTGCCGCGTGCGGGTTCCGCGCAACGTATTTCGCCATCTGACCGCCAATCCCGCCAAATAGGCTGCGGGTGTGCGCGGAAGAGAGCTTCGACGGGCAGGTCGTGCCGCGGTCCCCGATGCGGCGAGAGCTCCGCACCCGCTCGATGGCACCCTGCGCGCCGCTGCGGAACTCGCGCACTTCGTGCGCTCAAACAGTCCTCGCTAGGACGCGCGCGGAGTGCCATCGAGCTGCTCCGCTGTTCGCCGCATCGGG
>JBMNPN010000139.1:0-4644 GCA_050943615.1 Coriobacteriales bacterium
GCGCCCTTGCGAGGACTGTCTGAGCGCGCGAATGCGCGCGAGTTCCGCAGCAGCGGGCGAGGGCCCACGCGAGCGGGTGCGAGGCACGGGGCACCTGCGGTTCGCCCAGCCCCACTACCAATCCGTACCTAAAACAGCATGAACAACTTAGCGAGCACCCACCCGATGAACCCGCAGCAGGGAAAGGTCAAGATCCACGCCTTCACCATGCCCCAGGCGACGTCCCACTTGACCTTGCGCGGGTTGCGCGATGCTCCGACGCCCATGATGGCCGCCGTCGAGCAGTGACTCGTGGAAACGGGCATGCCGGTAAGCGAGCTCACAAGCAGCGTGATGACCGTGGTGAGAGATGACGCGACGCCCTGGTACTTCTCGAGCTTGACCATGTCCATTGCAACGGATTTTATGATGCGCTTGCCGCCGATGAGCGTGCCGAGCGAGATGGCAAGCGAGCACATGATCATGAGCCACAGCGGAAAGCTCGTGTCGCCACTCGTCTCCATGCCAAAGGAAAGAGCGATGCCGAGCAAGGCGACCGACATGAACTTCTGGCCGTCCTGGGCGCCGTGGAGAAACGAGAGGGCACAGGCGCAGATATCCTGCACGACCGTGCAGATGCGATTTGCCCGGTAGCGCGCGACGCGGTGGAAGAGGAACTCGACGATCTTGACCATCAGCCAGCCCAGTAAGAAACCCGCGACCAAGCTGAAGACCATGCCGTAGATGACCTTCATCCACTCGCCTATCACCACGCCCCCAAGTCCGTTGACAGCGATGGCGCCGCCGGTCATGCCGGCGATAAGAGAATGCGATTTGGAGGCGGGAATGCCCTTCCACCAGCAAAAGAAGCCCCAGCCAATCGAGCCGATCATGGCAGCAATGAGCGCCATCAAGGCAAGATGGGTATCTCCCGAGAAGTCCACCATGTTGAACATGGTGTGCGCCACGGCGGTCGAGATATAGGTCATCCCGACCAGCCCGAGGAAGTTGAAGACGGCCGCAAGACCAAGCGCCACGCCTGGAGACAGGCAGCGTGTAGACACAGCAGTGGCGATGGCATTGGGGGCGTCGGTCGCGCCGGACACGATGGTCACGCCCAAGACGAGCACGAGGATAATGATGAGTGCTGGATGAACAGACAGCTGCCCGAGAAACACTCCGAGAGAAAGATCCACTAAATGCTCCGAATTCCCTGGTGATAGATCGCGCCCGTATCAAGTGGCGGAAAGAACACAGGCAATTGTAACCCAGCTGCATTTGACCTTGTACGAGGACTCGTGCGTAACGCCCATTTGCTGACACGAATGGAATACACTTTGCCGAACTTTGCTCATTATCGTGAAACTGAAAGAAATTCAATTTCTCATCTGTATAATTTGCTCGAATCAAGTGTTCATTTTTGGGAAGACTCCAGAGAAAAGGGAGGACATGCCACCATGGCCCAGTTTGTGCTGAGCTGCGAATCGACTGCGGATCTTTCGCAAGAAGTGATGGACGAGTTCGACATCAAGTACGTGTGCTTTCACTTCTACCTCGACGGCGTGGAGCATCCCGACGACCTCGGACAGAGCGTCCCGTTCGACGAGTTCTACCGCCGCATGGCAGAAGGCGCCGACACGCGCACGGCAGGCATCAGCGTCGGGGAATACGAAAACCACTTCCGCCCCTTTCTCGAGGAGGGCAGAGACATCCTGCATGTCTCTCTGTCCACGGGTCTTTCGGGCACCTACAACGCCGCACGCGATGCGGCAGCGAGGCTTTCCAAGGAGTTTCCCGATCGCAAGATCTACGTCGTCGACTCGCTCGGTGCCTCGAGCGGCTATGGTCTCATCATGGTGACGCTTTCCGAGCTGCGTGCGAAAGGTATGGACGTCGATGAGGCGCACGATTGGGTCGAAGAGCACAAGCTCGAGATGCGCCATGAGTTCTTCTCGACCGATTTGACCTACTACGTCAGGGGCGGACGCGTGAAGCCCGTGACGGGTTTTGTGGGAAACCTCCTCAACATCTGCCCGTTGCTCGACATGGAAGACGGCGGCCATCTGATCCCGCGCGAGAAGGTGCGCACGAAAAAGCGCGTCATCAAGCGCATCGTGGAAAAGATGCAGGAGCATGCCCAAAACGGGCTCGAGTATGCGGGGCGCGTCTTCATCAGCGAGAGCGCCTGCATGGAGGACGCCCGTGCCGTCGCAGACCTGGTCGAGGAGAAGTTCGCCAAGATGACGGGCAAGGTCCAGATCTTCAGCGTCGGAACGACCATCGGAAGCCATACCGGCCCGGGTACGGTCGCACTCTTCTTCTGGGGATCAAAGCGCGGAAAATAGCAATCACAAACATTTGAATACGCAGGTTTCCTTGCCTCGAGCATGCTCGAGGGCTCTATCATGGAAAGAGCCTATGATTTCACGCCGGCAGGACAAGTCGGAACCGTGCACGAAGGGCAAATGCGAGAGAGGCGAATGAACATGCAGGCAGAAGAGAGGACGTTCTGCGGAGACGGGCGCATCAGCACAGATTCCTGGCTCGACATCTTGGAAGCATTGCTGGGAAGCGAAGCTCCCCTGCAGGCAGACCTCGGTTCTGACGTACGTCCCCTTGCACTCGAATGCCTGGCAGCGGTGGCGCAGCTTGACGAACCGAAGCTGACCGGCACCATCCAGGCACGTACCTCAATCTTTCGTGAAGATCCGCTTCCCGATGGACCAGCTGCCCGTCACCAGCGCGTCAACGAGCAGACGGGAGTCAAGTACGGTTGGCTGGACAACCCGATGCTTGCGGGAACGTACCTCGTAGATGCATCTGGCCGTTGCGCCGCGACGATCATTCCCCGCCAGTCATCGTTTGCCGAGCGCTTCGCGGATTTCATCTCGGCATCTACGCAAGACGTAGAGCTCGTCGTCTTGCCGGGAGACCGCGACATGCGCGCCGCCTGCAGGCAGCTCGACCTTCCCTGCTGCACGTTGAGTGCGCACGCAAACGACGAGCCGAGCATCACCGTCTACGACGAAAAAGGCGAAAAGACCGAGGGCAATGCAAAAACGCCCGACCCTGCGCTCCTCTCTCGCATGGAACGTATCGAGCAGAAGATGCGGCAGCTGCTGAAAACGGCGACCTACGGTACTCCCACCCTCTACATCGAGTGGATGATGCGCTGGACCTGCCATCTCGAGAACAGCTTCGCTGAGTCGGGAACGCACTTGAGCGGCAGAGCCGGAGCCGAGCGCCTCCTCGATGAGCTGCGGGCCGCGCAGATCCACGTCGATGCCGCAGAAATCGGGCACGAGCGCTCCACCGCACCGGTGCAGTAGCGTGCCTTGCCGAGATGCCTGGCGCTCGCCCACTGTCCCTTGAGGTAACGGAGCGCTCACGCTTGTGTGAAATATCCCAAGCAACCAAAGCGCACGGTAAAATAGGCGCTAAAACCACTGCTCCGCCGCATCTGTCAAGCTGGCGGGGCAACGTGTAAGGAGTGCGAACAAAAGAAAATGTATTCAGGTCCCTCCCTCGAGGAACTCAAGGCCCGTGGCGCCCAGCGCCAGGAGCAGACCACCCACAGACATGGCAAGATCGCCGTCGTGGCCGGCATGATCGGCAACATCCTCGTCGGAGTCGTCAAGTTCATCGCGGCGTTCATCTCGGGATCGGCGGCGATGCTCTCCGAGGGCATCCACTCCATGGTCGATTCCGGAAACGGCATCCTCATGCTCTTCGGCATGCGCCAGTCCAACCGCGATGCCGACTACCTCCATCCCTTCGGCTACGGAAAAGAGCTCTACTTCTGGACGATGGTCGTCGCGTTGCTCGTCTTTTTCTTGGGCGGCGGAATATCGCTCATCCAGGGCGTCCAGTCCATCCAAGAGACGATGGCGGGCACCCACGAGCTGGGCGACACGACCCTCAACTACATCGTCATCTTTGCCGCCATGATCATCGAGGGAACAACGCTCGGCATCGCCATCAAGCAGTTCAACGCCGCGCGCGGCGACATCGGCCCCATCAAGTTCATCCGCGATACCAAGGACCCCTCGCTCTACACCGTCGTGCTCGAGGACTCCGCCGCCGAGCTCGGCCTGATCTTCGCCCTGCTGTCCACGATCCTGTGCTACGTCACCGGCAACCTCTACTTCGACGGCATCGCCTCCATCCTCATCGGCATCCTGCTCTGCGGCGTGGCGACCATCCTCCTGCACGAGACGAAGGGGCTGCTCGTCGGCGAGGGCATGAAGCACCAGAGCCTCGATGAGCTGCGCGACATCGTCGAAGCCGACGACCGCGTCATCAGCTGCGGGCGCATCCTCACCATGTACATGGGCCCCTCCGACCTGCTCATCGCCATCGACGCGACCTTTAGAACGGACCTTTCGGCGCGCGAGGTGCTCCTGACCGTCGATGACATCGAAAAGCGTCTGCATGCCCGCTGGCCGCAGGCAACGGCCGTCTTCATCGAGGCCGAGTCGATGCGCAGCGTCCTTTCGCAGAAAGTCGAGGAGGAGAACTGGGAAGATGAGTACGAGGACGAGTACGAGGAGAAAATAGAAGAAGTCTACGAAGAGCGCGAGCAAGAGCGCTTCGAGAAGAAGATCGAGAGAAACGCCGAGCTCAAGAAGGTCGCTGACGAAGTGGAAGCAGAAGTGGAAAGCACTG
>JBMNPN010000140.1:0-4633 GCA_050943615.1 Coriobacteriales bacterium
AACTGTATACTTAAACAGCAACAATTCATTTAATAGATATCATGCAGTTCGAAATCGAAAGCATCCATTTATTCAAGATACATATTTTGATGTTTGTCGAGCAATTGATTGGACCAGAGGAACACCATATACGTATACTGCTAAGGATATTCCTATGCTAAAGGATACAGGATGTATGTTTGCAAGAAAATTTGATTTTCAAAGAGATCCTTCATTAGCAAAAGAATTAAGAAAAATGATTGATAAAGATACTAAATAAATTTCTGTATTTTTTACTAGAAAAAATCATCTTATATTGGAGGGGTGGATGAAAAAATTAACACGAGAACAAATTCAACAAATTGAATTGCATAATTTGATAAGGGTTCAAACGTTTTGTGTTCAACACAATTTGAAAATATATTTGAGCGGTGGAACATTATTGGGTGCAATTCGACATCACGGTTTTATTCCATGGGATGATGATATAGATGTATGTATGCCAAGGCCAGATTATGAAAGATTAATCAATTATTTTCATCAAGATAATGATTTACCTGATTATTTATCTATGATTTGTTATGAAGATGGTAGTTTTTCTTTCCCATTTATGAAAATATTTGATGAACGAACAATCTATAAAAGAAAATATGCTGATGAAGGAAAAGATTCACATTTATGGCTCGATATTCTTCCGTATGATGGACTTCCCTCAGATATAAATGAAGTGAAAAAAATATACAAAATAGGAGATAAATATAGAAAATATTTAGCTAAATCAAAAGCTGATCCAAATGAAGGAAAAACGTGGCTTAAGAAAATGCTTAAGCCATTATATCTTTCTTTGATTAATATTTTTTACAGTCCGAAGCGATGTGGTAAGCAAATTGAAGCGCTCGCCAAAAAAGTGACCTATGAAAAGGCTGAATACGTTGGTGCGGTGACATGGGGACTTTATGGCGAAGGTGAACGTGTGAAAAAGTCTGAATTTGAGAAATCAGTTGACGTGACTTTTGAAAATCATATTTTTCAAACGATGTCATGCTGGGATTCATATTTAACAGGACTTTATGGAGATTACATGAAACTTCCCCCAAAAGAAAAAAGAGTTACACATGAGCTAGAAGTATGGTTTAAAGATTGGGAATAACAGAAAGTAGACTTAATAATGAATATTGCAGTTATTTTTGCCGGCGGAACTGGTGAAAGGATGCATACAAAAGATAGACCAAAACAGTTCTTAATGATTCATGGCAAACCGATCATCGTCCATACCATTGAGCATTTTCAAAATCATTCTGAAATCGATGGGATTATCGTAGCTTGTATAGAAAGTTGGATCCCTTATATGGAAGAAATGGCCTACAGATATCGCTTAGATAAAATTGGAAAAATTGTGCCTGGTGGTGAAACGGGTCAGATGTCAATTTATAATGGTTTAAAGGCGGCAAAAGCTGTTTATGGTTTAGAAGATAATATTGTGCTCATTCATGATGGGGTGCGCCCACTCATAGACGAAGAAACGATCACGAAAAATATTCAAAGCGTCAAGAAGTATGGATCAGCCGTGACTTGTGCACCGGTAAAGGAAACTGTCATTTTGCGCGAAGAAGGGAAAAAAGTTGGTGATGTTGTTCCTCGGGAAAGATCTTTGATTGCAAAAGCTCCCCAAAGTTTCATGTTGCGGGATATTTTGTCTGTAGAAGAAAAAGCCATTTCTGATGGTTATACAAATGCAATTGATTCTTGTACGCTGATGCGGGATTATGGTCGAGATATTTATATTGTGGAAGGCAGCTATGAGAATATAAAAGTCACGACGCCAGAAGATTTCTATACGTTTAGAGCGATATCGGATGCACGTGAGAATCGGCAAATTTTCGAATAGGAGATAAAAGGATGAATATCGGAATAGTTCTTGTCACTTTTAATCGACTAGAAAAATTGAAGGTTGCGATTCAGCATTATGAAAATCAAATCGTTAAACCTTCTTTTATTTTAATTGTGAATAACTGTAGCTTCGACGGAACAAAAGAATATTTAGATCAATGGAAAAAAGAAACGGCGGAAATTGACAGATACGTTGTTCACCTTGATTCTAATACGGGTGGTGCAGGCGGTTTTTATACGGGAATGCAGGAAGCTTTAAAATTGTCGCCAGATTGGGTATGGGTTTCAGACGACGACGCTTATCCAAGGCCAAACGCGTTGAAAGAACTGAAAGATTATTATGATAATCTAACGAAAGCTCAGCAGGATGATATTGCAGCTTTATGCTGTGCGGTTTATAATCAAGGGAAAATCCATGAATGGCATAGAAGCCACATGAGTGTAACGAAATTAAAGGTTAAAACGTATGCGTCAACGCCTGAAGATTATCAACAAACCGCTTTTTCGATAGATATATTTTCTTATGTAGGGACAATGATTAAATCCAGCGTTTTGAAAAAGGTAGGTCTTGATCGAAAAGAGTTTTTTATTTATTGTGATGATCAAGAGCATTCTATTCGCGTCTCTAAAGAAGGGAAGATTATGTGTATACCTTCTGCTATTATAGATCACGACACGAAGCCATTTGATGGAAAGACCATAAACTGGGGAAGATACTATAAAGTCAGAAATGATTTGTTGATGATTAAATATAATTTTCCAAGACGTTATTATTTCTTTAGATATTGGCGCAGGTATTTGCGAGATGCCTCAATTTTTTCAAAAAATCCTCCGGTTTTAAAAAAGGAATTGAAAGCAGCTTATCGAGATGCTGCAAATGATCGAACAGGAATACATCCAATATATAAACCAGGATGGAATCCAGAAGAATAGAGGTATAATAGATGCAAAATGATTTTCAATACATTGTTGACTTTAGCAATCTTGACGAACTTGCAGGTAAAACAGTTTTAATAACAGGGGCAACCGGGTTAATTGGGAAAACACTGGTAAAAAGTCTCCTTTATTTTAATGAGGAAAATCTAAAGAAAATTAATATCGTTGCGTGTGTAAGAAATTTAAAAAAGGCAGAGAAATTGTTTGGGAAAGAAGCATCTTATCTTCATTACCTGGTTGCTGATATTTGTCAATTAAAACCAGAAAACCTTGGCGTCAATGCGATTATTCATGCCGCAAGCCAAACTTCTAGCAAATCATTTGTCACCTCTCCAGTTGAAACAATTGACGTTGCCATAACAGGCACAAAAAATATTCTTGAATTTGCAAGAGTCAATCCTGTTGAAAGTTTTGTGTATTTATCTTCCATGGAAGTGTATGGAACACCTCAAACGGATGAAAAAATTATAGAAACGCATGGGACTGATTTGAATACAATGCAAGTACGGACATGCTATCCTGAAAGTAAAAGAATGTGCGAAAATTTGTGTGTTGCATATGGTAGTGAATATCGATTTCCTGTTAAAATTGTTCGTTTAACACAGACTTTCGGGCCGGGTGTTGATTATCATGACGGTCGCGTTTTCGCACAATTTGCGAGATGCCGGATTGAACATAGAGATATTGTTTTAAATACAGCCGGCAAAACAAAACGATCATATTTGTATACTGCTGATGCGGCAACAGCTATTTTCATGGTTTTGTTAAAAGGGAAAAATGGAGAGGCTTATAACGCTGCAAACGAATCTTCATATTGTTCTATTTATGAGATGGCTCAAATGGTTGCAACACTTGATGAGGATTCATCCATAAAGGTAGTAGTTAAAGAAGCCGATCCTAAAAATTTTGGATATGCACCAACACTTCATATGAATCTGTCGACGGAAAAACTGAAGAAACTTGGTTGGAACCCCCGAGTTGATTTAAAAACGGCTTATCGTAATTTGATCGAGAGTATGAAATTAGATGAGTGTGGCAGGTTAATGAGAAAACAGGAAAACTAACAATGCATAAATGATATTTCAAAGATAGATAGGTTGATTATATTGTGGAATACAGGCGTAAAATTTTTTCGAAGCCTGATACGACGAATTTTTTTAAAACAAGTGAAAGGTTTGTTCCTTGTTGGGAAACATGTTCAAATTTCTCATGGAAAACACATTTCATGTGGCAGAAATGTTAAGTTTGAAGATTACGCAGAAATTCATGGACTGTGTTCAGAAGGCTTGGTGTTTGGCGATAATGTAACAATAAGTCGTGGCGTTATGATTCGTCCTTCTAGCTATTATGGTGGAGATTATGGGCATGGACTTGTCATGGGAGATCATTCTTCGATTGGTCCTTATGGATATGTTGGTTGTTCTGGGAAAATCACAATTGGCAAGAATATGATGTTTGGGCCGAAGTGTAGCTTGTTTGCTGAAAATCATAATTTTTCAGATACTAGGACAAAGATTAAAAGTCAAGGAGTCAACCAAAAAGGGATATCAGGGGAAGATGATTGTTGGATTGGCAGTAATGTAGTAATTCTTGATGGCTTCACAATTGGAAAAGGGTCTGTAATAGGTGCTGGAACATTGATTACAAAAGATGTGCCTGCTGGTAGCATTATAATGGACAAGAGGAACAAAATAGAAAAACAACGTTAAAAAACGAGGCAACGAAACGAGTTAGATATAACAGCGTTTTGATGATGTCTTTTATTTTTTTCTAGTTTTAAATATTTGAATGGATGAATTTTATATTTACGTACGTTTATTTGTTGTAC
>JBMNPN010000141.1:0-4580 GCA_050943615.1 Coriobacteriales bacterium
TAGCCCGCCGGAGAAGAGCGGAGCCCTTCCGGGCCCCTTTCCGGGGGCCTGGCGCGAGCATGCCCTCTAGCGGGGAGGGGAGCAGCCGCGGGGTGTTGACAAAACCATAGGAACACCCCCTCTTGTTAGCGGAACTGTTTACCCGTGGCTTAGAGAAGCATTATCCCGCAGATCGCCATTCCGATGAACAGGTAGATGACCTGGTCGAGGGTGAGGTGCCAAAACGTCTTGTTCCAGTGCTTGCCCCTGCCATCCATTCCCGGGTCCTCGGCATGGACGCGAACTTGCGTTCCGACGACGAGAAGGACGAGTGCAAGGGCCCAGCCCCACCAAGTTCCCGTAACTCCAACTGCGATCAGCATGATGGTTGCAAGATCGATGAACTGCTCAGCCCACATACGGCCCGTAGATCCATGTACGGAGATGACCGTGTCCTCCCACGCCTGGGATTCCCGAGCGTACTCGATGACATCGGCATTTTCATCAACGGCCTCGTGGGACAGCTTGCCGTAGGCTTTCTCTACGGCATTGCGCGCATGGATATGCGCATAGCCTGCAATGAGGAACGCCAGGACGGGAAGCCATAGCAGGGTCGCGGTAAGACCATCCTTGAAAACTGCTATAGAGACGACATAGGTGGCGATTGCGCAGACTGCCGTGACGAAACCGGCGCCCCACGCATGGACGCGAATGCTGTCGTCACCGTCTTTCACGATCTTGCGCGCGCGGCGGTTTTCCTGCTCGGAGACGAACTCGTCGGCAGCCTGCCTTCCCAGTTTCTCATGCGCGGCACGCGCATCGAGCTGGGCTTGGTTCAATGGAAAGGCACCGATTGCCGGCGCTGGCTTTGCAGATACCGGCTGAACTGAAACGCTCTTCATGGCCTTCATGATGTGCTCCCTTCAACATACGGCATGTCGCTTGTCGGCAGTCGCACAACCAAAATCTTCTTTCCAGAAACGGGCGCCAACGTTTCTGACAATTCGATTATAGACCTATTTCGACCGTTTACCAGATTTTGCAAAAAATATAACTAGACAATTATGGTGTTTTGTGTTATGAGACATTTTCATACATCTGTATGGTTGTTTGCATTTTCATCGGAAAGTCAACTCGAGCCCTACTTGTCTATCTGCGGAACCGGGGTGTCATCGCTTTCATCGAGGTGCCCCTCATAGACATAATATTTGGTCTCCCGCGCGACCAATCCGCTCAAGACAAGGACCGCTATGCAGTTGGGCACGGCCATGAGGGCATTCGTGATATCCGAGATATCCCAGACAAGAGACCCCGAGCTCACGCAGCCCCAGAACACGAAGACCAGGAAGAGAATCTGATAGACGCGCACGCCCTTGCTGCCGAACAGATAGGTCACGGCGCGGTTGCCGTACTGAGCCCAGCCGAGCATCGTGGAGTACGTGAAGCTCAATAGACCGATGATCAATACGAGTGGCCCAACAATGGGGATCTTCTCGAAGCAGGCGGTGGCAAGCGCCGCTCCCCCACCGAACGCATCGGCACTGCCCGCAGCCAGAATCGACTGCCCGATATCGGGGTTGGAAAGCATTGTGGAGACGAGCATGATACCCGTGATAGCGCAGATGACGACCGTATCCCAGAACGTGCCGGTCATGGAGACGAGCGCCTGGCGCGCAGGGTTTCTCGTCACTGCGGAAGACGCGACGAGCGGTGCGGACCCGAGCCCCGATTCGTTGGAGAACAGGCCGCGCTTGAAGCCGTATTGCAGGCCGAGCATGACACCCGAGCCGACCGCGCCACCGAAGGCCGCCTGCCCCGTGAACGCGCAGGAGAGGATCATCCAGAGCGCCTCTCCCACGTACTGCCCGTTCAGGCAGATGATGATGAGACAGCCGGCAACGTAGAGAATCGCCATGAGGGGGACGAGCTTTTCGCAGACGCGCGAGATGGACTGGATACCGCCCAAGATGACGATGCCGACGAGGAAGACGACTACCAGCCCGATGACCCACGAGGGGATGGCAGAACCGTCGAACAGCGTCGTCGAGGCGATGGCACCTGAAAGCGAGTTCGACTGCACCGAGGCGCCGATGCCAAAGGAGGCTATGGCCGTGAAGAGCGCGAAGAGCACGCCGAGCACCTTGCCGAGTCCCTTGTGCTTGAAGCCGCGCTCGAGCGCGTACATGGCACCGCCGAGCATTTCCCCGTGACGGTCCTTCACGCGGTACTTGAGGGCTATGTAGACCTCGGAGTACTTGGTAGCGATACCGAAGACTCCGGTGATCCACATCCAGAAGATCGCACCTGGTCCACCGAAGATGAGGCCGGTTCCCACACCTACGATGTTGCCGGTGCCGATGGTCGAGGCAAGCGCCGTGGTAAGCGCCCCGAACTGGCTGATGTCGCCTTCTGACTTATGAGGGTCGTCCTTGGTTACCGAGAGCCTGATCGCCGTGCCGAGCTTGCGCTGGATAAAGCCGGTCCTCACGGTCATGATCAGGTGCGTGCCCAGCAAGAGCCAGATGAGCGCCCAGCCCCACACGAACGAGTCAACTGCCGCTACGGCGTCTGCGAAAACTTCCATACACTCCCCTTCCATGGGAGCGATGCCCCGTTCGTCGTCCTGGCAATCTGCAGTCAGCGGCATATTCGCAGGCTCGAAACGAAAGAGCACCGCTACCCGGTGTTTCCACTACGGTAACGGTGCTCTGTGTCCAATGTGTTTCTAAATAGGTGGCCTTTGCGCGTCAGCGCGCGAGAATCGGCCTATGGACGGAAAAGACTCTTCTACTCATCCATGCCGCTCTGGCTCATGGACGTGAGCTTGCCTTTCGTGAAGCTGCAGATGATGGTCGCGTAGTTGTCGCCGAACCACTCATAGGTCTGGTTCTTGCTGTCCCCGATATGGGACTCGCTGACGAGCTTGCCGCTGCCGCCGAGCGCAGATTTCACCGCGCTATAGGACATTCCCTCATCGAGGGATTCATAGCCGGCTTGGGTGGCCTTTCCCTCGGAGGTCCTATCGCTGCTGGAAAGCGAGCGGCTGATGAGCTTGCCATTGCTGAACAGGCAAGAGACCATATCGGAATCCTTCGACCACCTGAGCGAGAGGCTCGAATAATGCTTCGACTTAGACTCGCTCACGGTCTTGCCCTTCGACCCCATGATGGAGCGGACCTCGCTCGGCGCCATGCCGAGCTCGATCTTGGCAAAATTCTGGTCGAGTTCGGTGGACCCGACCACAGAACTCTCGTCTTCATCGGATTCTTCTGCCGTGACCGTGTCAGCACTGTCCTCGTTGTACTCCTGGGACATTGCAGGCGGATTGTAGTCCTCGCTGTCAATGCCCTGGGAGTTCAGCACGGCAGACGTGATACCGGCGATGATGACTCCCGAGAAGATGAGGCTGACGGCAATCCAGATGGCCATCCAGATGAGCTGCGCACGCGCCCAGTTCTTCTTTGCGGGCGCGGCCTTGGCGCCAAAGCCCCAGATGAACAGCATGACGATGTTGACAATCGGGATAGCCATGAGGAGCAGCACGAGCATCCAGTGCCCCATCGTGAGCGTGGAATCGTCGTCTTGCTGCTTGGGCGCTTCCTGCGCAGAGTTCGGCGGGGCAGGCTGGCCGGTCGGAGCGGCGTACTGGGCAGCCTGCCCCGCGTTGGGCATGGCCTCGGTCTGGGAAGCGGCTGTCTCCTGGGACGTCTCTGGCTGAGTCGCGGCAGATGGACTCGGAGTGCCCTCGCCCGAAACTACCTGGCTCGCGTCTTCTTGAGGCGGCTCGGGCGCTCCGCTTTGGTTAACGGCACCTTGGTTTGTGTCTTGTTCTGACATGAAACCCTCCCTATTCGTGTCCTTGAAGAAAGGCCCCTACACCTTTCGAGTCAACGATACCAAACATCAGGAGGGAAAGTGTATCAAATATGAAATTTGTGCAGATGAAGCGGGTTGTTTTTCAGAAAAGCCAACTACAAGGCAAAAACCGCCTTGGACCCAAAGTAACCGAGCACGATGATTCCGACGATGATGCGGTAGACGCCGAAGGGCGCGAAGTCATTGTTCTTGATGTAGCCCATCAGGAACTTGATGGAGATGACCGCCGTCACGAACGCCGTGACGATGCCCACGACAAGCACCATGACCTCATTGCCCGACATGCTGGCAGCGCCGAGCTCCGCCATGTACTTCACGGTCTTGACGAGTCCCCAGCCGAACATGATCGGGATGGCGAGGAAGAACGTGAACTCAGCTGCCGCAGTGCGCGAGCAGCCGGTGAGCATGCCGCCGATGATCGTGGCACCGCTTCTGCTCGTGCCCGGGATGATGGCCAGGCACTGGAACGCACCGATCTTGAGCGCCGTCTTCCAATCGATATCGTCGACCGTGCGGATCTTGAACATCGCATCTGGATCGGGAGTGCCGTCTTCCAAGAGCGGCACCTCGGCTGCGCCTTCCTGGTAGGAATCGTGCACGTACTGAACGTAGCGGCGCTTGTTGCGGCGCTCGAGGACGATGAAGATGATGCCGTAGAGGATGAGCATCGCAGCGACGACGTAGGCGTTGTAGAAGTGCTCGTGGACCCAGTCATCGAAAGCGAG
>JBMNPN010000142.1:0-4577 GCA_050943615.1 Coriobacteriales bacterium
GATGAGGCCTGGGTCGTGACCGATTCCAGTTTCACGAATGGGGCCTTGGCGCAGGCCGAGCCCTGTGGGGTCGTACTGGTGGATGGCGTCGAGCTCAGGCGCATGCGACGGAAGGCGCGCCGAAAGTTCTGGGGACCGGTCGTGTTGCTCATGCTCTGCGCCGCCGTGCTGGTCTGCGCCGTCATCGCCCCCGAAAGGCGGGATGCGGCCGTGTCGTTTGTATCGGGTGCGCTGAGCGCACGGAGCTAGGGGAGTGCAGCGCCTCGGTCGGACGCTTCCGTCCTGTGCTGTATGGGGCAACTGTTGCGTATCTCTAACAGCGAGTAGAATAGCGCCCGTAGACCCTATCGAAAAGGAAAGGACAGGTCATATGCCCGGATTGCCCTTTGGCGCGGCACAGCAGCACGCGATTCCCCGGGAGCTGCTGACGTACGAGAACATCGCCAGCATCGAGTACATCGAGGCGAATCCGAGCCTGCCATACCCGCGCTCCGCGGCCTACCGGCCCATCGAGGGTGGAGCGCAGATGCGCGTGCGCGACCGGACCGCCGAAATCGAGGACATCGAGCTTTCGGTCCCCGAGGCGCGCGCGTACATCGAGGCGCTCGTCAACTCGGGGCTCTTCTCGTGGAACCGGGTATACCGTCCCGCTCAGGGAACCTTTGTGAACGAGGCGCTCCAGTGGCGCATCGAGGTGACCTTTTCCCAAGGCGGTACTCCGAAGAAGAGAAGGCCCTTTCGGGTCGAGGGCGAAGAGGAGACCCCGTCTGACTACGAGCAGGTGGTCGCCCTTCTCATGAACGGCTTTTCTGCCGGCATTGTCGCGGATTCCGATGCCGATTCGAATGCCGAAGTGGACGCAGACGAATAGGGACTGAGCTCATGGGGAAGAAAAAGGAAAGCAAGACAAATGCCATGCGCATGCTCGATGCTGCCGGGGCGCCCCACAAGATCCACGTCTTCGATGCCGACGCGAGCATGACGGGCGTCCAGATCGCGCAGATCTTGGGCGAGGACCCCGATTGCGTCTTCAAGACGCTCGTCACCGTGGGAAAGAGCGGCGAGCATTACGTCTTCATGGTGCCCGTTGCCGAAGAACTCGACCTCAAGAAGGCGGCGTGCGCGGCAAAAGAGAAGTCGATCGCGATGGTAAAGTCGCGCGAGCTTTTGGGCCTGACCGGCTACGTCCACGGCGGCTGCAGCCCCCTTGGCATGAAGAAGTTCTTCACCACCTTCATCGACGAGACCTGCGTGCTCTTCGATGCGATATTCTTTTCGGGCGGGCGCGTTGGCACGCAGATCGAGATGCCCTTCGATGAACTCGCAAAGATAATCGAGGTCACGCCCGTCGATCTGGTCGTCTCGGACTGACGTAATGACGGCGTTGCCGTCGTTGCCCTACTGTGAAAATTTTCACTGCAGGGCACGTGTAGAATGGGGACATTGAAAAACCGTTCTGTACTGGTTTTTTCAACACGTTCGCAAAGAGAACTTCGAGAGAAGGAGACCGCTATGGTTGATATCAAGTTCTATATTTGCTCGCACTGCGGAAACATCATCACCAAGATCGTCGATGGCGGACCGATTCCGGTCTGCTGCGGCGAGACGATGACCGAACTCGTCCCCAACACCGTCGATGCGGCGCAGGAAAAGCACGTTCCGGTCATCGCCATCGACGGCCAGACGGTCACCGTCAAGGTCGGCGAGGTCGAGCATCCCATGGCCGAGGATCACTACATCCAGTTCATCGCGCTGCACACCACGGCTGGCCTGCAGATCTCCCAGCTCAAGCCCGGCGACAAGCCCGAGGCGACCTTTGCCGTGCCCGCTGACGCGAAAGTCGTCGAGGCCTTCGAGCATTGCAACAAGCACGGCCTCTGGGTCGCCAAGGCCTAAAGAGGTCCTCGCCTGACGCATGCCCTCTGTATGCATGAGCGGTATGAGGCACCGCCTCCTCGCACGTCGAGGGGGCGGTTTTTTGTAGCAACTGTGGTGACAAACCCCTGCTTTTGTGGAATGTCTGTGAGAGGGCGCACGCAACCTGAATCTACTTAGTAGACTAGATTCTGGAGTATTTTCTGAGAGATTTGCTGGTCTTCGGAGGCAATAGGATGCAAGAGCACGTCGGGAAGAAGCGCCGCAAGGAAGTCCGCCAGGCCATCGACATGAAACGGGAACTCAACCGCGACATGCGCACTATGATCATCATCATGGCCATCGGCATTCTCGCTACGTTGTTCGTGACGTACCTCACCTACATAGGCGTGGTGGACGCAATGAACGGTCTCGTCCAATCCATCCCGATGATCATCCTCCTCATCCTCGCCATCTTCCTCGGCAACCGTGCCTACCGCTGGTCGGGTCTGCGCGAGGAGTACAAGAAGCACTGCAAGGAATTCAATATCACCAAAGAGGACATGAACGCCCTCAAGCGCGGGGAGCTCTAAGACCCGCGAAAAGTTCTCCCCAGTATGTGGGCAAAGCAAAGGCGCCGCGAAAATGCGGCGCCTTTTTCGTATGCTGGAATATCCGTGTTTCCAGCGAAGCTATTGCTGGCTTGCCCCAACGCGCTTCTGGTTTTCCGGGCGCATCCTGATGCCGCGCAGATAGTCTTGCTGCATCTGCTCGATTTCGTCCAGGATCTCCGTCGGGGTCCAGTCGGTCTCGCGGGTGATCCAGGCGATGAGCACTGCCTGCAGCGAGTAGCCGAACAGCTTCGTGCTCACCTGGGCCTCTTTCTTTGACTGGCCCGCCTCGACGAGCTGCGGGTACATATCGTGCTGGAAGAACTCGTCGATGGCCTCGGACACGTAACGGCGAATGGGGCCTTCTCCGAGTATGGGGATGATGTTGTCGCGCAGAGCGGGGTTCTTCTCGATTTCCTCGAGGAGCTTCTCAAAACGATAGTGCCAGTCGAACTGGAGCAGCTCGTCGCGGTCCTCGACATTGAAGATTTCCCTGAGCGCGCGATTGTAGGTGTACTCCGTGAGCTCGTAGATGTTCTTGAAGTGGTAGTAGAAGGTCTGACGATCGAGGTTGCACGCCTCGGTCAGCTCCCGGATGGGAATCTTCGAAAGCTTCTTGCCCTCTTCGAGCTTTGCAATAAGGGCATCGGCGAGCATGTCCTTGGTGTCTCTGCCTGAATATCTGCCTGCCATAAGTCCCTATCTCCCTGAAAAACGTTTCCAAATGGAATTATGACCAAAATAGCGCTCCAAGCTAGGAATTTTACTGCAATGTGATAAAAAACATGGCGACAGCAAATACGCAGTCGCAGAGCGTGACACGAAAGTGCGCGGTTTTCTGCCTGCGAAAACATGAAAAACACGATAGTGCGTGGGTTTTTCGCGCACTATCGTGGAAGTGTTCGCGCACTTTCGCTACCTTCTGCGTAATCGGAATCTTCCCGAGTGTGGGCGCTCTCGGCCTGCGCGGCGCGTTTAGGCTTGCAGCACCTTTTCGATGGCGCCGATGTACATGGTGTGGAAGTTGTCCTTGAGTCCGCCCGTGCTGTACCAGCGATCATAGGCCTCTGCGTCGACGAAGCTCTCGCGCGGCATGAACTGCGCGAACTCCTTCTTGCAGATGAAGACGAGCTCGGATTCCGCGACGACGGGTGTGCCGTCGATGTAGGTGAGCGTCATCCCGGTCTCTGCGAATTTGTCGCAGTCACGGCCCGAAACCGAGCCGAAGACCTTGTGCGCATCGTGGTCGGCGTCCTTGAGGAAGCAGAGGCTGAAGGTATCCTTTGCGTCCACGAACTCCTTGGTGTAGCGGGTCTGGCGGATGTAGCAGGTCGCTGCGGGCTTGCCCCACCACACGCCGACGCCGCCCCAGCTCGCGGTCATGGCGTTTGCCTTCTTCTCGTCGCCGGCGCAGATGAGCATCCACTGATTGGCGATTTTGTCGAAGGGGTTGAAGCTCAGGTCCTCGATCTTGCATTCGTGCAATGACATGCTTTTTCGTCCTTTCACGTCTCAGGCAGCCGCCGTGCGTTTTGCTAAGGCCGCCTTCCTTTTTGTTGAGAGTAGCACGAGATGCCCGAAGCCGCTTGCCCGCACCGGTGCTACCAGCGCGAGGCGCGACAGATTCGGATGCGCTAGATGATGTCGGTCGGGCAGATGCTCGCGCAGACGGCCTTCTCTCCGGTATAGGTGCCGATGACAGGGCCGATCCAGCCGTATTCGCCTTGGTCGACGTCTATGCCGGCCTCGACGAGCGCGTGCTTGAACTTGTCGGCGCGATCGGGCGCGTTACCGTGCGCCAGATAGACGCGCCACGTGTGCTCGGGATGATCGGAAATATAGCCCGACACGAGCGCAAGCCCCGTGGAGAGCAGGCCCTTGGTGGTGCGCTCCTTGCCGCAGGCCTGGATGGCGCCGGTCTCGTTGTCGAGGTAGATGAGCGGCTTTACCTTGAGCGCCGCAGAGTCCATCGCCTCGAGGTCGGCATTGGGGCGGCCTTTGAGGATGTTGAGCAGCGTGTCGAAGCCGAGGTAGCTGCGGGATACATCGCAGAAGGCCTGCAGCAGCTCGGCGGCCCTGGCAAATCCCACGCCCTTCTCGCGCAGCTCGAGG
>JBMNPN010000143.1:0-4532 GCA_050943615.1 Coriobacteriales bacterium
TTCGATATTTTTTGAGTGGGGTTGCCCCAGTGGGGAAACCCCACTTTTTATCCGAGAGCTTTGGCATCTCAATTTTTGCACTGTGACAGTGCAAAAACTTCAAAATATTGCACTGTGAGAGTGCAATCAGACTATAATAAACACCGTGAAACCGTAAGCGGCAAAGAGAGGTGCAGGCAATGCAAAGCGACGTCCTCTACGAGTACATGGCACGTCAGCTCGATACGGTGCCCACGAAGTTCCATCGATACCTCTATCCATCGATAAGCTGGGATGACCGAATGCTCGGGCTGGTAGGCCCGCGCGGTGTGGGAAAGACGACGCTCTTTTTGCAGAGAATCATCGAGCAGAACGACCGAGCCCACACGCTCTATGTATCAGCCGATCATATGTTCTTTGCCGCCCACACGCTCTACGAGGTAGCCGATGAATTCTACAAGAACGGCGGCAAGTACCTTTACATTGATGAGGTGCACAAGTACGAAGACTGGTCGCGCGAGCTCAAGATGATCTATGACTCGATGCCCAAGCTGCATGTATACTTCACGGGTTCTTCTGTCCTCGATATCGAAAAAGGAGAGGCAGATCTGAGCCGCCGCGCGCCGAAATACCTGCTCCAGGGGCTTTCATTTCGTGAATTCCTTGCTGTGCGACATGGTATTGACGTTCCTGTGCACTCCCTCGAGCGGCTGCTTTCCCAAGATATCGATTTGTCGGGGGTGGAGCATCCCTTGCCGCTGTTCAAAGAGTATCTGAAAACCGGCTATTATCCCTTTGGGTCCGATAGGGATTTCGAAATCGAGCTCGAGCAGGTAATCACGCGGACTCTTGAGGTCGACATACCCCAATACGCTGACATGACCATTGCTACTGGCCGAAAGCTCAAGCGACTCGTGGCGGTCGTGAGCACACTGGTTCCCTTCAAGCCGAACATGTCCGACCTTGCAAGACGAGTGCAGGTGAGCCGGAACAACATCGAGAACTACTTGGTCTATCTGGAAAAAGCAGGCATAATAGCCCAGCTCAGAACAGGTGCAAGTGGGCTTGGCGCGCTTGGCAAGGTCGACAAGATCTATCTGGACAACACGAACATCCTCTACAACCTAAGTGACGGGCGACCGGATACAGGAACGGTGCGCGAGACGTTCTTCTTCAATCAGGTCCGTGTAAATCACTCTGTTTCGTCTTCTCCCGTTTCCGATTTTCTGATTGAAAAAGACACATTCGAGGTCGGCGGCAAGAGCAAAGGCGTAGATCAGGTCAAGGGCGTTCCCAATGCGTATATCGTGAAAGACGATATCGAGTTCGGCGGTGGCGCGACTATTCCACTCTGGGCGTTCGGTCTGCTGTACTAGTTGCAGACAGCGATTCCTACGTTAGAATAGCGCGCGAACTGAAGCTTCCAGGAAAGGGGAGCGCCATGGACATCGAAAAGCTCATCGAATCGTGCGGTTTCGACTGCGTCGGCTCATGTGCGGCACAAGAGCTCGTCGTGCGCCCCGAAGTCCGCGACATGTGCGCATCGGGGCGCTGCCAGAAGTACGGTCACAGCTGGGCGTGCCCGCCCGCATGCGGGGAACTGGAGGATTTCAAGAAGCTCATCTCTTCTCGTACGACCTGCTACGTTTTCCAGAGCGTTGGAAAGCTCAAAGACGATTTCGACGTCGAGGTCATGCTCGGGACCGAGAAGCTCCAAAAGGAGCGGCTCTATGTCCTTGCCGACAAACTCGTGGAATCCGGCATCGACGCCGATATCCTCTCTGCGGGCACCTGCACCATCTGCAAGGAATGCACCTACCCCGATGCGCCCTGTCGTTTTCCCGAGAAGCGCTTCGTCTCCATGGAGGCAGCCGGACTCGTCGTGACCGAGGCCTGCGAGTCGGCGGGCATTCCCTACAACCATGGCCCGCTCACCATCGCGTACTCGAGCGCCGTGCTCGTCTAGGTGCCATTGCGCCCGATTGCCTTGCTCCCATCGCGGTTTTTTGCGCTGCGCACGTGGGGAAGCGGGGTGAATGCGGTTAGACTGTGAGGGTAGTAGTTTTTCGCGATGATACGGTTGGAGGGATGTCGAGAAAAATTGAATAGCGCTTGCATGTCACGTTGAGCAGACGGGGCGCGCAAGCGGGAAGTTCTGGGATGAGTCCAACGGAGAAGCAGGTGCAAATCCTGCGCAGTGCCGCTACTGTGAGCCCCCTTATCACGGGGGTAAGCCAGATCGCCGTTCATCTTTCGCAAGTTGCCACGTGTCATGGCTCTGGGCGATTTTCGTGACAGACCATGGCCGCGTCTTCGAGATGCGGCCATTTTCTTTGATGAGCCTTGTGCGCGGTGTGGCGAGAAGGAAGGGCTGCTTTTCGAAAGGACGCATCTCGCACGGAAAGGCCAAGAGACTATAGGAAAAGGGGAACTATGAACAGGAAACATGCTGCGATTCTTGCCAGCGCGGCGCTTGCGATCGTGTTCGCGCCGGCACTTTCGGGCATCGGCGTCGAGGACGCGCAGGCGGAAAGCATCGGTTCGGTCTCCGTCGAGGCGAGCGCGAGCAGCTTTACCACTGCCAATACCTTCGATGTCGTGCCATGCAAGCTCGAGGTCAAGGGGAACACTGCAGAAGCTTACGGATTTTCGGATACCCTTGCGGAGTCCAAGGTCTCCACGCTCGACGTGCTCGTCCAGATGCACGTGGACAAGTACGGGTCCTCGTTCACCTCGAATCCCACAAACTATCTTTCGGTGAGCGACTCGGGCTGGATTACCAAGATCTTCGCCTCGTCGGCATTCCCGAATTTCACCGTGGACCACGAGACGACCAGCACCCTTGTCAATGGCACCGAGGTAAGCGACGATTCCTCTGTGGACTTCTTCAAGTATCAGAGCTCAAATTACTCTGACTACAAGACCGGGTTCGACAAAGACGAGGTCAGCGTCAAGCCTGGGAAAAAGGTGACGCTCACGCTCAAGGGGACGAGCGCCATGAGCGGCTCTTGGAGCGAGGCCAGCGCCCTCAGCAACGCAAACGATGGCACGGTCAAGTTCGCTATTGTCTCTTCGAATGGCACTCTGGAAACGATCGATGCCGATCTGGGCTCTGACGGCACGGTCACGGTGTCCTTCGACAAGCCGGGCTTCTACGTCCTGACGGCGTATGGGTCGACGTATGGTACCTATACTGTCTACAATTCTGACTCCTCAACTTCCATTGCCAGCGGTCTGATTCCCATCGCGCTTCCCCATTGCATCGTCGAGGTCACGCCGACTGTGGCAAAGGCGGGCGGCACCTGGACCAAGGCAAAGCTCACGTGGGACAAGGTTGAGGGTGCCACGAGCTACGAGGTCCTGCGCAACGGCAAGGTCGTGAAGACCACGACTGCGACGAGCTTCAAGACAAAGAAGCTGAAGACGGGAACGGCCTACAAGTTCTCGGTCAGGGCCATCTCTTCGACCGGCTACACGCTCGTTTCTCCTGTCAAGAAGGTCCGCATCGTGCCCAAGGCACCCACGCTAAAAGGCACAGCGAAGAAGAGCGCTGCAAAGATTAAGTGGTCCAAGGTCAAGGGTGTGTCCGGCTACAAGGTCTATCGCGCGTCCAAGAAGGGCGGCAAGTACAAGGCCGTGGCCAAGACGGGAAAGAAGGCCCGCCAGGTGACGCTCAAGGCAAAGAGCGCGAAGAAGTACTTCTACAAGGTAAAGGCCTACAAGACCGTGAAGGGCAAGAAGGTCTTCACCGCTGCGAGCAAGATCGTCAAGGTGAAGGCAAAGTAGACATCTGAATTCGTCTTCGCTTTTCAAGCGGCTCTATCCACCCGCCCGCGACGCTTGCGCACGGGCGGGTGGAAGGCTATCGGGAACACAGGAGGAAACGACATGATCGGGCTTAGGAGCCTTTCGGTAAAGACCGCAGCAGCGCTTGCAGCGGTTGCCTGTCTCCTTGCGGGGTCGTTTGCCCTTGCCACAGGCGCACTGACTGACGCCGATGCGCAAAGCGCAAGCTCAGATCCCTCCTTCACGACAAGTTCCCTTGCCTCGAGCATGATTCCCGCCTGGACGGTGAGCTGCAAGACGTCGAACTCCGCTCTGAGCTGGGCGTACAGCCCGACACCGCAGACCATCGCCAACGACAGGCTGTATTACTGCAGCTCGGACACGCTGTACGCCCGTGACCTCGATTCGGGTGCGTTGATCGCCAAGGCGCAGATGGACGGCTCGGTGAGCTACGGCAGCGTCGCCCCGACCTATGCGGACGGGGTGATCTACGTTGCGCTCGGCGGCGGCATCGTCGAGGCCTTCGATGCCGCGAGCCTCTCTGAGCTGTGGTCCTACACGGTCTCGAGCTCGGACAGCTCCGTCGACGGAGGCGCCCTGGTCGCCGGCGGGCAGAGCTGGATGTCGCCCTATGTCTGCGATGGGTACGTGTACGTCGGCTGGTACAACGGCGGCATGTCCGGGACGGGCAAGGACGGTTCGTTCGTGTGCCTCAAGGCCTCGGACGGCTCGTTTGTCTGGGGACAGACGCGCACCGGCGGCTACTA
>JBMNPN010000144.1:0-4527 GCA_050943615.1 Coriobacteriales bacterium
ACTCGGTTGATATAGATGAGAAAGCATATCGCCAAAAGCCCACTCAAGAAGACGCAGATCGCCCCGGCTTGGGTATAGGCGCTTGACGTCGAGTTCGTGGTGATGACGGCCTTCCCCATACCCGCGGTGAACGCGATGGCGGCTATCGAGATGAGCAGGCGGCGCAAGTAGGAGCTCTCCTTGGGGTTGCGCTCTTCGGTGTCGCCCGGAACCGAGATATCGAAGGGGTCTTGCACCCCCGAGCACAAGAGAAGCGTTGCCGCAAACGGTAAACAGGCGGTATAGATGGGACGGACAGCATCGGGAAGACCAATGCAGACAAAGTAGAGCATCGATGCCAAGACAACGGAGATGAAGCTGGCGGCAATCGACTCGCCGAGCCCCACGCTTCCGTAGACCTGCCCGACCTTCAGGCACACGACAGACGTGCCAATTCCCGTCAATGCCGACCCGATGGTAAAGACGACGATAAAAATCGAGGAACTGACCAAGGGTGCGTAGGCGACGACGAGCGTCGATGCGGTTGCGATGAATCCGAAAGCGTAGACCAGGCGGTTCGAGACACGTTCGGGTGTGAGCTTGCGCCACAGCATTGCGGCGACCAGAAGCGAGATGGCAAGGGCCGTCGTCGAGATTATGTACATCCACCAGAGATTCTCGAGCTTGTAGTCCTCGAACATGAGTGCGTCAATGGACGTGCTGGAATATAAAAGCAGGACCCAGCCCCACCAGACGCCCAGACCGAGGAACTTCAAGTCCGGCCAGTGCGTCTCGACTACTCCACTATGAAATTCTCGTTCCTCCTCATGCGGCATGCACAAATCCTTCGTCATTACTCTGCATTTCATCTATTCTACCAGCAGATACAGTACACAACGCAAGTGAAAATTCACGCGCCGAGAACACCTCTGGAAGGTCCGCGTGTTATCCCGCTCTTCGCGAAAAAGGTAGACGAATATATCCGGTTGTCCAGAAAACTCACAGCACGCAGTCGGCGATCAGATGGTCGAAGTCCGCCAGCCCGTGCTCGTCGTCCACGAGCCTGTCGGCGATGCGGAACTTCCAGTCCTCCCCCACGCGCGTGCGCACCGTGAGCGTCGCCTCCCAGCCGAGGTTCTGCCACTCGGCGCCACGTCCCTCCTCGTAGACCTTGGCACGCTCTTCGTTGAACGAGTCCGTGATGTCCGTGTGCCAGCTGTCGACGAGCTGCCAGGGAAAGGAGTGGATGCGGATCTGGTTGTCGGTGAAGTCGAACTCATAGTACTTGATGAGGATGAAGCGCAGGTTGGTGAAGACGTAATTGGCCGCCGTGCGAACGCTCTTGTTGAAGTCATCGAAGCTCTCGCCCTTGTAGCAGGCCTTGACGACCTCGTCGTCCACGAGAATCTCGTTTGCCTCATCGGGAACAGGGCACACATCGCGAAGGAACGACCACGTTCTCTGCTTCTCATCTGCCATTTCGACCACCGACCTTCCTTTTTCGTTTTGCCTTTTTCTTTATTCTAGCCTAGCCACCTTACCCCCACCTCGCACATGTGTCTCAATAGGTCGATGTCCGATTCTGGCTACTTTTTTCCATACGAGCGCGTATGCTCTTCTCAACAGCAACGCACCTGACAAGGAGAATGCCATGGAGCAGGATGTCGAGACGACTATTCTGACCGAACGCGACCTCAACCATCCCGAGACGCGAAAGCGGGCCCTCTACGCCGCCTTCAGCTCGCGCGACCCGCGCTTTGACGGGCGCGTCTTCGTCGGCGTCTCCTCGACGGGCATCTACTGCCGTACCGTCTGCTCTGCGCACATGCCCAAATACGAGAACTGCACCTTCTTCCACACCGCAGCCGAGGCAGAGGCCGCCGGATACCGCCCCTGCCTCCGCTGCCGTCCCGAGATGGCACCGGGGCTCTCCAGCATCGACGCCAATGCGAGCCTCGCGCGCCGCGCCGCAGAGCTGCTGCGCGAGAACTGCGCGACGGGGCTGGACCTGCAGACGCTCGCCGCAAAGCTCGGCTACACGGACCGCCACCTGCGCCGCGTCTTCATCGATGGGTACGGCGTGACGCCCTCGCAGTACGTGCAAACCTGCCGGCTGCTCCTGGCAAAGTCGCTCCTCACCGATTCTGGGCTTCCCGTCTCCGCCGTCGCGCGTGCCTCGGGGTTCGGGAGCGTCCGCCGCTTCAACGACGCCTTCAAGAAGCAGTACCACCTCACCCCAACCAACTTGCGCAAGCAGGGCGGGAAAGGCGAGCGCGGGCAGATCGCCCTGCGCCTGGGGTATCGCGCTCCCTATCAGTTCGACAAGCTCCTCTCGTTCTTCGAGATGCGCGTCATGGAAGGCGTCGAGAAGGTCGAGGACGGGGCCTACCTGCGCACGGCGCGCATCCCGCTTGCAGATGGGACGTCTGCCACTGGCTGGGTCCGCGTCGCAAACGACGAGAAGCGCCATGCGCTCGTCGTGACGATGTCGGAGTCTCTGCTCGTCTGCGTCCCCGCCGTGGTCGCGCGCGTCCGCCGCCAATTCGACACGGACTGCGACCCCTTTGCCATCGCTGAAAAGCTCGCCTCGCTCGACGACGCCGTGCCCGGAGCCGCCGTCCCCGGAACGCGCGTGCCGGGCTGCTTTGATGCCTTCGAGACCTGCTGCCGCGCCATACTCGGCCAGCAGGTGACCGTGGCGGCTGCAAACAGGCTCGCCGCCCGCGTCGCCCACGAGCTCGGAAAGAGAATCGACACGGGCATCGAGGGGCTCGACCGCTCGTTTCCCACGGCAGCCGAAATCTGCGCCATCGACGATATCGAGGGAACGCTCGGCCCACTCGGCGTCATCAAGACCCGCTCGCGCGCCATCGCCCAGATCGCGCGCCTCATCGAGGAAGGCGAGCTCGACTTTGGACCGGGCGCGCCCATAGAAGAGCAGATGGAGCGCCTGCTTTCCATCAAGGGCATCGGCCCCTGGTCGGCCAACTACATCGCCATGCGCACCCTCGGCTACACCGATGCCTTCCTCGAGACGGACTCCGGCATCGCGCACGCGCTCCCCGACCTCAGCCCCAAAGAGCGGCTCGAGCTGGCAGAGCAGTGGCGGCCCTGGAGAAGCTACGCGAACCTGAGCCTCTGGAACTCGCTGGCATAGCAAGACGATAAGGAATCGGAGAGACCATGTACTACACGACAGAATACGAATCCCCCGTGGGAACGCTCACCTTGGCAAGCGATGGAAAGAGCCTGTGCGGTCTTTGGCTCGACGGCCAGAAGTACCACGGCGGCACGATGAGAGACGAGCTCGTGCCCCAGGAAGACGACCTGGCCATCTTCGATTCCGCGCGCAGCTGGCTCGACGCCTACTTCGCAGGAAAGCGCCCCACGCCAGATGCACTCGACCTCGCCTTTGTGGGGACCGACTTCCAGCGCCTGGTCTGGGAGATCCTCACGGAGATTCCCTACGGCACGACCACGACCTACGGGGAAATCGCCGAAGAAGTGCGCAAAAGACGCGGCAATAAGACCTCGGCACTTGCCGTGGGCGGTGCCGTCGGCCACAATCCCATCAGCATCATCGTCCCCTGCCACCGCGTCGTCGGCGCCGATGGCAGCCTGACCGGATACGCCGGCGGCCTGGCGCGAAAGACCTGGCTGCTCGAGCACGAGGGCGTCGACATGGGCAAGCTGTACGCGCCCACCAAGGGCACCGCGCTCTAGCACTACCTCGGCTTTGCTACCATGGACAGCAACAGAGACACGTCGTTTGGGAGGAAGCCCCGCATGCGCAAGATGCACCGGATCAAGCAGCAGCTCACAGATGATGAATGCCGCGAGATACTCGTCCGCGCGCCACGCGGCGTCCTCTCGCTCATCGGAGACGAGGGCTACCCGTACGGCCTCCCCATCAACTTCCTCTTCGACGGGGACAAGGTCTATTTCCACAGCGCGCGCATAGGCTACAAAATCGATGCGCTCAAGGCCTGCAACAAGGCCTCGTTCTGCGTCATGGACGAGGGCACGCCCGAAGGGAACAACTGGTGGCTCGTCTTCAGGAGCGTCATCGTGACCGGCACCATTCGCCTCATGGACTTCGACGATGCCGCCCGTGCAAAGCTCATCGCGCTTGGAAACAAGTACTACCCCGATGAAAGAGACGTCCTTTCCGAGGTCGAGAAGACCAAGAACAGCGTGCAGATGCTCGAGCTTTCCATCGAGAGCATGACGGGAAAGACCGTGCGCGAAAACTAGCCCGCGCATTCACTTCCCATAGCGAACAATCGCTCGCGCCAGGTCCGAGAGCGTGTGGATCTCCCGCCACTTGTCATCGGGAACCGTTGCCCCGAACTCGCCTTCGAGCGTCGTGAGCACGTAGATGAAGCCGAGCGAATCGACGCCGCCTTCCTCGTCGAGGACGGTATCCGGCCTGATTTTTTCGGGTGAGCCTTCCGTGACCTGCTCGGCGATGATCTGCCGGGCGCGCTCCATCACTTCCTGTTCGCTTGCCATGCTTCGACCTCTCTTTCGATGACCGTACGGCGCACG
>JBMNPN010000145.1:0-4476 GCA_050943615.1 Coriobacteriales bacterium
GAACCGCTCCGTTGTGGCGGCGGGTCTCGTCCTCGTGCTGATCGCCTGGGCATGGGTCGCGCTCTTGAGTTTGCTCTTTGGAAACGATGCCCTGAAAAACGCGGCACCGGGGCAGGTGGCGGTCTGTCTTGCCGCGATGTTCATGTACTGCCTGACGCCGCTTGCCCTGGCCTTCACGCTCTCTCAGCTCAACGCCTCGGAGCAGTCGCTCAACGCCGTGGGAAACATCTTCGGGCTGGTCTCGGCGTTCTTCAGCGGTGCCTGGATCTCTCTGGAGCTCGTGGGCGCGAACATCAGGTCGCTTGCGATGTTCACGCCGGGATATTGGTTCGTCGACGTGCTGAACTGCGCGTTTTCCGCGCGAAGCCTGGCATCGATTTCGGGCAGGCTCGGCACGGACTTCGGAATGATGCTCCTGTTCGCGGTCGTGACGGCGCTCATCGGCGTGGCGGCATCGCGCGTGCACGTCAGGCGCTCGGTGGGCGTTGCGGCCGGCGCCGGGAGCGCAAAGTAGCCAGCTTGTCCATTGTGCGCAAAGCTTTGCGCAGATTTTACCTGCCTGCCCGAGGATGCCTGTGAGTTGCTACTATGGGCCCGAACATAGGGATTTACACGTGCGCTCAGATCATAGGGGGGTCGACGCGTGAAGATTCGGTTCCTCGAGCCGAGCAACCTACCGTATCGCAGGTCTCCCAAGAATCTCTTCGTCTACGACAAGTACATTCGCAACCCATCGCAGGGCGCGATGACGCTTGCCACCATCGTGCACCGTGAATACCCCGATGTGCTCATGTTCAGCGAGTCGATCTCGAAGGTCATCTGGGATGATGTATTCACCTCAGATGTCGTCTCCATCTCCATCTTCACGTTCAATGCCGACAGGGGCTTCGAGCTTGCCGACCTGATTCACAAGAACGGCAACGCGACCATCGTCTTCGGAGGGCTGCATGCCACGCTCTGCCCCGACGAGGCCGCCCGGCATGCCGACTACGTGCTCATAGGGGAGGGCGATGAGATCATCCTGCCCTTCCTGCACGCGCTGGAGGGAAAACGCGTGGCGGCCGAAAAGCAGATGTGACCTGCCCCGAACGTGGACCGGGCGTGAGGGAAGCATCGACAGAGAAAGCCCCGGACACCTGGCTTGACGTGCTTCCACCAGGTATCCGGGGCCTTGGAGAACGGGTCAGTTTCCTTTTCTAGAAGGTGCACCCCGCATAGAAGAACCAGCGCGCAATGCAGACGCCGACGAGCCCGCAGACGAACACCGCGGTAACGAGATTGCCGCTCTTCTTGGAGCGCAGCGCCCAGGTGAGGACGATGCAGCCGCCCGTGGCAACGACGATTGCCACGATAAAGGGGGTGGCGCTTTCCCCGACGCTCGAGAAGTGCGCGGCAAGAAAGACGAGGAAGACTCCGAAGAGGGCCTGAATCGCGATGCTCGCATTGGAGAAGGGGGCTTTTTCATAGATGCCCTTGGAAAACAGCGCGTAGAACGCAAAGCCCATGAGCAAATCGCCAATGACGAAGAGCGGGACCGTCGACCAGTTGGTCCAGGCGGGGGTGCCGAGGTTCTCGAGGTAGGCAAAGCCCATCACGAAGGTCATGATGATGCCGGTGATCGCCTCCAGTATGCTCAGCCAGCGTGGAGCGCCGGTCTTCTTGATGAGGGTGTAGAGGAACTCGATGAAGACGACGATGCCGAAGAGCATGGTGGCAAAGGCTTCCTGCGTGATGCCCGCCGTGGGATTGGAAAGCGCGTTCAGCACGCGCTCGGGGTGCCCGAGGTGCGTGAGGCATCCCACAAGCCCGATGGCGAGGAAGACGATGCAGATCAACGAGAACAGCCAGGGGCGCTTGCGGGTGGTCTCGAGCGGGAAGAAGGCGCTGGCCACGCAGGCGCCTGCGGCCAGCCCGGCCATCGTCGTGAAAACGAACAGCGAGAATTGCGAAATCATCTCTGTGCTTCCTTTCTGTACGCGAACGACTGGCTGTCGTCGTGGTAGGCGAAGCCGAGCGTGCGGGCGAAATCGCGGATGGCCCCGAAGGTGAACAGGACCGCGCCGCGGTAGAAATCGGAACTGGCGTATTTCTGCCCGAGGTAGCTCCAGCGGCAGATCCAGGGCAGGATGTGCGTGCGCAGGAAAGACTCCTGCTCGACGACGAGCTCTTGGGCCTTGCCCGGGTCCAGCTCCTGGACCTCGAGTGCGGATAGATGCGCGAGGAACCTGAGCATGAGCCCGAGCGTGTCGTCCGGTTCCCTGTGGATGGTCTCGGGCTCCATGCCGTACTTGCGATATGCCTTTCGGACCTCGAGGGTCTCGCGTCCGTAGACACGGTGGTCGAGCTCGGAGTAGTAGGATGCCCAGCTCGGGGCCTGGGGCTCGCCGACTCCGACGAACAGGCGCAGCCACTCGCGCTGGAGCCCTGCAATGGCATCCTTATCATCGGAATATCCGGAAAGCCACCCTTTTATCAGGGCGGAGCCTTCTGTGATGGCAGGGTCGTCTATTTCTTCTGGCACCTCGTCGAAGAGCCCGCTTTCCGCAAGGCCTGCAATCGAGCTGGTGGTGGGCTCGTCGTAGACGAGCGCCGAGGCGACCTGCAGCATCCCTGCCAAAAGCTCGACGTCCGTGGGAGACGCCTGGCGGGTGACGCTATTGTCTATGAGGGAATTCGAGCTACGCATGGTAATCCATTTCCTCGTCCATGTTGACCACGTGCCCCTCGGTGCTTCCCGTGGGCTTGGCGTTGCCGTGCGGCACGAGGACGAAATTCGCCCCCGTCTCGTTTTTGGGAAGCGGGGCGATCTCGACGTTGTTGTCGGGGTACTTCTCGCGCATCTCCTCGATAGTGCCCCAGTCGAGCGCGCGGTCACGGCATCCGCTCACGCACAGCGGCTTTTCGCCTGCGACGATGTGGTCCTTGCACATGTCGCACTTCATCATGAGCTTGTCTTCTTGGTTGAAGGAGGGCGCTCCGTACGGGCAGGCCATCTCGCAGGAACGGCAGCCCACGCAGACATCGCGGTTCACCGAGACGATGCCCGTGTCCGCATCCTTGTGCATGGCGCCGGTGGGGCAGGCACGCACGCAGGCGGGGTTGTCGCAGTGGTTGCAGGACATCGAGATGAAGTAGCCGAAGCGGTCCTTGGTCTCGTAGAATCCGGAGTCGTTTTTCTCCCACGTGCCGCCCTGGTAGTTGTAGACGCGCCGAAAGAGATTTGCCAGCGGCAGGGCGTAGGTTTCCTTGCAGAGCACCTGGCAGGTCCTGCATCCGGAGCACTTGTTGGAGTCGAATGCGAATGCGTACTGGGTCATTTTCTGCGCTTCCTTCCTACTCGATGCCAACGGGCTGGATGTATGGGGCTTCCTTGTCCGCCTCGAGCTCGAGCGGGCCGTCGTACTTCTCGACCTGCACCAGGCCGCCGGTCCAGCAGGCATAGCCTTCGCCGGATGCCTCAGGTGCGCACAGGATGTTCGGGCACCCTCCGATGTCGATTCCGGTCTCCTCGTCGATCTTCACCTTGCCGCCGTCTTGCAGTGCCACGGCGCCGGGGATGATGCCGGGCATGACCTTGGCACGGCGCAGCACCTTGCCAGACGGGCTCGTCATCAGGACCTTGTCGCCGGTCTTGATGCCGCGCTCCTCGGCGTCGACCTCGCTGATGAAGCAGGCCTGCGGCCATGCCTCGCGAAGCGACGGGATAAAGCGGAAAGCGCCGTGCGCGCGTGCCAGGGAATGCGGCGTCCAGAGCAGAAGCGGGTAGTCCTCGGTCTGCGCGCCCATGCCGTGGCCCTCCTTTTCCTGCCATTTCGCGATGGGAGGCAGGTCGGTGTAGCCCATGGCCGTCACCATGTCGGAGAGCTTCTGGCAGTAGATCTCGAACTTGCCGGACTCGGTGCCGAGAGGGTTCTTCTCGGGGTCCTCGTAGTACTTTTGGTACGGGATGTGCATGAGCTTATCGCCGATTTTGCGCTTCGGCGTGAAAAAGCCGCGCTCCTTGAAGTCGGCGAGTGTGCAGGCGCCTTTCTGGGGCTTTCCCTCGACGCCCATGTCATCGAGGTCCTTTTGCGTGATGGTGAACATGTTCTCGAAGGTGTTCTCCGTGGCGTCGGTCATCACCTTGGAGCCGGCCAAAGAGACGTAGGCGCGCTCGCTGTCGGTGAGGGTGTTCACCTTCTTGGGGTTGATGCCGAGGCGCTTGCACAGCTCGTTGCAGATCTCGGTTTCGGGCTTGGACTCGTAGAGCGGGTCCATGACCGGCTCGTTCCAGTAGACGATGTCGTGCGCGTAGGTCCAGGCCATCGGCGTCTTTTCCCAAAGCGAGGCGGCCGGGAGCACGATGTCCGAGTACTGGGCGGAGGTGCTGAAGGCGATGTCATCGGTGAAGACGAAGTCCATCTTGCGGAAGACCTCGATGCCGGCGTTGGCGTTGGGCATGGAGTTCAAGCGGTCGTTGACGCCGCCCATGTGCAG
>JBMNPN010000146.1:0-4468 GCA_050943615.1 Coriobacteriales bacterium
GTTGTTGTTGCACAGCTGCGGGATCTTGTAGTCAGAAGGAGCCTGGTGGAAGTCGGCGGTCGGCGTCGGGATGCGGCCGGGGGTCGGCAGCGCAGAGCCGGTCTGGCAGCCGCCGGGGCACGCGATGTTTCCAGTCATTGCCTGCAGGAGCATGGCCGCGGCAGCGGAGTACTCGCCCAGGTGGCGCTTCGCGCAGGAGTAGAAGTACTGCAGGTGCACTGGCTTGGTGGTGCCGTAGAGACGCGCGAACTCGCGGATGGTCTCTGCCGGGACGGCGCAGATGGGAGCGGCCCACTCCGGGGTCTTCTTGATGCCGTCTTCGCCCTCTCCCATGCAGTAGGCGCGCCACTCCTCGAAACCGTTGGGCTCGACCCACTCGGCCACGTATTCGTGATCGTAGAGGTCCTCTTCGAAGAGCACCTGTGCCACGGCGAGCTCCATGGCAAGGTCAGTACCCGGGCGAATCGGGATCCACTGGTCGGCGAGCAGCTCGGAGGAGGCGGTGTAGCGCGGGTCGATGACGATGGTCTTGCACCCGTACTCGTGCGCGAGCTGGAAGTAGTAGGACGTCGGGCCGAACCAGTCGACGACCGGATCCATGCCCCACATGACGATGAGCTTGGAATTGAACAGGTCGGGGGCCTCGAAGCCGGGAAGCGCCGGGCTCTCGCCGGAGACCATCGATTTGGTCAGGTCGAAGCCGAGGAAGAAGTTCTCGCCTGCGGTGTGGCCGGACGTCGAGTGGTCGCCCCAGAAGCCGAAGCTTGCCTCGTACCACTTGGCAAGCGGAAAGCCGTTCTTGCCAAAGCTACCGTACTGGCAGTGGAAGATGCCGTAAGGCCCGTACTTGCCCTTGATCTCCTTGATCTTCTCGACGATAGTGTCGATGGCCTCGTCCCAGCTGATCTGCACGAAGTAGCCGTTGCCCGGGCCCTTCTTGCCGATGCGCTTCATCGGGTGGAGCAGACGGGTCTCGCCGTAGAGCTCCTTTTTCCACGCGTGTCCCATGGGGCACGGGCGCATCTGCACCATGCCCCTCCACTCGTTTTCGTACCCGACCGCCTCGCGGCAGTTGCCGGCGTTAATGGAGTCGTCGGGCTCGATGGCAACGAGCTTGCCATCCTTCTCATGGCATTTGAGGATGCACGCGGCATCCCAGCAGCCGTTGGCGGGACAGGTCGTGTAGAAGATCCGCTCCCCCTCGTGGCGCTTTGCCTTTTCCTGGGCAATTTCCCTTGCGTCCATTGTTTCCTCTCTCTGCTAAGCTCGCCTGCCCCAGCGCGGACACGACCGTGTCGGTTTGCCATGGGCAGGCCTTGCAACTTGAGCGGCATCAGCACCCGTGGCCTTTGGGCGCGTGCTCTTTCGTTGTCTAGCTTAGAAAATGAGGAGAACTTGTGAATGTCCGTGAGCGGTTTGGCCGTTCGAAAATCCGACAGCCGCTGTAAAGAGGAGATTTCCCCGTCAACTCCCCCTTACAGCGGCTGTCAAGGAAATTGAACACGTTCCAAACAAATGTCTGATTTCCCAGCAGATTTGGGCTAGAAGAGTGACGCAATCGCTTGTGCACGAAAGCAGATGGCATGCGCTACGGAGCCATCCATCGCCCCTGCGAACATGCGCTCATGCGAGCATGCGAAAGAAGATGCGGGAGCGAGACAGGAGTCTGGCTTGCTAGTCCTCTAATACTTCGTCCTTGAAGGCGTCGCGGAAGTAGTCTTTGGGGACGTTGTCGACGATGAACTGTCGGAACTCCATGGCGAGCGATGAGATAACGTGGTCCTTCTTCCAGATGAGGTTCACCGGATAGCGCATCGGATCGGTGTCGACCGTGAACCACAACAGCCCGGAGTCAAGCCGGTGCCGGGTGGCAATGCAGTGCGGAACTGTAGCCCAGCCCAGACCCGCCTTGGCACCGTTGATCATCGCCTCGTGCGTGTCAAAGCGGGCGACAAGATTGTGGTCATTTAGAGAGACACCATAACGCTCGCGAAAATGGCGGTTGCCCACCATGTGCCTGCCCGAGTTCCATTCATAGATGATCATGGGCCAGTCGAGCAGCGTCTCAACGGAAACAGGTTGACGCGCCGTGTTGTAGGGCGGCCGGTCGGGCGCGCAGAACTCGAGCATGCTGTAGCCCAGAGTCTCGATTTCGGTCTCGGCATCTGCCGGCTGGTTTTCGACGAGCGCGAAGTCGAGCTTGCCCTGCTTGACCTGCTCGACGAGGCCTGGTTCGTATCCTGCCTCCAAGTGCACGAGCGCGTTGGGATGCTCGATATGGAATCGAGCGACGAGCTCGGGCAGTAGCGCGACGCCGTCGTTGAGGCTCATGCCGATCTCGAGCGTGCTGTCGAAGCTCTCGTCATTTGCCGCGAGCTCAGCTGCAAGCGATGCCTCGATCTGGCTTATCTGCTTTGCGTAGCGGGTCACGATCTGCCCTGCCCGCGTCGGCACGACCCCCGTCGAGGTCCGTGTGAAAAGGGGTGTGCCATAGGACGACTCGGCACTTGCGAGCTTCTGCGATAAACCCGCTCGAGACATGTAGAGCTCTTCGGCAGCCTGAGAGATGCTGCGCGTCTTGTCGAGAGCCAAGATCATCTCAATCGTATCGACTTGCATAGGTATCCGTTCCCCTTTGAATACTCTAGCCCGATAGTGTCGGCTCAGCGCAATACCACGAATATGCCAAGCCCCACAAGACCAAAATTTTACAGCACGGCCCTATACGCGCCGAAACAGCACGGGCGGGACGCCGCACCATGCAGCGCCCCGCCCGAGGTGAAGCCGCGATTTTTCCTTGGCAGAGCTATGCGTTCTTCAAGAAGGCTTTGTAGCCCTTGAGCGCCTCGTAGAGGTCCGCCTTGCTCGTGACCTCCCAGGGCGCGTGCATGGAGAGCACCGGCACGCCCGAGTCGATGACGTCCATGTCGTACTTGGCAGGGATGAAGGCAATGGTGCCGCCGCCCCCGATGTCGACCTTGCCGAGCTCGCAGGTGTGGTAGACCACATCCGCATCATCCATGACCTTGCGCACCTCAGCTACGTACTCGGCAGACGCGTCGTTGCTGCCGCTCTTTCCGCGAGCACCCGTGTACTTGTTGAAGACCAGGCCACGGCCGAGGTAGCCGGCGTTTTTCGCCTCGAAGACAGAAGCGTAGGTCGGGTCGTAGGCAGCAGAGACGTCGGAGGAGAGCATCTTGGAGTTCTTGAGCGCGCGGCGCAGCTTGAGCTGGCCGCCCTCACCGGCAAGCTCCATGATCTCGGCGATGGAGTTCTCGAAGAAGAGCGACTGCATGCCCGTGGCGCCGACCGAGCCGATCTCTTCTTTGTCGACCAGGATGGTCACCGCCGTGCGGGTCGGGTTCTCGGTCTCAAGCTGGGCGATGAGGCTCGGATAGGCGCAGACGCTGTCGTCCTGGCCGTAGGCGAGCACCATGCTGCGGTCAAAGCCCATGTCGCGGGCACGTCCAGCGGGCACGACCTCGAGTTCGGCGGACACGAAATCCTCCTCGGTAACGTCGTACTTCTCGGCCAAGATCTTGAGGACGTTGGCCTTGACGGGCTCTTTTTCCGCGAGCTTTTCCCATGCGGGGCGGTCGTCGTCTTCATCGGCGTCGTCGTCCGCAGCCTCGACAATGAGCGGGCGCGCGCCGACGAGCAGGTCGAGCGCCTCGCCTTCGACGACCTTGGCCGCGTTCTTCTTCATCTGCTCCTGGCCGAGATGCGGCAGCAGATCGGTGACCACGAAAACCGGGTCAGATGGGTCTTCGCCTATAGCGACGGGAACGGTCGTGCCGTCCTTTTTCGCGATGACGCCGTGGATGGCAAGCGGCAGCGTCACCCACTGGTACTTCTTGATGCCGCCGTAGTAGTGCGTGTCGAGGAACGCGAGGTCTGTGTCTTCGTAGAGCGGGTTTTGCTTGAGGTCGAGGCGCGGGGAATCGATGTGCGCGCCAAGGATGTTGAAGCCGTTTTCGAGCGGCTCGGTACCGAGGTGGACGAGCAGGAGCGCCTTTCCGTGCGTGTGGGCCCAGACCTTGTCGCCTGCCTTGAGCTTGGTGCCCTTTTTGATAGCGTCCTCGAGCGAGGTGTAGCCGTGCTCTTCAGCAAGCTTGATGCCGGCGGCGGTGAACTCGCGCTCGATCTTGTTTTCGCTGATGAAATCGATGTAGTCGGCGGCAAACGACTGAACTTTTTCCGCCTCTTCATCCGAATAGGTCTTCCAGGCCTTCTTCTGCTCCATGGGCGCATGCCTCCTTGTTGAGCGCATGCCCCACGTACGCGGGCATGCGACGGTTAACAGGTTCGAAGGCAACCCTAGCATTACCGCTCTCAACGAGAGCGCATTGCCACCAAGTTGAGAACTGCCAACTTTGCTGACGCGGGAGCTAGCCAGTCCATGGGGCGCGCACACCCAGAGCCCATCTGGCGGGCAGATGGGGAAATACCGTGCGCGGAATCGGGAAAT
>JBMNPN010000147.1:0-4456 GCA_050943615.1 Coriobacteriales bacterium
CCGCTCGGCCGGGGCGCCCCGGCCGAGCGGGCACCTCGCATCCATACGAGTACAATGCCCACTATGTTTCATACGCCGCAACCGAAAGGATCTTTTTCACCCCATGCCCCTAAACGTCGTTTTATACCAGCCCGAAATTCCCGCGAACACGGGCACAATCGGTCGCTCATGCGTGCTCACGGGCGCGCGGCTGCACCTCATCGGCCCGCTCGGATTCTCGCTCGACGACCGCATGATCAGGCGCAGCGGCATGGGCTACTGGCACGACATCGACTTGCATGTCTACGAAGACTTCGGCGAGTTCCGCCGGGAGAATCCCGGCGTGCGGCCCTGGCTGTGCACCAAGAAGGCGCATAGGTGCTATCACGAGGTCGTCTACGGCCCCGATGACTTCATCATGTTCGGCAAAGAGTCGACGGGTATCGACGAGGCGATACTTGCCGCTGACCCCGAGCGCTGCCTGCGCATCCCGATGCTCGAGCGCGAGGGGCTGAGTCCTGCCACCACACCCGGTCCGGTGGGGGACCCGACCGACCCGGATGCCGTCTCGCTCAACCTCTCGAATGCGGCAAACATCGTCATGTTCGAGGCGCTCAGGCAGCTCGGCTTTCCGGGGATGGAGCACGATGGACCTGTCCCCAAAGTCTGAAAAATGCGCTGCCACTGTGGAGTTTCTTCTCGCATTCTTTTGAAAGTGTAGTATGTCAAAAACTCTACCTTCTGATTTTCTACACCGCAGACCGTTGCCAATCTACCTTTCCTGCGAATGTCTACCGTTAGGAGAGGAGTTTTCGGAGCTTCAATGTGTATAGTGTCGAGAACATGTGCTCGCCAACGACCTCAATATCTTGAGGTTACCGAATGCACCAGCTCCACTATCTAGAGAAAGGGGATAACGGTTGGAAGCCATCGCTCTCGGAACCATAGCGTATCTCATACTGTTTCCCATCCTCATAGCGCTCATCTTGCTCGTGATCAGGCACGATGCTGCCCGAAGCATCATCACGGTGATCGGTGCCCTGTTCACGGCGGTCGGCTCCGTCTTTCTCGCCATCGAGTTCATGGGGCAACCTCAGCAGCTGTCACTTGATGCCTCGCTTGTCCAGGCAGTTGGCTATGCCGTGGTGGCTATCGATGCCGTGTTGTGCCTCTACATCATCTGCAAGGGCATCTACTGGAAGAAGTACATCGCGGTCATCTTGGCGCTCTGCCAGCTCGGACTTGCGCTCTACCTCGACTTCTCCATCGCGAACGGCATCTCCGTCCAGCATGTTCTCTACATTGACAACCTCTCCATCATCATGGCGCTCGTCATCGGCATCGTCGGCGGCGGTATCGCCATCTACGCAATCGGCTACATGCGCGTGCACGAGGCGCATTTCGATGGCCCGGATCGCCGCTACATCTTCTTCTCGGTGATATTCGCCTTCCTCGGCGCCATGTTCGGCGTGGTCTTCTCCAACTCGCTCACGTGGATGCTGTGTGCTTGGGAGGTTACGACGGTCTGCTCGTTTGCCCTCATCGGCTACACGCGCGAGAAGATCGCCATCAGAAACGCCTTCATCCAGATCGTGCTCAACCTCATCGGCGGCATCTGCTTCACCGCCGCCCTCATCTGGATCGGCAAGGTCTACGACGTGATGGAGCTCGACCGGTTCATCAGCTTCTCCATCTCGCTCACGAACACCGGAAACCCGATGCTCACCTACGTGCCGCTCATCCTGCTTTCGCTTGCCGCCTTCACCAAGGCCGCGCAGATGCCCTTCCACGTCTGGTTGCTGGGCGCCATGGTCGCTCCGACGCCGACCTCGGCGCTGCTGCATTCGTCCACCATGGTCAAGGCGGGCGTCTTCCTGCTCATCAAGCTCGCGCCCTGCCTCGGCTTCAACCTGCCGGGCTACATCGTGATGATCGTGGGCGGCGTGACCTTCTTGTTCGCCGCGCTCGCCGCGATCTCGCAGAGCAATGCCAAACGCGTTCTCGCATATTCCACGATCTCCAACCTCGGCCTGATTACCGCCTGTGCGGGCGTCGGCTCGTCTGAGGCGGTCTGGGCCGCGATCTTCTTGCTCATATTCCACGCTGTCGCAAAGTCCCTGCTGTTCCTGTGCGTCGGCACCGCCGAGCACCACATCGGCTCGCGCAACATCGAGGACATGGACGACCTCTTCGAGCGCATGCCGCGCCTGGCGCGCCTGATGGCCATCGGCATCATGGGCATGTTCATCGCCCCGTTCGGCATGCTGATTTCCAAGTGGGCGGCGCTGCAGGCCTTTGCCGATTCGCAGAACGTGATCTTGATGATGCTGCTCGTGTTCGGGTCGGCGGCGACCTTCATGTTCTGGGCCAAGTGGCTCGGCAAGATCCTCGCAATCGCGAACTCCGATGAAGAGGACGTCGAGCTCACCGTCTCGCGCTCCGAGTGGTCGGCTCTCGGCCTCATGACCGTGCTCACGGTCGGCTGCTGCATCGCCTTCCCGCTTATCTCGAGCGCCGTCGTCGTGCCCTACTTGTCGACGGTATTTTCGAATGCCAGCGCGAGCATCTCAGATGTCGATCTGTGGATCATGGCGGTCATCGCGCTCGTCATCGCGCTCATCTTCCTCGGGTACTCGGGCACTACTAAACGCCGTGAGGTCCCGGTCTACCTGTCAGGCATCCGTATGGACGGCCCGACGCGCACCTTCCGCAACTCCTTTGGGCAGGGTGAGGAGGCAACGCAGCGCAACTGGTACATGCAAGACCTCTTCGGCGAGAAGAAGATGCAGCTCATCGGCGTCGTGGTCACGCTCGCCGTCATTTTGGGCGCGGGCTGCTTCGTGACGCAGTCCGTCGCGGTGCAGAAGTCCGACATCAAAAGCGTCGCATCGGAAATCAATGCCTATCAGGATAGCTACTGGGGCCAGAACAACGCCGACTTCAGCGAGTACCTGCAGTACTACAACTATTACGAGAGCTATTACGAGCAGTATAAAGACGAGTTCAAGGAGGAGTACGGCATCAACAGCATGGAAGACCTCATGAACGAGCTCTACATCGAGGCCTCCTCTCAGAGCTCCTCCTCGTCTTCTTCTGACTCGAGTTCGAGTTCTGAAGATACATCTAGTTCGGACAGCTCGTCGAGTTCGAGCGGTGATTCCACCACGGATTCGACCTCGTCAGGGGAGGGGGAATAGACATGCAGATTCTCGGATACTCCATCTGGTCGTTCGTGGGAATGGCGGCGTTTCTGATCCTCGGCCCCATCTTGGGCTGTTTCCTCGCGGGCCTTGACCGCAAGATCACCGCCGGCATGCAGGGACGTATCGGGCCGAAGGTGCTCCAGCCGTACTGGGACTTCCGCAAGCTCCTCATGAAGGAGGACGCGACGGTCAACGGCGCCCAGGACCTCTACGTTGCCATGTACCTCGTCTTCATCATCTTGGCCGGCCTTGCGTTCTTTGCCGGTGCGAACTTCCTGCTCTGCGTCTTCATCCAGTCGCTCAGCGCGCTGTTCCTGATCCTGGCGGCCTACGCTTCCCGCTCGCCATATGCCGAGCTCGGTGCCGAGCGCGAGATCGTGCAGGTGATGTCCTATGAGCCCATGGTGCTCCTCGTGGCCATCGGCATGTACCTGGCGACCGGTACCTTCGAGGTCCACACGGTTATCACCGACGACGTGCCGCTCGTGCGCTGGCTTCCGCTCATCTTCATCGGCTTTCTCTATGTGCTCACGATCAAGCTGCGCAAGTCGCCGTTCGATATCTCGATGGCCCAGCACGCGCACCAGGAGCTGGTCCGCGGCCTGGTCACCGAGTTCTCGGGACGCACGCTTGCCCTGATCGAGCTTTCCCACTGGTACGAGACGGTGCTGTTCCTCGGATGGACGGCGATGTTCGTGCTGTGGGGCGGGGGATGGAAGGCGGTGCTCATCGCGGTCATCGTGGTGCTCGTCGTCTGGTTCCTCGAAATCTGGATCGACAACAACTTCGCGCGCGTGAAGTGGCAGACCATGCTCAAGACCTCGTGGTGGCTTGCCCTCGTGCTCGGCGCGATCAACATCGTCTACCTGCTCTTCGTTTAGGAGGTGCTGTCAATGTCCTATGCGAGCAGATCGCCATGGATCATCCACTACGACGGCGCTAGCTGCAATGGCTGCGATATCGAGGTTCTGGCGGCGCTGACACCGCTCTACGATGCCGAGAGGTTCGGCGTCGTCAACACCGGCAACCCCAAGCACGCCGACATCTTCGTCGTGACCGGCTGCATCAATGCCCAGTGCGCCCCGGTGGTAAAGCAGATCTACGAGGACATGCTCGAGCCCAAGGTCGTCATCGCCTGCGGTGCCTGCGCCTGCGGCGGCGGCGTCTACCAGTCCTGCTACAACGTCATGGGCGGGACCGACTCGGTCATCCCCGTCGACATCTACGTGCCCGGCTGCGCCGTCAAGCCCGAGTCCGTCATGGACGCGGTCATC
>JBMNPN010000148.1:0-4445 GCA_050943615.1 Coriobacteriales bacterium
CGAGAACTTCCTCACCGACACGCTGCGCTCGCTGTTCGCGGTGGCCGAAGCCTACCCCGACCTCAAGGCCAACCAGAACTTCCAGCAGCTGCAAAGCCAGCTCGAGGATACCGAGGACAAAATCAGCTACATGCGCCAGAGCTACAACGACGTCGTCATGGACTTCAACAACTCCATCCAGACGTTCCCGGCGGTGCTCTTCGCCGGCATGTTCGGGTTCAAGCAGCGCGAGCTCTTCGATGCCGACCAGGCGGCTGACCAGGCTCCCAAGGTGCAGTTCTAGCACGTGCTTCATCGGCAGGAGGGGGCACTTGGCCCAGCGCTTTGCGTGCCTGTGCCCTCCCGCCTTGCGCGCATGATGGGGGCGGCGCGCACGTGAAGCCGGAAGGTGCTGGCATCGTTACTCGGTTTGGAGGGGGAAGCTCATATGCAGGTCGTACATGCGAGTAGAACGCCCGAAAGGACGCGGACAATCGCGTTCGTCGTATTCGCGCTCGCGTTCGTCTGCGCGCTTCTCGCTTTTCTGCCCCAGCCAGCCTGGGCAAAATCCCACTCCTGCACCAAAGACGTGATCGAGGCCACGGTCAACACCGACGGAAGCCTTCACGTCGTCGACTCCCGCACCTACAGCTTCGAGGGCAGCTACACGCTCACCGCCGCCGTTCTCAGCCCGCCCAACAATGGCACCTACAAGGTGAATGGCGTCTCGGTCATCGACAGCTCGGGCAACAAGACCGCCCTGAAGAAGGTCAAGTTCCAGAGAGCGTGGCGCCAGAAGGGCGGTCCCGCCTCGGAAAGGTACGCCATTGACACGGCGCAGAGCACGGTTTATGCATTTTCGGATACCACAGACGACGAGAAGACCTTCGTCTTCGACTACGTCTACACGAACACCATCAACCGCTACAACGACTGCAGCGTGCTGTACTGGAAGTTCGTGGGCAGGGATTGGGACGTCGACACCAACGACGTGAGCATGACGGTCACGCTTCCCGTCGCGCAAGGCGAATCCATGCAGCTGGGCAACAACGTGCTCGCCTACGGGCATGGCAATCTGGATGGCAACGTCTCGGGAAACGACTCCGACGGCACGGTCACCTTCACGGTGCCGAAGGTGGAGTCCGGATCGTACGCCGAGGCGCGCATCGCGTTTCCGCGTTCGTGGACGCCGGACGTCGCGTCCACGATGACCCATGACATCGATGAGCTCTCCACGGTGAAGTCAGAAGAAGAACAATGGCAGCAACAGGCGAACAGGCAGCGCATCATCAGCATGCTCCTGCTGGTCATCCCGCTCCTGATCTCCGTTGTCATGATCGTGGTGGCGGTTCTGCTGTACAGGCGCTACGGCAAAGAGCACAAGCCCCAGTTCACGGACAAGTACTGGCGCGACGTGCCCGAAAAGGGGCTCAACCCCCTCGTCGTCGCGCGGCTCATGCGCTGGAACAAGCAAGATGACAACGACCTCGTGCCGGGGCTGATGAACCTGAGCACCAACGGCTACCTGAGCATCGACCGCGCCCAGGACGAGGAGGAGGGCAAGCGAAAGAAGAGGCGCAAGAAAAAACAGCGCTTCGTCTTGAAGCGGACCGACAAGCCGCTCGACGGACTCGATGCAGTCGACGCCAAGACCTGCGCGTTCATCTTCGACACGATAGACAGGTCGAAGAGCGGCAGCATCACGATCGAGCAGATCGAAGACTATGCCGAGGACAACCCGCAGGACTTCTCCGACCAGATGAGCGCCTGGCAGCAGACCCTCGATGATGCGGTCTACGCGCAGGACTTCTTCGAGGCAAAAGGCGAGCGTTACAAGAGAATCTTCAAGATCGTGGCCAGCACGGTCCTTGTCATCGGCTTTGCGGCCAGCTTCAACTTTTTCAACTTCGCGCCGATTCTGGGGCTGCTCCCCGGCATCATCGTCATGTACGTGATGGCGCGCTTCATGCCGCGCCGTAGCGAACGCGCCGTCGAGATCTTTGCGCGCGCAGAGGCGCTCGAGCGCTGGCTCAAGGACTTCACGCATCTCGAAGAGGCCATCCCGACTGATGCCAAGGTGTGGGGCGAGCTGCTCGTCTACGCGTACATCTTCGGCATCGCCGACCAGGTTTCCAAGCAGCTCAACGCCGTCAATCCCGACATCTGGGAGGACCCGTACTTCGCGCCGTGCTCCTTCTGGTACTACGACCCCTATGCTTCTGCGCCGTTTGCCGCGGCGGCAGGCGCGTCGGATTTCTTCGGCGAGGCGTTCTCCAACACGATGCAGAGCGTGCACGAAGCACTCGCACCCGTGACGAGCGGCGATTTTAGCGGTGGCTTTTCCGGTGGCGGCGGCGGAGGCGGCTTCTCCGGCGGCGGAGGCGGCGGCTTCGGCGGCGGAGGCGGCGGCTTCAGCCGCTAGGCGCCAACGCGGGCAAGGACGCTGCCGCCTGCGCAATCGATGGTGTGCCGTCAGCTCCCCGTAAGCGTGACGTCACCTGCCGCATGCTAGGATAGGCGCGAACTTAGATGTCCGAGCCGCTCTCCAGCGGCCCTGAAAAAAGGAGATACATCATGGCCACAGTCGAGATCACGAACGCGAACTTCCAAGACGAGGTCCTTAACAGTGACAAGCCGGTCCTGGTCGATTTCTGGGCCGTCTGGTGCGGTCCGTGCCAGATGGTGAGTCCCCTTGTCGAGCAGCTCTCGGACGAGCATCCCGAGATCAAGTTCGGCAAGGTCAACACTGACGAGCAGCCTGCGCTGGCCCAGCAGTTCAACATCAGCGCCATCCCGACGATCATGCTGTTCAAGGGTGGAAAGCCGGTCGCCACGCAGGTCGGCGCTCTTCCCAAGGACGCGCTGGAGAAGTTCGTCACGCAGTAGGCGCTGCATCCATCGGGTTCAAGCAAAGGGCCGTCTGCTCCGATACGGGCAGGCGGCCCTTTTTCGTTGCCAGCTCTTTTGCGCGGCGGGCATGCGCAGGTGCGCGCCTTATGCCTTGGGAAGCTCGATGGTGAAGGTCGACCCACGACCCGGGGTGCTGTCCAGCGTGATGTGGCCCTTGGCCTGGTTGACGGCGTGGCGCACGAGCGAAAGCCCCAGGCCGGTGCCGCCCATCTCGCGGGAACGCGCGGTGTCGCAGCGGTAGAAGCGCTCGAAGATGCGCTCCTGGTCGATGGCCGGGATGCCGATGCCGGTGTCCGATACCTCCAGGACCACCGCGCCGGGCTTGGTCGAAAGCGTGATGTCGACTGAACCCTCCTCGGTGTAGTTGATGGCGTTCTCGATCAGGTTATCGACCAGCAGGCTCGCGTCGGTGGGGGAGAGGTTCACGCGGCAACGGTCGTTGCTCGCGACGTCGTCGTGGTAAATGAACTCGATGCCCTTTGCCCGTGCCTGCTCGTTGTGCGCGTCATAGGAGGTCCCCACGATGCTCGCGAGGTCGCAGGTGCCGTTGGCGCGCCCGCTCAGCCCGCCGTTCTCCAGGCGGGAGAGGTCGAGCAGGTCGGTCACGAGGTTCTGCAGGCGCTCGCCCTCTTTCTTGAGGCGTGCCGTGAACATCGGTATGAGGTCGTAATCGCCGTCCTGATAGGCGTTGTCGATGCTCTCGGCGAGCAGCTGGATTCCGGCGACGGGCGTCTTGAGCTCGTGGCTCGCGTTTGCCACGAAATCGGTTCGCACGCGCTCGAGTTTCGATACCGGCTTGGTCGTCTTCGAGAAGGCGAACCAGCCGATTACGATGGAGAGAATCAACGTTACGATGAGCAGGACGATGCCGGTGTTGCGGAAGCCCTGTGCCATCGAGTTCGCCTCGGAGACGGGCGTGGAGGCGCGCACCACGACCGTGTGCTTGTTGTAGTTGGTCGAAATGGCCACGTAGAGGTACTCGACGCCGTCGGTGCTCGAAACGCGGCGGTCACGTCCGACCTCGCCGCTCAGGGCAGCCTGGACTTCGGGGCGGTTGAGGTGGTTTTCCATGGTCGCGGCATCGTCTTTGCTGTCGGCGATGACCTCGCCGTTCTTCGTGATGACCGTGATGCGGATGTCGCCGCCCTCGTCGAGGCGGTGGATGGCGTCGCTCGCGTCCAGGTTGCTCGTCGCGAGCACGACGCCCGTGGCGTTCGCGATGGACTGAAGACTGTCATATTGCTGGCTTTCCTCGGCTTTGTCGATGGGCGCGAAGAGGGAGTAGCCCCACAGTGCCGCGATAGCCGCGATGATGAGCACGTAGCTTCCTACAAGCCAGGTACGCCAATCCTTGAGGCGGGTCCTTATTTTCATGTTGTAAACCCTCCTCTATTCTTTTTTCATCGGCTCGAAGCGATATCCCATTCCGTGTGCCGTCTGGATGTAGGTCCAGCCGTTCTTGTCGATTGCCTTGCGGATGCGGCGGATGTGCGTGTCGATCGTGCGCGAGGTGGAGAGGAACTCCTCGCCCCACACCTCGAGCGCGAGCCACTGGC
>JBMNPN010000149.1:0-4401 GCA_050943615.1 Coriobacteriales bacterium
CCTGAAATTGTTTTTTTTTTCATGCAGAGGAAAAGAAAACTCCAGCGCCGGTGTCCAGCGGTCACGCCGTCACGCGCCTGCCGGGGGGCCTTTTGTTCCGTCAAGGTTAGGGTGTTAGGGCAGGTTAGGGTGTTTTCCATAGATCACAGAAAAATATCTATTCTAATCACGTATTATTAGATTCATTTTTTTCTGCTCTATGGAATTTGCCCTAACCTAACCTAACCTTGATGAAATTCTGTTCGCTGCCGCGTCATGCTCTGACGATTAAAGCGGACCTAACAACGGTTCCACAACGTCACCCGTGCGCGGGAATTCTTCATAGGCAGAAAGCGGCGGCAATAGATATTGCTTGACGTTGTGAACGTTCTTGACCTGAATCCGCTTATCCTGCGCGGCAAGTTTGGCAAGAACACGGCCTGCCTGCATACTTGAAACGCCGCGTATTCCTGCATGGTTTAACAGGGCGCTGACCTTCACCCAACGCCATTTATCAAGCGGCGCGTCAAAGTCAAGGTTGTCCGTGATTTCAATTTCACCGGCAAGCGGCTTTGAATACTGTTCGTTTTCAAGCTGCAAGGTTTTCAGTTCGTCTTTCGTCAGGCGGAAACCCTGAACGTCTTTCTTGTAAAGCGTTTCATAAACCTGCGCCCACATCTGTTTCACCCATTCCGCCGACAATCCTTTCACGCGGTCAACGTCAAGGGGTGACGGGTGAATCACCCAAAAACGGCGGCTGCCGGTTTCATCGTTCAGGAATTCTTTCGGGTTGACCGTTGCACAGAAACTTGTCCGGCGCGGTCTGCGCGTCTGCGCGTGTGCATACGGCAGGCGGTAGGTGTCTGTTCGTGACGTCAGGAACGCTTTCAAGGCGGACTGTTCTTTTTTCAGGGTGCTGTCAAGTTCGCCTAATTCCGCAATCCAACAACCCGTTGATTGAATCACCGTGTCTTTCTTGCCTAGATCAATGCTGACGCCCTCTGCAAACCAATCGGATTTCACCGCGATAGTTGCAAAGAAAAGCGTTTTGCCTGCGCCTTGATCGCCCTGAATGGTTAGAACGCCGTCTGCGCCGTATGGTTCAACATCATCGTTCAATGCAAGCGCAATCGTCTGATGACACCACTTGTTCAGGTACATCGTTTCACGTTCGCTGTCTGCAATGCCTAATATTTCAGCAAGGTCTTTCAGGTAGTCATGACCGTCCCACGTTGTAGACTTCAACATTTCTTCAACCGGGTTGAATCTGTTTTCGTCCTCTATCAGCACAAGACAATCATCAAGCGTCGTTCGGCTGCATTTCATGTTGTGTTTTGTGAAATAGTCCATGAGAAGAACCGGCAGCGTGTTTGCCGCGTTTTCCTTTGAATAGGCTTTCGGCATACCGTTCACCTCTACCATGCCGGAAATCAGGTTCAGGCGGACCGTGATGTTCATTTCCGCAAGGACCTTTTTCACATCGTCGCTTGTAACCGGCTTTTTCTTCTTTCCGCTGCCGCTTGTGAAATCAGCAAGTTCATAAGCGTCGGGCGGGATATAGTCAGGACTGCTTTCAATTTCCTTGTGAAAGAACCCCCGCGCACTGTTCCATATTGTTTTCAGTTCACTTTCTTCAAGCGGCTGTTCACAGCGGTCCGCAGCTTGCTGAAACAGTTCAAACGCCTTGTCCGTGTCACCGTTCCTTTTCAGGATTTTCGCCGCGTATTTTGACAGGGTGTTGTTTCTTGTCCCGACCGGTATGACGTCCGGCAGCTTGTCAAGGTTTACAAGGAACGTGTCAACCGGGATATTGCCGGGATAATATTCAACCTGCGGATTTTCCACGCCGTAGAAAAAGTGCGCTCTGTCCATCGCGTCAGAATCGAACTGCGGAAAGTGTTCAAGGGCTTTTAATTTCAGCGCCGCGAAACGGTCAACGTCTGTGACGGTGTTCATGATGAAATACACATGAAACCGCGGACGCGCCGGTTTTCCGTTCTTTTCCTTCATGTGATGGCGTGAATAAACCACATAAAACGGAACGCCGGGAAAGGCGGCTGCAACGTCGGCAGGCGTCACCCATTCTTCCGGGGGAATATCCGGTTTCAGCGGGTCTTTCTGTTCGTTGTCTACTTCAACCGGCAGGCAATTTGACTGCTTATATGTTTTCACGCAGCGATAGCCTTTTATCAGTTTGCCGCGGTTGTTCTTCCCGTCCGAATGTTGCGCGCCGATATTGTCAAACGCGGCAACCTTTTTCAGATCGTCAATACAATGAATGACCGCCGTGAACGGATAGCTTGTGTTATTCTGCTTTTGTGTCACGCTGCTGTATTGCAGCGTGAATTCTGTTAAATTCGGGGCGGCTTCATTCAAGGTTTCTGTCATACTTTGCACCCCCTGATTTCAGGTAACTTTCAAAAATTTCCGGGTTGATATAGCAGCGGTTCCCGACCTGAATGACGGGAAAAGCGCCGCGTTTCACAAGCGTTCTGATTGCGTATTCCGGAAACTGAAAGGCCCGTGCCGTCTGTTTTATTGTTAATGCTGTTTTCTGTTCCAACGTCCGCACCTTCCTTTCTTTAGGTACTGAAAAACCGCCTTGCAGGTCCTTGTTTCATTGCTTGTCCCTGTTTGGCGGTTTTTGTCATTAAAGTTCAATTTTTGCTTTGCCGTGCGTTCGTATCTGTTCGACGGCATTGAAAACGGTCAGGTCTTTGTTTCCGTAGGCGTTCCGTTTTTCAATCTTTTCTTCATAATGCTTTTTTCGGCGGTTTGCCCGCTGCCTTGTCCGGTCCTTCATAATGCTTCACCCCCTGCGAATAGATAGTCTTTCCCCGTCTGTTCCGCCTGTTCAGGTGGTCCGGGAAACTCTCGACGTCCGGCAATTAAGTTCGTTTTTATTGCTTTCATATATTGACAGGTACGTTTCCCCTGCCTATAATGACAGTATAGCAGAACGATTCTGCAAGTCAATATTTCTTGAATCCATTAGACGATGTTCAAGAAAACCGAAAGAAAGGAGAAAAAGGCAATGCCAAAAACAAGAAAAGGTTCTGCAATAGACCTTTACAATTCCCACTTTGCCGCGACGCTGCGCGCATTGATGGAAAAGAACGGAACCACGCAAAAAGAGATTGCCGCGGCGGTAGGGATTCGCCCGCAGACGCTTTCCCTTTACTGCACCGGGGAAACACAACCAAACGTTGACAAGCTGCTGAAAATCGCGGAATTCTTCAATGTAACAACCGACTATCTAATCACGGGGACGGTTCTTGAAGATATTCCGGCGCGGGAAATGTTCGGGCTTTCAGAACGGACGATTGAAAACATGAAACTTGTCAAGGACGGTTATTTTGAAGATTCGCCGTATATGCTGCCGCTGCTTGATCGCCTGCTAGGTGACAAGGATTTCTATGAATCACTTGACCGCGCAGCACAAAACAAAAGAACCGCGGCACATAACCCTGAACAGGCGGATTTCTATGAATGGAAAGCAGAACAGAACCTTCAAACCTATCTGCTTGAATTCCTGTCAAAGAATATAGACGTCACAGAGCAGGAACAATGAAAGGGGTGATTCTATGGCAAGTATCAGAAAGCGCGGTGATTCCTTTACCATAACCGCATACATGGGCTATGACGAAAAGGGAAAGCAGATCAAGAAAACAACAACGTATCACCCGCCGGAAAACGTCACGGCAGGCAAGGCGGAAAAACTTGCGCGGCAGTATGCTGACGTATGGGAAAACAAAATCAAAGGCTATGTTGCACTTGATGAAAACAGAACATTCCGTGAACTTGCTGACTGGTATTATGAAAGCGTCGCACCGAACCGCCTGAAACCGCACACATTGATTCATTACAGAGAAGGCATAGAAAAACATATCATGCCGGTTCTAGGGCATGAGAAGTTGAAGAACATCACGCCGCCCATGCTTGACAAGCTGTTCACGGACCTGCAAAAGAACGGGAACCTTGAACACAGTTTCCGATTGAAAGACAGGGCAATTTTCGACGGTGTAAAGCGTGACGCTTTTGCAGAGAAAGCAGGGGTCAGCCGTTCAGAAATTTATCATGTTTTACGCGGTGATACTATCCGCCGTGAAAACGCGGAAAAGATTGCGGACGGTCTGAACATGAAGTTTTCGGACGTCTTTGACGATGTGACAGAAAGCCCCGGCATGACAGGCGCGTCTGTGAACAAATTGAAACTGAACCTGTCCGCTATATTTACGGCAGCGGTGAAAAAAGAAATCATGCGCCGGAACCCCTGCAAGTTAGCCACACCGCCACGCGTAGACACAGCGCCCGCCGAATATCTTGATGAAGAACAGGCGCGCGAACTGCTTCAATTAGTTCATGAATACGGTGATTTTCAATTTGAAGTCATTGTGAACGTACTGCTTGCAACCGGTATGC
>JBMNPN010000150.1:0-4372 GCA_050943615.1 Coriobacteriales bacterium
ATTCTGTTTTCACAAGGGACCTTGACCATGAACTTGCCGCAGCAACCCACCGGCCAGCTAGATCTCGTCGCTCTCAAGCCGCGTCTTGCTCTTTGCCTCGTACTCCTCGCCGGTGAGCTGGGACACGAGGAAGGTGTCGTTCAAGAGCTTCAGGAAGTCGTTCACGTTGGTGTCGGTCGTCAGCATGACAAGCCCCTGCTCGTTGAACGAAATCTTGCGGCTGTAGTAGGCGATGCGGCTCACGCGTGCGCGCAGCTCCTCAGGCGAGAGCTTGGCCACCGGCGAGCCCTCTTTCTGCATCTTGAGCAGCTTGTTCGCGACCGAGCGCGAGTCGTCGATGCGCTCCTCGAGCTTTTCTGTGTCGGCGAGCAGCTCGTCGAAGCTCTCAACGTAGCTTTTCGCCTTGGCCGCGGCGAACTTGTTGTAGTGGAAGAGGATCTCGAGAGCGCGCAGGTTCCGAAAGCAGATTTGGCTGTTGAAGATGACGAAATCGAAACTCGTGCCGATTTTCAGCGAGCGCGAGGCAAAGGCCTCGGGACCTTCGGCATCCGGGTGGAAGAGCAGAAGCGAGGAGGTCTGCTGAATCCACATGGGCTGGACGCGCTGGAAGGCGACGACGCAGACCGGATTGCCGTTCTCGAGGGTGCCGACGTACTTGAAGAGCAGCCCGCGGACGCGCTCGACGTCCTCGCCCTTGACGCCCAGGCCTGGCTGGCCGTCGATGACGTTTCCCTGCACTGACTTCAGGAAGAGCGGAAAGCGCATCGCGTCGAGGTCGTCTTTGTCATCGTCTTCTTCCACGCCGTGGGCCATGCGGGCCTTGGTCGGGTCCTCGATGAAGTGGTCCCAGGGCGCGCATCCGATGCCGTCGGGGTGCTTGAAGAGGTCCTCGACGGGCTGGTAGACGACGCCCTCGAGGGCGTTTTCGTCCAGGACCTCGCGGAACCCGTAGTCCAGGAAGGCACGGTCGAAGAGCCGTTCGTTGATGAGCTTTTCCGAGTCGGTCTCCTGCCCTTGCCGGCAGAGCGAGCGGATCTCGAAGGGCCAGGCGGGGTCCTGCGTGTCGAGTACCGCGTAGCTCGAGACATGGTGGTGGAGGTCGGCGTCGACGGCATCGAGCGCCTCGACGAGAGCGTCTTTGATTTCCTTGTATTCGCTGAGCACTGTGCACTTCCGTGTATCGGTATCTTGCAGAAACGGTTATGGATTGTACCCTAAGCGCCCATCTCGGGTATGATGCTCGGGACAATGACGAGCATACTTCGCCTCGCTGGTGTCGGGGCGCATTAATCAGATAGGGTACCTCACTCATGGACAAGGCACTTTTGCACCGGCTCCTTTCCGAGCGCTTCGATAACGACGAACTCTCATACGATGAGCCGATGGCGGCACATACCACCTTCGGCGTGGGAGGACCGGTGGACTTCTTCGTTTCCCCGTCTGACGTTGCAGGCGTGAGGGATGCCATCGAGGCAGCGCGCGCGGCCAATGCCGAATGGCGCTGCATCGGCTGCGGAAGCAATATCCTGGTGGCAGACGAGGGACTGGAGGGCCTCGTCATCCATATCGGCCCGAACATGTCGGCCATCGCACAAGAGGGCCATTGCCTTGTTGCCGAGGCAGGCGCGACGAACGAGGAGCTTGCAAACGCTGCACTTGCTGCAGGCCTGACGGGCTACGAGTTTGCCAGCGGAATTCCAGGTAGCGTCGGCGGCGCCGCCATCATGAACGCCGGTGCCTACGAAGGCGAGTTCAAGGACGTCTGCGTCGGGGTCAGCTGTCTGGACGCCACAGGCAAGGTCATCGAGCGTTCGGCACAGGAGTGCGAGTGGGGCTATCGGCACAGTCGCATGATGGACGAGGGGCTCGTCGTGCTCTCGGCCAAGATCTGCCTCATCCCCTGGCAAAAGGACCAGATCAAAGCGAAGATGGATGACCTCAAGCGCAGACGCGAGGAAAAGCAGCCGCTCGAGTACGGGAGTGCCGGCAGCACCTTCAAGCGCCCCTTGGGCTACTATGCCGGAAAGCTCATCGAAGACGCCGGCATGCGCGGTCATCGTGTGGGCGATGCGCAAGTTTCGGAGAAACACTGCGGGTTTGTCATCAACCGCGGGCACGCGAAGGCATCCGATGTGCTCGGCGTCATCCACGACGTGCAGAAAGCGGTCTTTTCCGACGCGGGCGTGCACCTCGAGCCCGAGGTGCGCATGTGGGGCTTCGACGACGACTGAGCACTTAGGGGCAGATTGCAGTGCGATCTGCACGTACGTAAAAATTACACGTTCTGCAAATTTCAAGATTTTCCGAACGTTCCGGATCACCAAGACTCGGTCATGTGATGAAGAGAGAAACCAATAATTCCACGTTTTTCGAATCTGAAGAAGAACAATATTTGCATAGCGTGGATTTTTTGACGCAGGGACCTACCAACTACAGGTCGATGTGCTGGTAGAGCTCGCCATCCGAAAAGCCGAGCTTGCGGTAGTATCCGCGCGTGCCGACGGCGCTGATCACGTTGAGACGCTCATAGCCTTCGGTGCGCGCAACCTCCTTTGCACGCTCGACCAGGCGTTTTCCCAAGCCACGATGCTGTACGCCGGCATCCTCTTTCTCGAGACGCGAGGCACGGCCATAGATATGGACCTCACGGATCATTGCCTCGCCTGGGCGTATAGCAAGCTTATCTTGTTGTGCGGCGACAATCTCCTGGTCGGGAAGGCTCAGACGCAGGAAGCCGGCAATGGAGCCGTCGGGCGTCACCCATTGCAAGAAACGTTCCTGCCCCGTGGAAGTCACATAGCCCAGCTCTTCGAGAGACAGCTCGCCCATTTCGACGTCTGAGGTGCTCACCTCGCGCATACGAATCTCGTTCACCTGTCCGCCCTCTTGCTCGAGGCTGTCCTCCACGAGCTGCCGAAGATTTGCCTTCTTGTTGCCCGCCACGATATCGCCGGAGCTGAAGTCCCTTATCATGCGGCTGACCCTGCAATAGGCAGGCGTTTCGCGAACGTCGCAGGCAAGCACATCGATAAGCGTGTCCTCGTCATATGGTTGCCAATCCCCTGCCTCATAGCGCCTCTCGAGCTCGGTGTTGCCTATGAGCGCACAAGGGTAGAGCTTGATCTCGTCTGGGCAGAAGCGTCTATCGGTGACGAGGCGGCGGTAGTCGTCCTTATCCGCCTGGGGCGTGGACCCTAGCAGGTTCACCATGAAGTGGGCGTGAATCTTGAAGCCGAAAAGGCGCAATAGCGCAAACGCATGGGCGATTGTCTCCACGCAAATCCCGCGTGCGTTGGCCGCGAGCACGGCATCGTCGAGGGATTGCACGCCGATCTGCACCTTGGTGCACCCCATCTGCCTGAGCTCGAAAAGTAGCTTTGGGGTGATGGCATCGGGGCGCGTCTCCACAACGAGTCCGACGACGCGGTGCTCCGCCCACTCGTTTTCCTGCTGAAGCGCAAAAAGGTCTTCAGCTGCTGCTTTCTGCCAAGATGAGCAGGAGCCCCAGAGGGAATCTGCTCCGTAGAGCCGTCTCACGCTCGCATTGAAGGTCGAGGAGCCGGAAACGAGCAGGTCTTGCTCGGGCCTCACGTACGCGTCGCGGGATTCTTGGTCTATCGAGATCCCCGCGTGCTCGTACCGATTCCTTCGGCGTGCGACCTCATCGGGATCTCCGCCTTCATTGAGGGCGCGGAAGAGCTCGGAGACGAACCAGATTTGATAGTCTTTCGGGTAGTCGGTCCACGAGCCGCCTAAAACGATGAGCTCGACCTTGTCGCAGCTATGCCCCATCTGAGTGAGCGCGCGCAGGCGGGAGGCAACCTGCAGGTAGGGATCGAAGAAGTTCTGCTCGGCACGGCGGCAGGCGGGCTCGTCGTGCAGGTAGCTTTTCGGCATCCTGAGGTCGTTGGGGCAGTAGATGCAGTTTCCCGCGCAGGTCCAGGGCCGCGTAATGACAGTGATGGTGGCAACGCCCGATGCCGTGCGCCGCGGCTTTACGCGCAGCGTCTCGAACAGTCCTCGCTCGAGTTCATCGTCGATGCCCCAGCTCTTCCAGCGCTCGGGCTCTTCTGATTTGACGCGCAGGTAGAAGGGCAGGATCTTCTTCTTGGCATAGAGACGCTCGTGCGCATGGGCGCGGGCGTTTGCCCGGTTGATCACAAGCTCGAGACGGCGGGCGTCGAGCGTCTCTCCCCTTCTCAGGATTTCGAGTATTTCGCACAAGAGCTCTTCCATGGTGCTAGATTCTAATGGATTGCACGAGAGGAACATTCGAGGAACGTCATGAGAGCTGCGACTGCCAGAGCACTTGTAGAGATGAACGCGCGCTTCTACGAGAAGAATGCCGTCACGTTCAGCCAGACGCGCACTG
>JBMNPN010000151.1:0-4360 GCA_050943615.1 Coriobacteriales bacterium
ACGAGCGCGCCGGTCTCGTCGATGAGCGCCATCTTCATCGTGGTCGAGCCGGCGTCGATGCCCAAAAAGAGGTTCTCGCTGGACTCGATCAGATGGCGGCGCGGAAGGCGCGCGGTGGCATGGGCACGCCTGAATTCGAGGTAGTCTTCCTGGCGCTCGAAGAGCGGGGGCAGGCGCCTGAGCTCCTCTTGAGAGGAGAAGTCCGATGCCTCAAGACGCTCGATGAGCTCGGAGAGCATGAGGGCATCGGAGTGCTCGGGGGAGGTCGCGGCGCCGTAGGCCACGAAGAGGTGGGCGTTGTCGGGCACTATGGCGTGCGCATCGTCTATGCCGGTCACGCGGCAGAAGGCGTCGCGCAGGGCAGGTATGTAGTGGAAGGGGCCACCCAGCAGCGCCACCGTGCCGGCGAGCGGGCGGCCTGCCGACAGGCCCGCCACCGCCTGGGTGCAGACGGCCTCCAGCACGCTGGCGGCGATGTCCTCCTTCTTGGCGCCGGCGTTGAGCAGCGGCCGCACGTCGCTTTTGGCGAAGACGGCGCAGCGCGAGGCGATCGGGTAGATGGTGGTGGCCTTTTCCGCAAGCCCCTGCATGTCCTCGTTGCGCATGCCCATGAGGCCGGCCATCATGTCGATGAAGCCGCCGGTGCCGCCTGCGCAGACGTTGTTCATGCGCTGCTCGGGGACACCCGTGAGATAGACGAGCTTGGTGTCCTCACCGCCCATCTCGAGAATCGCGTCGCAGCCCGGCACCTTCTTTTCCACGGCGCGCTTGAGGGCGACGACCTCCTGGACGAAGGGGACCTCGAAGAGCTCGGCCACGCGCAGGCCGGCAGAGCCAGTCACCGTGAGTGCGACCTCGTGGTCGCCGTACTTCCACAGGCAGTCGTTGAGCCCTGCGATGAGCTTGTCTTTCACCTTGGAAAAATGCCGGACATAGCTTTGGTAGACGAGTTTTCCGCTCTCGTCGAGCACGACGAGCTTGATGGTCTTCGAACCGATATCGATGCCGAGTCGCTCCATGGCTCTCACTCCCTCGAAACCTGCTGCCCCACAGCGGCGGTCGAGCAAGCGGAAAAACGCGTGCAAGAGACCGTGGAGGCGCTTCAGTTCGCATGCGTACGGTGAGTTCCCGGCACAGGCGGAAACGGCGGTTGCAGCTCATTCTTCGTTGCGCTCCCACTGTAACACGTCTGTACCCATTGATTTACCTAAAATTTTGAAATTCTTATAGGACAGTTTTCACAAATTCGAGTATATTGACGGCGAAAAGAGGGAATGGCCACCAATGTCTGAACGTGATTTGAAACAGAGTGCATCCAGTCCTGCCGTCGTGCTCGACAAGCAGGCAGACGTCCCGCTCTACCAGCAGATCTACGAGTTCTTCAAGGAGGGCATTGTCCAGGGCGCCTACCGCCCCGGCGACAAGCTCCCCTCCATTCGCGCGCTTGCCTCCCGCCTCGGCGTCGCGCGCAATACCATCGACAGCGCCTACAAGCAGCTGACCGTCGAGGGCTACGTCAAGAGCCGCCGCGGGTCAGGCTATCTGGTGCAGGAGACCTCGCGGGGAATGCTCGCCGAGCTCCCGCAACCCGAAGAGCCGACCCTGCCAAAAGAGGCGGGCGAGCCAGCACTGCCCGACTGCCGCTATGACTTCTGCTACGGGGACCTGCTCGAGGGAATCTTCCCGATGGAGACCTGGAAGCGTCTCTCGAACGAGGTGCTCGCGAAAGACCACATGGACCTGTTCGCCCACTACCATGACTGGCAGGGATCGTATGCCCTGCGCACGCAGATCGCACGGCACCTCAAGCGCATGCGCGATATCGACGCCTCCCCCGAGCAGATCGTGGTCACGAGCGGCACCCAGCGGACAATCGAGCTGATCTTGGGGCTTTTCGACCCCGCACACGACACCGTCGCCTGCGACGATCCCGGCTACCCCGGCGCGCACAGCACGATCCGCTCATGCCGGTTCGGCGTCGACAGGCTCCGTACCGATCAAGGAGACGCGGCGTTTATCTCCGATATCGAGAAAAGCGAAGCGCGCCTGTTCTACACGACGCCCTCGCACCAGTTCCCCATGGGCTGGTGCATGAACCAGGACGTCCGCTCCCAGCTGCTCAAGGTCGCTGTGGAAAAGGATGCCTACATCCTCGAGGACGACTACGACAGCGGCTATCGCTACACCGCGCAGCCCGTGCCCTCGCTTGCCTCGCTGGACAAGTGGGGCCGCGTCATCTATCTGGGGACCTTCTCCAAGGTGCTCTCCCCCGCTCTGCGCATAAGCTATGCGGTGCTGCCCGGCGCCCTTATGGCGCGCCTCGATGACCGCTGCCGGAGCATGCGCTCGACCGTGCCCGAGCTCGAGCAGGAGGTCCTGGCGCGCTTTATGGAGCAGGGATACTGGGAGCGCCACCTCAGGCGCACGATCCTGGGCTACCGCAAGCGCTACCAGCTCCTCATGCAGACGCTCGAGGAGACCTTCGATGGCGACGTCAGGGTGCACGACGGAGAAGCAGGGCTTTTCGTGCTGCTCGAAGTGCGCAACGGCATGGAACAAGACGAGCTCGTGAAGGCGGCAGCCGATAAAGGCGTGCGCATCTACGGCACGAAGCGCTACTGGCTCGACCCGGACGATGCGCCGGACAACCTGGTACTACTCGGTTTTTCGGCCGCGAGCGCGGACACTATCATTTGCGGAATCCCGCTTCTCAAACATGCGTGGTTTCCCGAAAAGGACAAGCAAGGAACGAACAGCTAGGCACGCGACGTGCCGGCCCTTGAAGCTGGGGGTCTGGGTCGCCAGAAGGGAATGAAGAAAATGGCTGAGAACAACAAGATCCTCATCTCCGGCATCCTCGGGGAACTCGCAGAAGATGCGGCGGCGCTCATGGAGAAACGCGGCTATGCGCCCGTGCTCATGGGCGATGTCGACTCCGACGATATCGACTATGGCCTCGCCCACGTGGACAACGACGTCTGCGTGGCGGTCGTCGCGCTCGTGGGCCAGTACTGCTCCTGGCTCGAAGAACATCCCGACGAGCGCCCCATCAGCGTGCTCGCCCCCGAGCTCTGCCGTGACTGTCGCTCGGTTAGCATGCCCGACCTTCTGCCGGCGGTCTTTTCCCGCGCCGACCTCTCAGACATCGAGGTCGTCGCCCTCGAGAGCGGCGAGATCAAGGACCTCTGCCCCGCCAGCACCGAGCCTGTCGCCGACGAGCGCCCGGTCATCGGCGTCTGCGGCAACATGCCGATTCTCACGACCCCGCAGTTCCGCCATGTGGTGATCGACCACCTCGAGCAGTCCGGCTGCCGCGTCGTGATGCCCCCGCTCGAGCGCATCGCCGACAAGCGCGAATTCCTGACCGCAGCCTTAGAGTTCTTCGACGAGCAGAACGTCGAGACGGTGATCTGCATCCTCCCCTTTGGCTGCCTGGGAGGACACGTCTTTGCCCGCGGTCAGCTGAGAAAGCTGCAAAAGCAGTTCCCGAACATCCAGGTCACCGCCCTGGACTACGACCCCTCTGCAAGCGACATCAACCTCGTGAACCGCACCGAGCTGGTCATCCAGAGCGCCAAGGAGAAAGTCCCCGCGTAACGACGGGGAAGATGGCAGGCTTGGAGGGGGCCGGGCTGGCCGAGGGCATGCCGTGTCTCGCACCCGCTCGTGCGGGCCTTCGCCCGCTGCTGCGGAACTCGCGCGCTCACGCGCGCTCAGACAGTCCTCGCAAGGACGCGGATGAAGGCCCGCACGAGCTGCTCGACAGTGTCATGCCCTCGGTCAGCCCGACCCCATCACCTGTCTGCAACTAGAACAGCATGAAAATCTTCGCGTACACTAACGCCACTTCCGTGCAGCGTGCGCAGAAGTCCCGTTCGTGCGCGCACACCAAGGCCAGTTCAGCGCGGGAATCCGCGCACCTACGGCAGTTCGGTGCGTTCCGAGCCCAATCTTTCGCAGAAACCCTGCTCGTGCGCGCGCACTAAGACCAGTTCCGCGCAGCGCGTGCAGAAGGCGCGAGCAAAGCGACGCGCCGGAGAGCCACCCACCGGCCTCGACCCACGCGACCCTTCTCCAGCGACTTGACCTTCCCCGAAGCCCCGCAGCTCATCAGAGAGAACGCAAGCAAAGATTGCTGCTAACACCCCGAATGCGCAGGGGCTGGGCGAACCGCAGGTGCCCCATTGCCGAACAGCTCGCGTGGGCCCTCGTCCGCGCCCTTGCGAGGACTGTCTGAGCGCGCGAATGCGCGCGAGTTCCGCAGCAGCGGGCGAGGGCCCACGCGAGCGGGTGCGAGGCACGGGGCACCTGCGGTTCGCCCAGCCCCACTACCAATCCGTGTCTAGAACAGCATGAATAG
>JBMNPN010000152.1:0-4351 GCA_050943615.1 Coriobacteriales bacterium
TGAGCTCGAAAAAGAGACCCTCGACCGCCCGCGCGTCTTCGAGCCGCTCGGCGGCATCGCCGAAAACGCCAGGCGCTCAGCGGAAAACGCCGCGGTTCAGGCCGACCTTGCCCGCATGGAGCTCGAAGACAACATCGAGGAAAACGAGAAACGCCACCGCCCCAAGCACATCCCCCGCGCCAACCGCGTCATCGCAGTGCTCATCATCTGCGCGCTTGTCACGGGAGCGGTCAACATCGTGGTGGGCGCAATTAAGAGCTATGCGACGTTCGGCGTTCTTTTCGGGGGCGTGGCAAATGCGCCCGCCATCGTCGGCATCGTCTACCTGCTGCTCATGCTCGTCGCCTTCATCGCCCTCATCATGCTCATTCGCCTCGACCATGCCGGGCGCATCTACTCGGCCCGCATCGTCGCGCGCGTGCTGGTCTTTCTGCTCTTGGGTTGCGTGCTTTTGTGCGTCGCGCTCAACGGGCTCACCTGGTTCGAGGTCACCTACCTGTTCGAGTTCGTCTGCGTCATCGCCTATCAGGTCTACAACGACCCCAACCTCGACCGCTCCGTCAAGACGCAGAACCCCTTCAAGCGCTCCGTCTACCAGGACGATACCTACGAACACTCGGCAGATCGCACGGGCTACATCCCGCTCAACTTCTTCAACCTCTTCTGGATCTTCGTCGTGGCAAGCGTGCTCGGGCTTGCCCTCGAGACGGCATTTTGCGGCTTTGCCGACGACAACTGGGGAGACAGGGCGGGGTTTCTCTGGGGGCCGTTCAGCCCCATCTACGGGGTGGGCGCGGCGCTCATGACCATCGCCTTGAACCGCATATGGAACAAGCCCGCCATCGTGATCTTCCTCATCGCCGGGCTCATCGGCGCCGCCTTCGAGTACTTCGTCGCCTGGTACATGGAGACCGCATTCGGTATAGTGGCGTGGAGCTACGAGGGGTCCTTCCTCTCGATCCACGGGCGCACCGACTTCGCGCACTTCCTTGCCTGGGGCGCTGTCGGGCTGGTCTGGATGCGCCTGCTTTTACCGATGGTGCTCAGGTTCGTCGACCTCATCGCATTGCGCTGGCGCGCCATCGTCACGGTGCTCATGTTCGCCTTCATGCTCACGAACGGCGTGATGACGCTGCTCGCGCTCGACTGCTGGTCGCAGCGCCTGGCGGGCTATCCGGTGGAGAACAGCGTCCAGGTCTACTTTGCCGAGCACTACGACGACGAGTTCATGCAGACGCGCTTTTCGACGATGGGCATCAACGGCGACGGGGCGCTGCGCGCCCAGGAGGCCCGAGCCGAGGCATCCTCGAACGGTTAGGCGGCCCCAGCTGTAGAGATGCGGTTGCCGAACGGGAAAGATGCCGCCATGGCCCCGTTTCACATTCCTGCTACACTAAGGCGCGGAATTTTTCCCATCAAGAATCGAGGCTGGTCTTCTTCATGCGAATCTATACCGTGCCAGACCCGGTGCTGCGCCAGGTCTGCGAACCTGTCGAGCTCGGCGACAAGACCATAAAGCGCCTCTCCAAGCAGATGCTCAAGGAGATGTACAAGGCAGATGGCGTCGGTTTAGCCGCGCCGCAGGTCGGCGTCTTGAAGCGCATGGTCGTCATCGACACCGACTACGTGACCGAAGACGAATCGGGCAGGCCCATGAAGAAAAACCCGCTCGTCTTCGTGAATCCCGAGATCGTCGAGCACTCAGATGAGCGCGTAACCGCGTCCGAAGGCTGCCTTTCGGTGCCCGGCATCACCGTCGAGATCGAGCGCTGGGCCTGGGTCAAGGTCAAGTGCTACGACGAGCACTTCAACGAGGTCTACCGCGAGGGCGAGGGACTGTTCGGCCGCTGCATGCAGCACGAGCTCGACCACCTCGACGGCATCACGCTGTTCGAGCGGCTCAAGCCGATGGACCGCCTGAAGGCGCTCGATGCCTACCAACAGGCCGTCGAGGCGGGTGCCGTTCCCGGCGACGTCTGATAGTCGTAAAAACTGGAGATGCGAAGAGCTGGTATCTGAGAGATAGGGGGCAGACGTGAATATCATCTTCATGGGCACGCCGACGTTCGCGCTGCCCACGCTCGATGCGCTCGCGACGTGCGAGGAGCATAACCTGCTCGCGGTCTACACGCGGCCTGACGCCAAGTCCGGCCGCGGCAACAAGTTGCGTCCGACGCGGGTCAAGGTCCGTGCCAAGGAGCTCGGACTGCCCGTGCACACGCCAAAGACCCTGCGCGACCCGCAGGTCGTGGCAGAGCTCGCCGCCTACGACCCCGATGTCATCGCCGTGGCCGCATACGGCGGCATCCTTCCCGCGGATATTCTCTCGATTCCCAAGATCGGCTGCCTGAACGTGCACGGCTCGCTGCTCCCGCGCTGGCGCGGGGCGGCGCCCATCCAGCGCGCGATCCTCGATGGCGACGACATCGCCGGGGTCTGCATCATGCAGATGGAAGAGGGACTCGACACCGGACTCTACCACACGGTCGGCTCCGTGGTGATCGGCAACAAGACGACCGACGAGCTCACCGAGCAGCTCGGCCAGATGGGCGCCGAGGGCCTGCTCGAGGCACTCGCGCAGATCGAGGACGGGACCTACACCTGGACCGAGCAGGACGAAAGCCAGGCGACGTATGCCGACAAGGTGAGCAAAGACGAGACGCTTTTGCGCCCCGGTCTCACCAACCGCGAGTTCCTGCGCCGTGTGCAGGCCTCTTCGCACCGTGCGCCCTCGCGCTGCGTGGTCTGCGGCAAGCGCATCGCCGTCATCCGCGCGCATCCCGCCAACACCGTTCTGCCGCAGGGGGCGGTGGTGCTCGAGCGCAAGCACATCTTCCTGGGGCTGAAGGGCCGCGCCGTCGAGCTCGATGTCGTCCAGCCCGAGTCCAAGCGCGAGATGCAGGCCAAGCAGTGGATCGCGGGGTTGCACAACGTCGAGGACCTGACCTGGAACGTCCTGCCCGAGTACTACCACAAGCTGCCGGTCTATGGCTGATCTGCAAAAGGGGAAGCGAAAGGGCAGGAGGGGAAAGCCGCGCTCGGCTGCCACGCCGGCGCGCCTGCTCGCCCGCGAGCTCCTCCAGGAGCAGCGCGTGCGCGACGCCTACCTGCGAGAGCTCGTCGATGCGCGCCGCGAGACGAGCACGATTGCCGCCGAGGAGTTCGCCTTTGCCCAGGTGCTCGCCTTTGGCGTCGTCATGACGCGCGGCACCCTCGACGAGCTCATCGACCGCAATCTCGAAAGCCCCCACGACGTGCATGCCAAGCTGCGCGATTGCCTGCGCATCTCGGCCTATGAGCTACTCTTTTTAGACAAGCCCGCTCCGGTCGTGGTCGACCAGGGCGTCGAGCTCGCCCGTTCCTGCGAGCCGCGGGCGGCAGGTCTTACCAACGCGGTGCTGCACAAGATGGCCCGCGATGCGCAAGGCTTCCCGTGGGGAGATACCGCAGATTCGGATGCTGCATTTGCCCGGAGCTTCGGCATGCCCGTCTGGCTGTGCGAGCGGCTCATCTCCCAGTATGGTCGCGAACGGGCGGCCCAGATGCTTTCCGCCTGCCTCAAGCCCGCGCCGGCCTATCTGGTCGACAATCTCTATCCGGGGGGCGGGCAGTTCGCCTCCGATCTCTCCGCGCAAAAGGTCGCCTCGCTCGTGCCGCTTGACGAGCCCGTGCTCGAGGTGGGGGCGGGACGCGGTACCAAGACGGCGCTTCTCGAGGGGCGCGCCTTGCGAGAGTTCGGGCATCCCATCTCGATTTACGCCGTCGATGTGCACGAATTCAAGGCACACCTGCTGGATGAGCGCATGGGAAAGATGGGCATCGAGGGCGTGCATGCGCTCACGGCAGATGCACGCGACCTCTCCGGGGTCTCCGAGCTGCCCGATTCCGTGTCCGTGGCGTTCGTGGATGCGCCCTGTTCGGGGACGGGCACGCTGCGACGTCATCCCGAGATTCGCTGGAAACTCGCGCCTGAAGGTGTCGATGACCTTTCCGAGCTGCAGCTTTCCCTGCTCAAGGGAGCTGCCGCGCGCGTTGCGGTCGGAGGGACGCTCGTCTATGCCACCTGCAGCATTCTCGACGAGGAAAACCAGCAGGTCGTCGATGCGTTTCTTGCGAGCGAGGAGGGGAGCGGGTTTTCGGTTGCCCCGCTCAACCCTGAGTTCGCGACAGAAGAGGATGCCTGGGCGGTTTCCGCGAAAGGTGCCTTCGTGGCGCTTCCTCGCGAAGGCGGTCCCGATGGACATTTCGCCGTGAGACTCGTTAGAAACAGATAGATGTACAGGTCCGGTCGTGCCACGGTCCCCGATGCGGCGAACAGCGGAGCAGCTCGATGGCACTCCGCGCGCGTCCT
>JBMNPN010000153.1:0-4331 GCA_050943615.1 Coriobacteriales bacterium
CTGCCTTTTTATTATATAACTTCTCAAAAGTTTTGAGAATCATCGTGTTTAACTTCTCAACGCACTCTTCGGCATTTTCCTTATTCGTTATTGTCGCCACGAGCCGTATTTTAGCGGTCTCGTAGTTTCCTAAGTTTTTGCATATTTCTAATTCGACCTGTTTTGTTTTCATTTTTTTGTTTTTAATTGTTTTTTTTGTTTATTTTATTTGTTATCTTGTTAGACCTTCACATTTTTTTAAATCTTCGCAATTGTTGCAAGAGGTACACGAAACACACCAGTCGCAAGAGTCGCAATGGTTGCAATGGTTGCAAGAGGTGCAAGAGGTGCAAGAGTTGCAATGGTCGCACCAGTTGCACGAGTTGCACGAGTTGCACGAGTGGCAATGGTAGCACAAGTTGCAATGGTTGCAATGGTCGCACCAGTTGCACGAGTTGCACGAGTTGCAATGGTCGCACCAGTTGCAATCGTAGCAATTCCAACAACCGATATTTGTTTCATTTTGTTTTTCGTAGTCCGGATGCTCGGCTGCGAATTCTTCGCTTACGCCGTTAAGGCGTTTGTCTTCTCTGTTTAGAAAATCCTCGTAGGATTTGAAAATTTTTGTTTTCATTTTTTTGTTTTTTTTACATTCCTTCACATTTTTCTAAATGTTCGCAATTTGTGCAAAAGCCACAGCGTTCGCAATAGCGACAATTTCGACAATTATAGCAAGTGCCACAAGAGTCGCAGTCTTTACAGACTACGCAATTGTAACAATCTTTGCACGATTCACAATTATTGCATTCTTCACAATCTTCGCAATCTTTGCAACATTCACAATTGTTGCAATCTTTGCAAGAGGTACACGAAACGCACCAGTCGCTCGAGTCGCAATGGTCGCAAAAGTTGCAATGGTCGCAAAAGTTGCAATGGTCGCAATGGTCGCACCAGTTGCACCAGTTGCTCGAGTCGCAATGGTTGCAATGGTCGCAATGGTTGCAATGGTCGCAATGGTCGCAAAAGTTGCACGAGTTGCAATGGTTGCACGAGTGGCACCAGTTGCAATCGTAGCAATTCCAACAACCGGAATTGCTTTCATTTTGCTTTTCAAAGTCGGGGTGTTTGGCGGCGAAGTCTTCACTAACCCCATTGATTTTTTTGTCTTCTCTGTTTAGAAAATCCTCGTAGGACTTGAAAATTTGTGTTTTCATTGTTTTGTTTTTTTTACATTCCTTCACATTTTTCTAAATGTTCGCAATTTGTGCAAAAGCCACAGCGTTCGCACCAACGACAACCCCAACAGTTATCACAAGTGCCACACGAGTGGCAGTCTTTGCAATCTACGCAATTGTAGCAATCTACGCAATTTGTACAATTGCTACATTCTTCGCAACAATTGCACGATACGCAATTCCAGCAGCCGGAATTGGTTCTGTTGTCTTTTTCAAAGTCTGGATGCTCGGCTGCGAAGTCTTCGCTTACTCCGTTAATCCTTTTATCTTCTCTTTCTAAAAAGTCTTCGTAAGACTTGAAAATTTGTGTTTTCATTGTTTAATTGTTTTTATTTGTTTTTTTTGTTTTTTTAATTAATTGAAAAATTTTCGATTTTCAACCCTTTTTTAAGGGTGATGTTTTTTAACACTTTTCTATCACCTATACCTCCAATGTAGAACAAGCTCCCGTTCTCGTGCATACTCCTGGCTACTCGCTGGGTTACTTCTTTTGCTATCATTATGCCGTTGGCATGACAGATACCGCTCACTCTATCGTAATTTGATAATGTAAAAAGGCTTTTTCCGTTTGTGTAAATTGTTGTTGTTTTTTTTGTTGTTTTCATGATTTTTTTGTTTTTTTATTGTTATTATTATGTTTGTTTTATGTTGTTTATGTTGTTTTTGTTGTTTTAGTTAATTTCAACAGCTTTATAACCGCACCAGCGATATTTACCGTTAACAACTTCCTCTTGCCAATTTTCCGGCACTGCTTTTAAAAATTCAGCACGGGGGATACGCCACACGTAATAAAAATAATTGTACTTTTTCATGATTTTTGTGTTTTTTGTGTTTGTTGTTTTTGTTGTGTTTGTTTTCATTGTTTTTGTTTTTTGTTTTTGTTTATTATTACAATTTAATAAGGCTTTTAATTAAAGCCTTGTAAATTTCCGTCGGGTTGTTTCCTAAATATTTAGAAAAACTCCGAAATTGAAGGAGTGGCACACCTTCCTCTTCTACTTTGCATCCATTTACTGCATTTTTGAAGCAATAGCACACGTGTAAATACGTATCAAATGCAAAAATTTCTTCGTCAAGTGCACTATCTTCTGCAATCAACTCTATGCCACGATTTAAATCATCTGTAATAATTAAGGCATTTCTGCTGTTGTTTATGAGAATGTTTCGTTTCATAATTTGTTTGTTTTTAATTGTTTTTTTTTATAATGTTTGTAAAAAAGCGTTTACAGCCTCTGCTGTATATTTTTTATTAAAGTGTTGTTTTCTAAAAGGATTTCCAGGAGTATTTAGCCATTTTCCAAATTCTCCTAATTTTTTCATTTTTTTAATTGGCTCTAAAATAGCAGCACTTGCTGCCTTATTTGCTGCCAATTTTTCTTTGTTTTCAGCCCTCTTGTGGTCTTTTTTTACTTCTTCTTCCAAAAAGAACAATTTCCATTCTCTTTCAAGTTCTTTATTTCCGTTGCGAATAGCGGTAACTATGCTGTTGTGGTATTCTAATCGTTGTTCCGCTGTATTTATTCCAATTACTTCAACTTCATAATCTGCTAATGTGTGCAATCTCATAAATTCGTTGTAATTTCTTTTAGCGGTTTCTATTTGTTTTTCTGTGTATTTCATTTTTTTTGTTTTTAATTGTTTTTATTGTGTTTGTTTTATGTTGTAAAGATATACTTTTTTTTTAATATACCAACATTTTTATACGATTTTTTTGTACTGATAATCAGCACGTTACAAAAAATTTTCATTTTTTTTCGTAAAAATGCAAAAAAAAGCCGTTTTTTTGGAAGGATTTTGCGATTTTTTGAAAAAACACATAAAAAAACCGCCCCGACAACCGGAGCGGCAAAACAAACAAAACAAAACAAACAAACAACACTAATCAAGTCTAATCATTTTTAATGACGTTATATTGTCCTTATTCGTTGCCTCGACGATGGCAAACGCTTTATTTTTGTAAATAATTTTCGTTGTTGCGGATAACTCCAAGAACTTTGACTGACTTTGTGCTATTTTCAATGAAACGACAATCCCGGAATTGATAATTGACGCTAAGCTGCTTTCCATAAAGTCAAATCGCCGTAAGTAAATACTCGTTGGGTTATTGTAAATACACAAAACATCTTTTTCGGAATAGGAAATGTCGTAAATATGATTATTTAAATCATTTAACGCCAAGTCTCGAATTTCAACATCTTCTGTATCTCTGAATTTTCGCTCTTCCGAAAAAGGAAGTTGGATATTATTGCCCTCGCCGCTGCCTATCGTTAACTTTAATTTCATTTCTTCCCTAACCCACGAGCTGGAGTCGAAATCAACGATACCTGAAATGCCCAAGTCGTCGATTTCAATTAAATGTTCATCTCTTACCGTTACACTGTCAATTGTGAGCGTTGGTGATGACGCTAATGTGTAATCGGATAGAATGAAACGAGAGTTCTCGATATCACTCGTAAGTGATAATCCTAATGCGTACGCCGTTGTGGTCAGTAAATCTACGTATGTTACGTCCGGGAGGTTGTCTTGCAAATAGTAAATATCGCCGTACGACATCATCTCTTCGGTTAACTCAAAATCGAAACGAAAAGTTTCGTAGTAAGCATCTACCAGAGCTTGGGCATCGAATGGTATATCTCTGTTATAGAAGACTATTGAAGAACCCGCCTCGAAAGATAGTGTTGTTCCGTTGTTAATTGGAATACGTTGGCCATCACCTGTCCAAACACCCCAATTGTGCGAAGTTGGCAAGTTATTAAATGTTAATCTGCAATCTCTTCGGAAACATAAAAAATACAAACGACTAATGACAATGTCGCCGTTTGTAGAGAAAATGTACATAGATTTCATCAAATTAAAGGCATAAATGCTAAATGGATAATTACATAAGAAGTAAGAGTTGGATTGCGGTGTAACCTCTACTTTTATTGTTTGTTTTGCCCTCGCACCTTTAAGTTTAATCATTAATCGTTCAAATCTCGCCTGCTTTTCCAATAACTCCGCCGGATCCGTTATATCAAAGTAGTAATTCACGCCCGAAGCCGCTGCACATTCGTCAAGCAACCTCTTCATTGTTACACATGGTAAATAGTTGATATATGTAGGCGCTCCAGACGCACC
>JBMNPN010000154.1:0-4326 GCA_050943615.1 Coriobacteriales bacterium
GATCAACCGTGCCTCGGCCAAGACCCAGTCGGCCCTGCTGGAGGCCATGGAGGAGCGCCAGGTGACGGTGGACTCCACAACCTACAAGCTCGAAGAGCCCTTCATGGTGCTCGCGACCCAGAACCCCATCGAGCAGTACGGCACCTTCCCCTTGCCCGAAGCCCAGCTCGACCGCTTCCTCGTGAAGCTTTCCATGGGATACCCCGACTTCGCACAGGAGGTCCGCGTCCTCAAGCTCGGCAACCGGGCGAAAAAGGCCATCAAGCCCGTCGTGACCGGAAACGACATCATCACGCTGCGCGGCTTTGCCGAGCGCGTCTTCATCTCGGACATGGTCTACAACTACATCGTCGAAATCGTCACCGCCACGAGGAGCAATCCCGACGTGCGTATCGGCTCGAGCCCGCGTGGCGGCATCGCGCTTGCCGCGTTGTCACGCGCCTACGCGCTTGCCAGAGGCCGCGGCTACGTCATGCCAGACGACGTCAAGCTCATGGCGCCCTACACGCTCTGCCACCGCGTCGCGCTCTCGCACGAGGCGCGCTCCAAGGGCCGCACGCCCAAAGACGTCATCGCCTCGATTCTCTCGGGCATCTCGATTCCCTATTACGACGAGGCAGAAATCGAGGGAATCGAGAAATAGACAAAGCGGGCCCCAGCACGCATGCGCACGTGCCGGGGCCCGCTGCAGATGACCGTGGAATCAAAAAAGCGTTTACTTGTCCTCCATCGTCTCGAGTCGCTGCTCGACGACGGCGCCCTCCGATTCGTCGATGTCGTATTCCTCGATCTTCTCGCCGTGATGGTGCCTGTTCACGGTCTGGACGACCATGCCCGAGAGCGCGAACAGCGCGATGGCATTGGGGATGACCATGAGCTGATTGAACATGTCGGCAAGCTCCCAGACCAGGTCGTTGGAAAGGATCGAGCCCATGAAGATGAAGATGAGCGCAATCACGAAGAACGGCTTGATGCCCTTCTTGCCGAAGAGGTACTCGACGTTGATGCGGGCGAACAGGTTCCAGCCGATGATCGTGGAGAACGCGAAAAAGAGCAGGCAGATGGCCACGAACGCATTGCCGAGACCCTGGCCGAAGAAGGTGCCGAAGGCCGCCTGCGCCATGTTGGTCTTGTCGAGGCCGTCGTTTCCAAGGTAGGTCACCGCCGCGGCGACGTCAGTCGGGTCGGAGCCCGGGGCCGCGTTGGCGAACGCCGTGGCAAGCGGGCCGTCGCCGCAGTAGAGCACGCTGATGACCACGAGGGCGGTCATCGTAACGACGACGATGGTGTCGATGAAGACGCCGATCATGGCGACGACGCCCTGCTCGTGCGGGTCCTTGACCTTGGCCATAGCATGCGCGTGCGGCGTCGACCCCATGCCCGCCTCGTTGGAGAACAGGCCGCGCTTGGCACCCTGGCTGATCGCTGCGATGAGACCGAAGGTCACGCCGCCCATCGACGCCTGCGGATTGAAGGCGCACGAGAAGATCAGCCCGAAGGCAGGTAGGATGTTCTGGCAGTTCATGATGAGGACGATCAGACCACCTGCCAGGTAGACGACCGCCATGATGGGAACGATCTTCTCGGTGACCGAGGCGATGCGCGTGATGCCGCCGATGAAGATGAAGCCGCCCACGAGCACGACGAGAAGGCCGATGATCCAGGCGGGAATGCCGAAGGCCGTGTTCATGGTCGAGGCGATGGAGTTCGACTGCACCATCGAGCCCATGAAGCCGAGGGCGAGTATGATGGCGACGGCAAAGAAGCCGGCCAAAAACTTGCCGCCGGCACCGGTGAACGCCGTGCGGATGTAGTAGACCGGTCCGCCGTGGACGCGCCCGTCCTCATCGACATGGCGGGTCTTTTGCGCGAGCACGGCCTCGGCGTAGTTCGTCGCCATGCCGAGCAGAGCGATGAGCCACATCCAGAAGATTGCGCCGGGGCCGCCGACGAGGATCGCCCCGCAGGCGCCGACGATGTTGCCCGTGCCGACCTGTGCGGCAATTGCCGTGGCGAGCGCCTGAAACGAGCTGATGCCGCCCCTGTGCTTGCCGCCGTGCAGCGAGAAGCCGCCAAAGACGCGCCTGAAACCCTCGCCCAAGAAGCGGAACTGCACGCCGCGGGTCCTGATGGTGAAGAAAATGCCCAGACCGAGCAGCAAGATGATGAGCACGTAGTTCGACAGATACGAGTTGATCGTCTGGACTACTTCGAGTACCGCCTGTTCCATTGTGAGTGAAGCTACCTCCTCCAAAATCCCTGCCTTGCGTTCCAGAGAAGGTCGAAAATGACGGTGACGAGCAGTGCGCACGTCGTCTCTGTCCGTTTGCCTGAGAGTTTGAGCTGCGCGAACATGCGCGCCTTGCCCCTTCGGCACTCATTTAAGAGATTCTCCAGAGACTTCTCCGCCGCCGGTCTCCCCTCATCTCGTACAGGGGGATTCCAGGGGCATCCACGAAGTAACACGAGGGGCATTATGCAACTGTCTATAAGGCAGTTCAAGCCCCTATCGGCCAAATACTGCCCACGGCGGAAGGCTCTCGCGGACAAGTCCCTTTCGCTCAGTGCACCTCGATCTGGCAGCTTCTCATGGCCGCGAGCGCCGCCTCATGCGTTGCCGGTGTCACGCCGGCGCAGCAGGAGGCATCGACGCTCACGGGAAGCTGCGGCACGCGCGCCTTGACGAGCAGAGCGTTGGAGATGACGCAGATGTCGGTGCAAAGCCCAATGAGCTCGACGGACCCGATGGCGCCGCGGGCAACGGCTGCCTGGATATCGTCTGCGAGCTCGACCGACCCGAAGGTTCCCTTGAGATAGACCGGCTGGCCGCCGAGCTTCTGGAGGCGCCGGAAATCGCCGACGAGCCTCCATCCGGACGTGCCCGCGATGCAATGCGGCACGGGAAGTTTCACGCCTTCCTGGCACTGGTCGTAAAACTCGGTGTGCGTGTCCTTGGTGAAGACGATTTCGCCATCCCAGGAATGGACCTTTCGCACCATGTTGGGAAGCGCCGCCACCGCCTCGGGCGTGCCGAGCGCGCCGTCCACGAAGTCGTCTTGCACATCGACGACCACGAGGAGCTTCTTGTTCCTGTATGCCGGATCGCTCACGGCATGGCTTGCCGCCAGAAGTTCCCTGGAAAAGTCGACGAGACCATGCGAGACATCCCGGCGCAGGTACTTCTCGTCGAATGTCTTCGCCCCCATGCGGAAGCGGTCGAGCGCATCGGCGTCCTTGAAGATCTCGTAGATGAGGCGCGCATCTGCCCTGGCGCCTTCCGGCGCATCCGCATGGCCCTCGCTCTCGGTTCCCTCGGGGGCGCCGGCCTGCCAGCTCTCGATGGCGGCAACTCCCTCTTCGTCGTCGCGGTCGTGCCAGCGCATCGCCAGATAGGCGCGCGGGTCGTATGCAAGATTATGTTCGCTGCAGAACGCGCGGTAGTGCTCGGCTCCGCGCGCGCCGTGGCCGACGTCGAAGAAGGGGTCCTTGCGGCGGGTATCGTGGAAGGCGGAAGCCGCGCAAAGCGCCTCCAGGTCCACATCGGAGAGGCCTTCGGCAGCGCCGATCTTTTCGGATAGGAGCATCGTGCGCACCCAATGGCCCTGCTGGTGGATGCTTCCGCCAAAGGGCCAGTAGTCGATGTCTTCGGCAAGGTAGCCGAACCACTTGGTGCAACGGGCGCGGCTGGCGTCATCGGGGGCAAAGGCCAGGATATTCTCGAGCATGGGCATCTCCAAACGAGCGGCGTACGGCAACTCGCACCGTACGAGATTCGCGATTCGGGTGCTTATGATAGCGCCACTCCCTTGCAAGACCCATGAATTTGCGGGTCAAAGACGTAAACGCTTTTTCGGAATACGTCCAGCAACGTGCGGCCGTACGGCAAGTGCATGGCGCATCTTGTCCTTAACAGACAAGTCGTGGAAAACCTCTATAATCCCTGATGGTCTGAGGAGACGAAATATAGGGGTACTACGACTTCTTGCCGCTCTTAGCCGCGGCGGGTCTTATAGGGGGCATTCGCCACGGGGCACTCCGATGACATCGGCCAGAATAGCCAGCAAGAACGGGAACGAGAGCACCTCCCAAAGAACGTCTCGGGATGGCACCACGCCGCTCGTCACAGCGTAAAGAAGGGCCACCGCATCACGCGAAGGCACGTGTACTCCCTGATCGCGGCCCTCGGCTGCGGCATCCCGCTCGCCTTGGTCTTTGCCTACCTGGGCTACGACGGCATCGCCTTTCTATCGGCACTCCCTCACAACCCCGTCCTGTGGTATACGCTCATCGTCCTCATCGCTTTTGCGATGGGGCTTTTCACCTACT
>JBMNPN010000155.1:0-4286 GCA_050943615.1 Coriobacteriales bacterium
GAGGGCCTCTGCCGCTTCGGCCACGGCCTTCTCCGCGTCGGCCTGGTCCTCGTAGGCCCTTTCGAGACTGGTCTGGGAACTGGCGAGCAATGCCTCGCATGACGCCGCCTTGTCCGCGGCGTCGTCGAATGCGCTTTCCGCGTCCGCCAGGCTCTCCGGCTTCTCGTTGGCGCTGTCGAGCGCCGTCTTCGCCGAATCGACCTTCTCCTTCGCGGACGCCACCGTGCCTTCAAGGTCTTCCATGAACTCGCTCGTCGTGACGGTCGCCCCGCTGTCGTCGGTGTACGCGAAGCACTGCTCGTACGTCCCGTTGTTCTTCGTCATGCCCGTGGCGTTGTGATCTTCGAGGGCATCGACCATGTTCTGGTAGTGCCCGGTGCTGCTGTAGTCGTCCGTGCCGGCCTCGTACTTCTTCTTCTCAGCCGTGTACCACCCATCGTACGGATCGTCGTACCACCAGGCGAGGTTCTCCGCCGTGGCGTTCGGCGTCACGCCGGAATACGATGCCCTGTACAGCACATGCGCGTGCACGTACGTGCCGTAGTTGGCGACGTTGTTGATGGCAGAGTAGACCATGAGGGCGTAGCTGACGTTCAGGGCGCCCTTGGAGCCCTTGATGTTCGTGCTGTCGGCCCTGAGAGTGTTGCATTCGTCGATGAACTTCATATCGGCGACGAGGTTGTCGTATGACAGCGTCTCGACGAGCTGCTCTTTGAACGAGCCGTCATCGAGTGCCGCCAGGAGCTCTTTTCCGTAGTCGCTCTTGTCGGAATCGTCGCTCTCGGACATTTCCTGCGCGTACGTCCTGGTGAACTCGATCGGATCGATTCCCGATTTACCGACGACGAAGTCGTAGCCCGCTTTCGCGAGTTCTGCTTCCGCGGTATCGTAAGCTTCCTGCGCCTCTTCCTTGGACGCCGCCCATTTCGCTTCCTCGTCGGCGACCTTCTCCTTCGCGCTGGCCTCCTCCGCATCTGCTGCGGCCTTGTCCGCATTCCGCTTCTCGATTTCCGCCTTGAGCTCTTCCACTGAGGAATTGGCCTTTTCGAGGGCGCTATCGGCCTTTGCCTTGTTGTCCGCGCATATATCTCGCGATTCCCTCTTCGCTTGCAGGTCGCTGTTGGCATCGGCCACAGCGTTGCTGAACGCCGTGTCGGCGTCCGCCTCTGCGTCCTGGTAATCCTGCTCGGCATCAGAGTACGCGCTCTCAGCTGTTCCGAGGGCCGTCTCGCTCTCGCTCACGAGTTTCTCGGCGCTCTCGAGTTCCTCGCTTGCGGCCTCGTATTCTGCCTTCGCGCTGCTCTTCGAGCTTTTCTTCGCAACTACATTGTCGCCTTGTATGTCAGCCCCAGACGAGTTCCCTTGCGCTGCGGCAGCAACAGTCGCTACTGGCGGCGCAAACGCCACGGCAAGCCCGACTGCCATGGCGACCGAGGTCCCTTTTCGCAGCATCTCATTGACCATGTGTTTTCGCATGATTATTACCCCCTATTCACTTCCCCTATAACGCCATGTTGGCAGCGCCACATGGCTCTCGGCAGAGCGGATGCACTTCCCCAAGTGCGAGCAACTCAGCCTCATCTTTTATAACATGGAAGCGTCAAAAACAGTTGCGCAACAAACGTACTAGCCCCCTCAGCAGCACCAATGCATCGGAGATAAGCCGAACCGCCCCACCTTGCGCCAGGCCATGAGATTGACTCCCCCGTCAGACGGCTCCTACACTGTTCTCTACATCGGACCACTCCGAGGGGGAAACCATGGCGCTCGACACGCTCTTTTCGCCTATCGACATCGGCAAGCTTCATCTCGACAACCGCATCGTCGTCTCTGCAATGGTCACGCGCTACTGCGAGGAGACCGGGCTTCCCGGGGAGATGTGGAACTGCTACTACGAGCGCAAGGCGCGCGGCGGATGGGGACTTGTCTTTACCGAGAACTACGGAATCGTGCACGAGGCGAACTGCTTCAAGCGCCAGGCGGGGCTGTGGGACGACTCGATGATCGAGGCGCACAAGAACTTCGTCGACCGCGTGCACGCGGCAGGCGGCCTCATCGGGTGCCAGATCTACCACGGCGGACGCGAGGTGCCCTCAAGCATCAGCGGCGTCCAGCCCGTCGGTCCCTCGCCCATCAGGGAGCCGTCCTGCAAGGACACTCCGCGCGAGCTCACGGTTCCCGAAATCGAGAGAATCGTCGAGCTGTTCGGCGACACGGCGCGCCGCGCGCAACAATGCGGCTTCGACATCATCGAGTTCAACGGCGCGCACGGCTACCTCCTCAACGAGTTCTATTCCCCCTTTGCCAACAAGCGCACCGATGAATACGGCGGCTCGCTGGAAAACCGCATGCGCTTTCCGCTCGAGGTGATTGCGAACACGCGCGAAAAGGTCGGCCCCGACCTGCCCATCTCGTTCAGGCTCTCGACATGCGACTACGTCGAGGGCGGTATCACGACCGAGGAATCGCCCACTATCGCGCACATGCTCGAGGAGGCGGGCGTCGACATGATCAACTGCTCGCAGGGCATGTACGTCTCCAAGGACGCGATCGTTCCCCCGGCAAGCGTCGAGCCCGGCGCCTTTGTGGAGAACGCCGCGGCGGTGAAGAAGGCCGTGAGCATCCCGGTCGTCGCGACAGGGCGTATCAACGATCCCGTCCTGGCCGAGGAGATCTTGGCCTCGGGGAAGGCGGACCTCGTCACGATGGCGCGCGCCTCGCTGGCAGACCCCGACCTCCCGCTCAAGGCCAAGGCGGGCCGGCTGGACGAGATCGTCAAGTGCACGGGATGCTGCGAGCTGTGCACGGGCCCGAAAGTGGGCGGCAACCCCATCGGATGCGTGCTCAACCCCGAAGTGGGGAAAGAGTACCTGTCGGCGGGTGCGTAGGAGGAGCGGGGCGATAGCTTCGGCATCAGCGTTTATCTCCCGCGGGCGTTACATATAGCAGTTTCGCGTGCCAACAATTTTTCATGGAAAATTTGTAGCAGTCTCTCCCATCACATGCGGAATGGCCCACCGCTAATAAGAAATTCGGTCACTTCGCCGAAAGCATTCGGGAGGCTGTGCTCGAGTTCATTTTCCCAAAGCTGAATCACGCCAGAACGTTGCTCTTTATTCAGCAAGTTCGGAATCGGTTCAACTTTGATATTGGATTTCCTGTTCTCTACAACAAGGTACTTGCCATCTTGGCTGCAGTTAATACCATGCTCCTGCTGTAATGCCTCTTTCAATGGGGCAAGCAGGGCGTCGGGGGCTTTTCTAACTGCTGATCTGGCTTTTCCTTTCGTTGCATAATTAAGCAAATCAAGAGCAGCAAATCTATCAAGGCTCTGGTGAAATCTCTTGTTACCATAGTGCTTTAAACAATGCAAACAGGCGCTTTCACAATCACAGTCCGAGAGAATTTTGCGTGCCCTAGATATTAGCTCTTCAATTGTCTTTTCATTGGCTAGCAAAGAAGAATAGCCTGCCCCGCTAGAAAGCGAATCAAACAAATAGATATCAACATATGCGGTCATACCAGCATATCTTCTGCGTGAGCCAACACACAGTTCGTCAAAATTAATGTCGAGCAGTGAGACCGCAGCAAGACGAAACGCCTCAGCAAGAGAAACCGAAGCTTTTCTAAGCCAGGGGTTATCGGAACTAATACAGACTTCAGAAGAATCAACATTCATTTCGAAAATAACCAGGTCGGTATTGAAGATATTCCCTAACACCATTGATTCCACAAATTCATGCGAGCAGTTTGAAAGCCTGCTTGCTGCATCTCGCATATATGGCGGCTTTATCTTTTTTCCTAGCATCGCTCTGTCTACAGAAGGATATGAAGCTCCGCATTTTCGGCAAACATCAAAGCCCTCTTTCTCTGGACCGCGATTGACAACAATAAGCGAGCAGTCGTGCCTATTGGCATAAGAAATATGAGGGTATTTCGTTAATAAGAGACTTTCATCGGGAATTGCAGAGTAACTAGGGAGTTCCGCATAAGAATTATCCGCTGTGTCGTAGACCTCATCTGCCTCTCTACCATTTCTCGGAGCAAAACCCCATGGCTTTAAAAATTCGTTATGGGTTAGATTGCTTCCTCCACAAAACGGGCATTTTCCATCCGCAGCAAGATTTTCTTCTAGCCCAAACCACCCACATGCTGGGTTCTCGCAAAAATAAATATCTTTTCGGTAATCGCTACTCTCGAAATACTGCTTCGCGGGATTCTCTCTATCTATAGCAGTGCGTGCAAACTTAGCCGAATGAGAATAAATTCCGCCAGCAATATAAGTT
>JBMNPN010000156.1:0-4259 GCA_050943615.1 Coriobacteriales bacterium
CCGCGAGTATGGACTCGTAGGTACTCGAGCCGTCGGCCGCCAGACGACGCGCGTCGTTGGTGGCGCCGATGCCGTCGATGGTGACGAACGCGCTCGTGACCTTGCGAGCGACTAGCATCTGCGCTGCAGCATCGTCGATACGCGTCGCGTTTGTCAGGATCATTGCCTTGTAGGAGACGCCTTGCTCGCGGCACCACTCGATGAGCTTGTCGCTCAGCGTCTCAACGGCATCGAGTGCAAGCGAGGGCTCGCCGCCGTACCACTGCACGGAGAGGCGGGAAAAGCCGGTGCGCTCGTGATGGGCGTCAACAAATGTGATTAGTGCATCCATGACTTTCTCGGACATGCGGCCGCCGAGCTCATGGCGCTTCGCCTCGTAGCAATAGGGACAGCGTAGGTTGCAGGAGTAGGTGGGCGCGAGCGAGAGCGTGAGCTCGGAGTGGTCGTGGCGATGCCTCGTAAAGCGCGCGTGGATGTCCGCCAGCTCCTGTTCGGGGGAGAGTTCGGTCAGGAAGCCATCGTGTGCGAGCTCGTCTGCCATGTGCGCATCAAGCTTTTCTGGTTCCTGACAGGTTTTCCAGAGCCCATCGTTAATCTGAGCAAAGGCGCCGTTCGCGGTGTTGTAGAGGAGATGCGATCCATCTGATTCGTCGGTTGAGAAGGTGTAGCGAGAGACCCTGAGCATGGCGTACTCCTTTTTCGCTTCTACTTTGACTGCTAGCGTACCATCACGGTCAAGCCGCAGCCGAGAGGCATTTATTTCCGCGGAAATAACAGCGGCGCCTTCTCTGCGGAACCTGTCTCGAACTGGATTGATTGGCGCGTAATACAGCTCTATGCATTGACGGCATTTTCAAGTATTGGCAACCGGTCCCATATCTCGATGTCTTTCGCGGATATGACACCTGCATAGTTTCATAAAATGGTGTAAAGTATACAAAAACCCATACAAGTATATAGTAATTGTCCCTGGCATGCGCTGCGTTATTGCTCCGGGGGGAAAGTGAGCGTATTCCATGAACGATGAGAACATGCAGACAACTGGCAAGCTCGAAAAGGACGCAGTAAAGCGGAGGGCCTACGGAAACGTCGTCTTCGCCATCTCGCTTGGAATCGTTGTCTTTCTCGTCGTCATCTGCGCCATCTTTCCCGATGGCTTCTATGCTGCCACGACCGCCGCTTGCGATTTCGTGACCGACACCTTTGGCTGGTACTACCTGCTGCTCGTCACGCTCATCATCTTTGGCAGCCTCATCTTCATCTTCAGCCCCATAGGTGCCATTCATCTGGGCGACCCCGGCTCGAAACCCGAATATTCCACGATCTCGTGGATTGCGATGCTCTTTTCGGCCGGCATGGGAATCGGCCTGATTTTCTGGGGCTCTGCGCAACCTCTTTCTTTCTATGCCTCTTCGGCACCCGAGGCGCCGGTCGGCTCCCAACAGGCGCTTCTCGATGCCTTCAAGTACTCGTTTTTCCACTGGGGCATCTCGGCATGGACGATCTATGCGCTCGTAGCGCTTGCCATCGCGTACTTTCGCTTCCGCAAGAAGGAGACCTTCCTGCTCTCCTCGACGCTCAAGCCGCTCTTCGGCGACCGAGTCTATGGCTGGCTCGGAAAGCTCGTCGACGTCATCACGACGCTTGCCACCATCCTCGGAGTTGCGACAAGCCTGGGCCTCGGTGCCATGCAGATCAATGGCGGCCTCTCCTATCTGTTCGGCGTGCCGAACTGCCTGCCCGTGCAGATTGGCATCATCATTGTCACGACGTGCTGCTTCATCGCCTCTGCGGTTTCGGGCATTGGCCGCGGGCTCAAGCACCTCTCAAACATCAACGTGATACTTGCCTGCTGTCTCATGGCAATCTGCATGGTCGTGGGCCCGGCGAACACCATGCTCAACACGTTCGTCGACACGCTCGGCACCTACATGCAGGATTTCCTGCGCCTCACGCTCCACATCGCCCCATTCGACTCGACCGAGCGCAGCTGGATCGGCAGCTGGACGATATTTTACTGGGCATGGTGGATTGCCTGGTCGCCGTTCGTCGGCATCTTCATCGCCCGCATCTCGCGAGGCCGCACCATCCGCCAGTTCGTCGTAGGCGTCATTCTCGTTCCCGCGGTCTTCAGCTTCCTTTGGTTCTCCGTTTTCGGAGTTCTCTCCACCAACGTGCAGATGAACGGTTTCGACCTCACGCAACTTGCCACAGAAGAGGTCCTCTTCGGGACGCTTTCGCACTATCCGCTCGGATTCGGCCTGTCAATTCTGGCCATCATACTGGTCTTCACGTTCTTCATTACCTCTGCCGATTCGGCGACCTTCGTGCTCGGAATGATCTCCGAGGGCGGCACGCTCAATCCGCGCAATTCCACCAAGGTGATATGGGGCATCATGCTCGCGGCGATTTCCATCGTGCTCCTCATGGCCGGCGGACTCAATGCGCTGCAAAACGTCCTGATATTGGGAGCTTTGCCGTTTTCCGTCGTCTTGATCTTGATGATGGTCTCGCTGATGCAAGAGCTCATATACGAACGTTACAAGATGGGGCTTTACATAAAACCCGAGAAACTGCCGGAGCGCGACCGCCCGTTCAGGTCCTATGAAGAGGGGGACGAGAAGGGCGTTCCGGCCGAGGTGGTCTTCGAGGCCATCAGAGCAGATCGTTTGCGGGAAGAGGCAGTTGCCCAGCAGACAGAGGCCGACCGGGATCAAAAGGCAGACGACGGCCTGACAGGGGATTCTCAGGACTCGGAAGAGGGCGCATCTTCCAAGCCAGGTGGCCAAGACAAATCCTAGGGCTCTTGAAGTTTTCTGCGGCTATCAAGGCTGCAGGAGGGACTCAGGCTTTTGGGGGTTCAGCACGTTCCTTTTCCCTCTTTGTCGAACGTTTCTCGTGGGCGTTTCCCCGAACCTCTGCTGAGCCGAGTTGCGATATCTCGTCTTGCGCCTTCGCCCCTTGCGCATCCTGTTCCATGAGGAAGGCGTTGATCTGCGCGCCGAGAAAGAGGATGTAGATCATCATGTACGCATAGATGAGCATGATGACGATCGTTGCCATGCTCCCGTACATCGAGTAGGCCCCCGGGCTCGTCACGTAGTGCGAGAACAGCACGGAGGCTCCGGTCCAAACCAACGAGGAGAAGACGGCTCCAGGCAGCTGGCGTTTGAAGGGCTGGTTCTCAGAGGGTATGAACGCGTAGACGCACTGGAAGACGATGACGAGCAGAAGCGCGGACACGATGTAGCGCAGGCTCAGGAGCGCCGTGACACGCGCCTCGGCTTCTGGGAGGACTCCCACGATGAGGTTTCCGACCGATTCGCCGAACATCATGACCAGCACCAGCACGAGCATGAGAATCATGAACACGAGGGTGTAGAGGGCGGCGATGCACCTGAGGAGCAGGTACGTACGGTGCTTTTTCACTCGATAGATCACGTTGAGCCCTCGAATAATGGCGAGCATCGCGACCGAGGCGAGCCACAGCGCGACGATGGTAGAGACGATGATCAGTCCGCTGCTCGATGCTTGCCAAGCCGATGACACGATGTTCCTGATGAACTCCTCAACCGTCGAGGGCGCGAACTTCATGACGAAACCGACGACGTCGTCGGATGTGAGCGAGGTGAACGGCAAGATGGAGCAAGCGAGCATGACAAGGGGGACAAGTGCCGTGAAGAGGAAGAAGGCCGCGCTCGAGGCGTAGATGCCAACGGGGGCTTTGCTCAAGCGCTCCGAAAATGCGCTCCAGAGATCCTTTAGCTCATCGAATGTCACGCCGATCCTCCATGGTAAGCGCCGCTTTCCAGGTGCCATAGTTGTATCCGTTTCGGTGCGCCCGTGCAATTTCCCATCACCCTGTTATTCTCAAGCGGCGCTTGCTCCTGTGGTTTATTAGAAAAATCTATGGTGCGGCTGTCCTGTTGCTGCTATTCTTCCACGTTGGTCTGTCAATAATCGCTGGAGGCCCCTTTTCCTCATATGAATTTTATCGAACTTTTGAAAGCACTCTTCATCGGTCTTGTCGAAGGCGTCACCGAATGGCTCCCCATCTCCTCGACCGGTCATATGATCTTGGTCGACGAGTTCGTCAAGCTCGACGTGTCGTCTCAGTTCCTCGAGCTGTTCCTGGTCGTTATCCAGATCGGTGCGATTCTCGCCGTCATCATCCTCTACTTCACCAAACTGAACCCCTTCTCTCGAAAGAAGACGCCCGAAGGGCGCAGGAGCACCTGGCGTTTGTGGGGGCTCGTCAT
>JBMNPN010000157.1:0-4102 GCA_050943615.1 Coriobacteriales bacterium
TCGACGCCGAGGCTGAGCCGGACATCACCCGCGCCATCACGCGCGACGCGCTGCTCGAGAACGTGACGCTGAGAGACGACGGCACACCCGATTTCTCCGACCGCTCCGTGACCGAGAACACGCGCTGCTCGTATCCCATCGAGCACATCGAGCGCATTGCCTGCAAGGTGAACGGCAAGTCATCTGGCCCCGCCGCCGAAAACGTCATCTTCCTCTCCGCCGACGCGTTCGGCGTCCTGCCCGCTGTCTCGATTCTCAGCTCCGAGCAGGCCGAGTACTACTTCCTCTCCGGCTTCACTGCAAAGATCGCCGGCACGGAGCGCGGCATCACCGAGCCCACACCGACGTTCTCTGCCTGCTTTGGCCAGGCATTCCTCGAGCTTCCCCCCACGACCTATGCAAAGGTGCTCGCCCGGCATATGCGTGAGAGCGGCGCGCGTGCCTATCTGGTGAACACGGGCTGGAACGGCACGGGCAAGCGCTATCCGATCCAGGTGACGCGCCGTATCGTGACGGCCATCCAACAAGGTGTGCTCGCCGATGTCGCGACTCGGGAGATCCCGTATTTCGGGCTGCAGGTCCCCGCCGAGCTCGAAGGCGTCGATTCCGCGATCTTCGACCCGCGCAGCACCTACGATGATCCTGCCGAGTGGGAACGACGGGCAATAAAGCTGGCCGGCCTGTTCCGTGACAACTTCGAGAAGTACGCCTCCGACGCTCACGGCCGTGCGCTTGCGGCATTCGGTCCAAAGCTGTAGGAACGCGGTGGCACGAGCGGTGGGGGAGGCGAGGCGCGGTGCTTGATGCGCTCGCATGGTTTTTCACGCCGGAACCGGTGCTTCTCAGTCAGGGAAACGGGTTTTCGCTGTTCAGCGGTGCGCACCTGGCGGTACTCGCCGTCTGCCTGATCGCATCGGCGCTGCTCGTCGTTCGCTATCGCAAGCTTCCGAAGGGCATTGAGTGGGGCAGCAGGCGCCGTCATCAGCTGCTGGCGATGGCAATCGTCCCCCTCATGTTCCTGCTCTCGCGAAATATCGAGCTCATAGCCCTTGGTCTCTACGCCAATATCTTCTGGCCTTTGCACATCTGCAACTTCAGCGAGTACCTCTCGCTTGCCTATGCGCTTCACCCGCAGGGGAGGGGCGGACGCCACCTGGGCAACCTGCTTTTCTGCTGGGGGCTTTCGGGCGGCATCGGAGCGCTGCTCTTCCCAGGATGGTCGTACTGCCCGATTTTGAGCTACGTCTCCGTGAGCGGCTTTGTCGAGCACACGCTCCTCATGACCATCGTGCTCTGCGTCCTTGCAGGCCATGACCTGGCGCCCGACATCAAGGGTTTTTGGCTTCCGGGTGTCTGCGCCATCGGCGGTGGGCTCTTCTTTCGCTGGTTCAACTCCATCTTCGACACGAACTTCTTCTTCGTCACGCGCCCAGGCGATGCCGGTGCCCCCTTTGCCCTCGTGGCGGGAATATTCGGCAACCCCGGCTATCTCGTCCCGTACTTTCTCATCGTGGTCGGCGTGTGGTTCCTGATGTATGGCATCTGGTGGCTGGCAAGCGGTCGACATCTTGCACGGGGGACATCCCAGCGGGGTTGATTTTCCGCATGTCCGCATAAAACTGGCTTGCATCCTCGCCCCGATGAGAATTGCGGTATCGTATCGGATGCTTTCTAGAGGGATTTTTCGCTGTGCGCTAGAGAGGGGCTCTCACACGTGAACAAGGTCGCATGGTATGCGCTCGTCGTGTTCGTGGCGGGCGTCTTCTACGGTCTGCTCGTTCCCATCGTGAAGCTCGCGAGCGCCCAGGACATCTCTCCTTCTGACATCCTCCCCAGCATGTACATCGTCGTGTTCCTTCTCTCGGGCATCGCCATGATCTTCCGCCGCGAATGGCCTCGCAGCAGACGCGAGGTCGGCGAGCTCGTCCTGCTTGGTTTTCTCGTCTCGGGCACCTCGATTTTCTATTACAACTCCGTGGCGCTGCTGCCGAGCTCGGTGGCAGGTACCCTGCTGTTCCAGTACGTCTGGATCGGCATCGTCATCGACTGCGCCGTGCGAAGGACGCCGCCGGAACGCATCACGGTGCTCGTCGTCATCATCGTGCTCGTGGGCACCTGCTTTGCGGCGGGCATCTTCGATGGCGAGATCTCCGGCCTGAACACCCTTGGCATCGTCTTCGGTCTGTGCAGTGCCGTCGTCTACGCGCTCTACCTGTACTCCTCTGGCAAGCTCGGCACAAGCGCGCCGGGATGCCTGCGCATGACCATGGTGGGCCTGGGCGGGCTCATCGCCACGCTCGCGACCCGTCCTTCCTATATCACGGGCGGCATGATCTTCAATACGGCTGCCTGGCCCTTCGCGCTCGTTCTTGCGTTCACGGGAGTGATCTTTCCCGTTGCGCTCATCGCGTATGCGAGCCCGCATCTGCAGACGGGCATCGTGAACATCATGGCGGCAAGCGAGCTTCCCGCCGGCGTGCTCACGGCCTGGGCTATCGTCGGCGATGTGCCGAGCGCACTTGCCCTCGTGGGCGTCGTGCTCGTGCTGGCGGGCATCGTCATCAACCAGATCCCGCTTCTCGTGCGCAACAGGAAAAAGGAGCCCGCAATCCCCGATGTCCAGGATGTGCGGCGCGAATAGCTCCTGTCGTTAACGTGGGCCCATCTGCCTTGGCAGAGTATCGGAAACCTTACGACATGGCGGCGGTCGGGTTGACAGGGTGTAGGCTGCTCACCTGACGAAACAACGAATTCCCGGAAAGGCGCATCAACCATGGCAGACAATGTCATCGACCTCGAATCTGCACGCAAGCGCACGGGCGATTACCTCGTGCGCGGCACGGCAGCTGAAGGCACGGTCCGTGCCATCGCCGTCACTGCGCGCAACACGGTTCAGACGGCAAACGAGCTCCATCACACGAGTCCTCTTGTCACGGCTGCCCTGGGACGTCTCATGATGGGAGCGCAGATGATGGGCGCGCTCACGAAGAACGAAGGCGAGCTCATCACGCTTGCCATGAGCGGGGACGGGCCAATCGGCGGGCTTACCGTGACGGCAAACAACAAAGGCCAGGTAAAAGGGTATGCAAAGCACCCCAACGTGTGGCTCCCGCTCAACGAGAGCGGCAAACTCGATGTGGGCGCCGGCATTGGTACGGGCACGCTCACCGTCATCCGCGACCTCCCCGGAAGCGATCCCTACACGAGCACGATCGAGCTCGCGACAGGTGAAATAGGCGACGATCTGACCGCGTATTTCGCCATCAGCGACCAGATTCCGACCTCGGTCGGCGTCGGAGTCCTGGTGGACACGGACCTCTCCGTCAAGCAGGCCGGCGGCTTCATCGTGCAGCTCATGCCCGGTTACAGCGATGCGCTCGTCGACCAGCTGGAGGCAAACCTCAAGGACGTCGCCTCCGTCACGGACTTTCTGGAGCAGGGGATGGGGCCGCGCGAGATCTTGCAGAGCGTACTTTCCGGCCTGGACTTCGAGGAGCTCGAGGAGATGCCCGCCGAGTTTTTCTGCGGCTGCAACGAGGAACGCGCCGTCCGAGCCGTCATATCGCTGGGAGAAGCCGAGCTCTCCGACCTTATCGCCAAAGGCGAGCCAGCCGAGGTCCTCTGCCATTTCTGCGGAAAGCGCTACGAGTTCCCGCCCGAGGTCTTGCGAGAGCTCCTCGACTGCGCAAAGTAGCTCCTCTTCGCTTGACCTCCGAAGACTTTCGCTACTATACAGCTGTCTAACGTAAGTCAGCCATGGGAGGGGTAAGCTATGAAAGCAAAGGTCCAGACGCGTCCTGCTTGGGAGGGTCAGGTCATAGCACCTGTTCAACTCGTGCTCGAGGGCGGGTCCATGCGCAACCCCTTTACCTGCGGAGTGCTCGATTTCTTCATGGACCAGGGGCTCTTCTGCGAATCTGTCATCGGCGCCTCAGTCGGCGCGATGTGCGGCTACAACTACGTAGCGGGGGCTCCGGGGCGCATGGTGCGCTTCGACCTGCAGTACCGCCATGACTGGAGGTTCATGTCGCTCAAGTCGCGCATCAAGACCGGAAACCTCATCGGTCTGAAGTTCCTCTGCGACACGATTCCTAACGAAATC
>JBMNPN010000158.1:0-4097 GCA_050943615.1 Coriobacteriales bacterium
CCCTGTGGCTTTTCGATATATGCCGACAGGAGTTCATTGAAACGGGACTTGCCGAGAAGCTTCTGCATGGCGGTGATGCCCAGAAGTTTTTTCTCATACGGGTCATACCCGGCGTCGGTGACTGCCTTGGTGACGGACGTTTCATCGGTGTACTTGCGGACGGACCGTCCCTCGACCAGCTTGAAGCCACGCCACTCCTTTCCGGAAAGAGCCTGCTGGAGCGCATACTCCTTGATGTCGGACGCCCACGAGACCAGGTCGTCTACCTTGGAAAGGATGACTTCGATCTCCGCGTCGGACAATTCCGGCGGGAGCTTGAAGTCGTGCCGAGCGAGCTTAAGGTTCTCCTCGGCACGGGCGCGGCAGACGTTCTTCGCCTTGCAGAACCGGCACCAGTCGCCGCAGGAGAATTCTCCCTTGCCGTCCCATGCGAGATCCGCGGCGGGCTTCAGGACTTCCCCGGCCCAGGCAAGAAGATCTGCCTTCGGGATCCGCCACTCGCTGACGTTTGAACGTCTCGGCTGGTAGATATGCAGGGCGATGTCGTCGATGTCGTAGATGTCATCGAAAAGCTCCAAGGCCCCGAGCGCGTAGCATTTGAGCTGGGGATTGTCCTCTGCCGTGACCTCGATTCCGGTCCCATACTTGAGATCCACAATGTGGAGCGTTCCGTCCGCAATGACGAGTGCGTCGGCGGTGCCGAAGCCTTGTTTCACCCAGCGGGAGAAATCAACGCGCTGTTCGACCATGACGGTTGGGTCCGCACAGGTCTCTTTCGCGGCCTGCACCTGTTCAAGTACGTAGCTCACATACCCATCGGTTGCTTCGTCCATCTCCTCGTTGTAGAAATCGAGGTTCTCTGTCGGATCATCAGCCGGATATCCGAGCGCTTTGCGGAGCTTGTACTCGGCAAGGGCATGCGCGCAGGTGCCTTCCATGGCGTAGCCGCTTCCTTTGTCTTCGAATCCCTCGCTGAGTCTTACGGACGGCTGGCAATGAAGCCATCTGTCAGCAGACGAAGCGGAAAGAACGGCGTGTGAGTTAGCTGCCATTTCCAAGCACCTCCGCGTCCTTCAAAAGGGCCTCGTAATCTGCCGGATCGACCTTTGACAGTCTGTCCGCACCGTACTTCTTGAGCAGATCTCGAACCTCGGCGGTATATCCTGCACGGGACTTGTCTGCAAGCACGGCACGGACATCCTCAAGCTTCAGCTTGTTTTTCGCTGGTTCTTTCAACGGCTTCGGATTAGATGAAGGCTTTTCATCGGTTTCGGAGAACTGCTGGGTGAGCCAGTCGGCGGCGGCATTAATAGCAGCGGCTGCATTGCGAAGCTCTCTGATGGTCTGATCCATTTCGGCCATTGTTGACATAGTCTTTTCCTCCTTCCTCGGATTGTCTGTCGGCGGCAAGAATCGTCAGATTCCTTGCCAGTCTTGCGGAAACGCGGCTGATGGCGTTCAGGAGTCTGATCTCCTCATTTGCCGTATTCACCGATGCGCCTCCGCTGTCTGTGTAGTTGCGATACATGTTTTTCACCTCGCTTTCCGGGCCGTTTTCCTTGCCCTTCACCTTCCACTGGAGACGGGCAGGCAATTTGAGCGGAGGGAAAATAAAAAAACTGCCGCCGCCCGGGGATTGGGACGACAGCAGACCGAAACCTATCTGAATTAGTTGTTGCGGAAGTCTTTGAATTCGTCGCGGAATTTCTTCATCTCGTCGGCGAACGTTCTCTGCTTTCGACCGAGAAGCTCTGCGACTTTTCTGTCCGAGATGCCTTCCGGATGATCCAGCCAGATCTGGATGATGCGGTCGGCTTCCGGATCGATTTCATGAAGGCGCCTGATGAGACGCTCCAGCAGATCACGGTCTGCCGTGATTTCTTCCGGCGTAGGCTTTTCGTCCTGTACGTAATCGCCGCGTGTTCCTTCGCCGTCCGGCAGCGGATCGTCGAGAGAGACCTCGTTCCTTGTGTGGAATTCACAGTCAAGACAGTTACCATCGCACAGCCACCACTTACTGCGCGGACAGAAACAGCGACCCCAATACTGCTCGCGCTTCCGAAGATTCGTGCGCCACTGATCGAATTCCCTGTACTGCTCGGATGTGACCTCATACCAGGAATGGGTAAGACGGTCGAAGATGCGATACTGTTTACTATGGTTGTCATTGTTTTTCATGTGCGATACCTCCGTTCGCGTTTCCCGAACCGGAGGCCGCACATAAAAGGAGCGTGGTGGGCCTGACGGAACGGGAATTAACTCGTTTCGTTCGGCCCAGCCACGCTCGTAGACTGGGTATTGTTCACTTGTGACCGCTATGGTTGTTCGAGCCACCTCTGTGCACCGGGGTGAACGGTCATAACGGCAGGCGGTTTACCGACATGCCTGGGTCGGAGAGAATCAGTCGTCGTTGATCATCAGCTCAAGATTTCCGAACACTTCTTCGTAGTAGGAAGGGCTGAGATCGTCGAAGCAAGTGGCGTCGTACCTGGCGAATATGCCATCAGCTGCGGTGGCTCCGTAGATGGAGCAGACCTTAACTGCATCGTTCTCGATGTTGATGCGCCAGATTTCCTTATCGTCGTGAGTCACTTTCTCACCTCCAGTTCGTTTGCCTGTTTTTGTCGATTTTTGTCTGTTTAACACTTCTGAAATCTGATATTGTTGATTTGTTCATAAGGAACTCGTATAATTAATTCAGGAGTTTGTCTTTGGTTGTCTTCAGGGCCCTTCGAACAACTGTCTTTATTATTGGGGAGGCGTTAGGTACTGGGATAGGCGGGCAGGTACTGTAATCAGGTATTGCAGGTATTGGATCAGGTATTGGGAGGTGTGTGACTTGAAAAGCTGTGAATTTTTGAAAAGGCTTTATGGTTTCCTTGACAATCAGAAGAACCAGGGCGTCTACGTCATCCAGTTCTTTAATGCAGCAGGGAGCGCGTACTTCCATTTGCCTGAAAACCGCCAGCATCAAACAAATGAATATCTCGAGGCTGAACGTCGGTATGCAATTGACAGGCCTTTAACGCAGGAGATTAAAGAATCATTTCCAGATCCCATACAGCTTGATAATTTGGCTGGCTTCATTTCGCGGAATATGAAACGAGACTCCCTCGTGCAATGCATGAAAGATTTCGGAGTGCCTACTGGCGAAAAGCAGGACTTGGAAAGGTTCTCTCGTGCCCTCGCGGTGCAGTTCAGCTTGTTCGTGACAAAAGAAGACGAAGATGTGCCTAATTCTGTCTGTGAGTTTTACCGGGACCTTCTCAAAGGGTGCGAGATAACCCAGGAGGATCTCAGGGGCCCTCGGTACAAGGGCGACGACGTCTACGTCGATGATCGGAACAAGCTTCATGACGCTGAATGCTATGAAATCATTCACCACAAATGGCATTTACAGAACTATGGTTCACAGGAATGGCATGGACGCACGCTTGTCCTGATGAACCAGGCAGACATACATCCAAGGCCAGTCCAGGTACGCATTCCGATTCAGGACACAAGGCCAGGTGAATTTGTGGATATCGCCACAGACATCGATGCTCGCGGCTTCGAAGGGGACTTCGAGTGCATATGGCAAATGCAGGATGCCGATGGCGAGAACTGTTTCCCAAACAAAAGGTGGGAGTTCAATATAGATATTCGAGTGACGTTCAATGCAACGGCAGGAGGAGAAAAACGTGGATAAGAACATCGAGAAATGGTCGACAATGAAGGACGTGCAGGAATACCTTGGAGTGGGGCGCGAGAGCATCATGCAGTGGATCAGTAAACGGAACATGCCTGCCTACAAGGTCGGACGGCTTTGGAAATTCAAGCTCAGCGAGGTTGACGAGTGGATTCGATCCGGCGGAGCCGCCGAAGAGAGCAACGACAAAGAGGAAAACTAACCGGTGCGGCCCGTACCATTGGACACACGGTATTACATAATGAAAATAACGCTGCGATTACGCGGCGGCATGAAGGAGAAAATCAATGGACAATCAGGAATATAACTCGATAGTCAGCTTTATTTGGGGAATCGCTGATGATTGCCTTAGGGACGTATATGTAAGAGGAAAATATCGTGATGTCATCCTTCCGATGACAGTCATTCG
>JBMNPN010000159.1:0-4075 GCA_050943615.1 Coriobacteriales bacterium
GGAGAGTACCTCGCCTGGTACCGCGACGGGAAGATCAAGAAGGCGCTGGGATGGAAGACGATACGGGAGTTCCGCGAGGAGCGGGGCATAGCCGTCTGAGGTGTCCAGGAAAACGTCCGTAGTCCCGCTTTGAGGAAGACTACATGTCCGCTCCTTGGCCCAACGACATCCAGAAAGTCGTGGTGAAGGACAAGGTCAAGACCAAGAGCGTGGATGGCTGGTTCAGCTACAAGACGAACCTCGAGAGCATCGAGGGGCTCGGCAACCTGGATACGAGCGAGGTCACCGACATGCAGGGGATGTTCGCGGGCGACCCCAAGCTCACGACGCTTGACGTTACGGGCCTCGACACGAGTAACGTAACGAATATGCAAGCCATGTTCGCAAACTGGAACATGACCGATGGCTTCGTGACCATTACGGGCCTTGACACGCTGGACACCTCAAAAGTGGAAAACATGGCTGGCATGTTCTTTGGCCAGACAAAGCTTGAGTCTGCGGATGTCTCAAAGTTCGACACCTCGAACGTTACAGACATGGCCAGCATGTTCAATGGATGCAGGTCGATTGAGAAGCTTGACGTCTCTACGTGGGACACCTCCAACGTCACGAACATGTCCGGCGTGTTTTTCCTCGGTGGTCAGAGCAACGACGGAACTTACACCTTCCTTACCAATACAAGCCTCAAAGAGCTCGATGTATCCGGCTGGGATACCTCGAAGGTGCAATATATGGCCTTCATGTTCGGTGGTGCCGCGGGGGTGGAGAAGCTCGATGTCTCCAGCTTCGACACCTCGAAGGTCGAGTACTTCTATGGCATGTTCGAGAACTGCCAGAGCCTGAAGAGCCTCGACGTGAGCAACTTTGACCTCAGCAACTGCGATTCATGGGGCCTCGAGGGCATGTTCATGAACTGCTCGGGTGTGGAGACCCTGGACCTGCATGGCTGGGATACTTCGAATATCAATGACTTCTACTGGCTCTTTTATGAGTGCTCCAGTCTCAAGAAGATCATCGGCATCGAGGACCTTGACACGTCTCGGGTCAACACGATGAAGCAGATGTTCTACGGCGACAAGAGCCTCGAGACCCTGAACCTCGGCGGCTGGGACACCCGAAACTCGGGCTACGGGTGCAACATGGACCAGATGTTCGAGGGCACCGATAGCCTTCGTTCGGTCACGCTCGGTGGCAACTGGTTGTTCAACGGCGAGACGTCGCAGCTGCCTGGTGCTGGTCCCGTCTATCCCACCGACAACTGGCGTCACACTTCGGATGACCTCGTGAAGACCAACATCGAGTTGCGCGATGGCTATGCCGACAACGTCAACGACTGGGCCGGCACCTGGGTCCGCGACAAGGCGGAGCACTCCGTGACCTTCGATGCCAACGGCGGCATCGGCTCGATGGTGTCTCAGGCTATCGAGGATGGCTCGGTCACGCTTAACCCCAGCACGTTCACGCGTTTGGGTTACCGCTTTGCCAGCTGGAACACCAGCGCTGACGGTTCGGGCACCAGCTACAAGGACCGCGCGACGATTTCCGATCTTACCGACGACGTCACGCTTTACGCTCAGTGGGAGAAGAACGAATCGCCTGCAAGCGACGGCTACATCACCATTACGCTCAAGGCGGGCGAGAAGGCCGTATTCGACGACATGCCTTCCGGCGCGCGCTACCAGGTGGTGGAGTCCTCCGCACCGGGTTGGACGCTTGAGAGCTCCGATGGCGCTACGGGCACCATCTCCAGCACCTCCGGCAAGGCAAGCTTCGTGAACAAGTACACGAAGGACTCCGCGTCCGTATCCCTCGTTGCCAACAAGGACCTCAACGGCGAGCTTCCGTATGACGGCCTGGACCCCGAGTTCAAGTTCGCGCTCTACGAGGGCGATACGGCATCCGGCGAGCCGCTGCAGACCGTGACGAGCACCCATGGCAGCGCCATCTTCAACCCGATCACCTACACCTACGACGCCGAGTCGTGGGGAGAGGAGACCACGAAGACCTACCAGTACACGATTGCCGAGGTCCTGCCCGAGGACGACGACTCCTCCACTGACGGCGTTCAGAAAGACCGCATCACCTACGACGAGCACCTCGAGCACGTGACCGTGACCGCAACCTACGATCCGGACACCCAGACCATGAGCACCAGCACCGCGTACGCTGAAGACGACACGCCGGGCAAGGCCAACTTCAGCAACACATCGCCTGACAGCGAAATCGTCATCGCCAAGACCGCCAATGCTCAAACCGAGGCAACGGCAGACAAGGACTTCGAGTTCAAGGTCACGCTTGCCAGAGACGGCAAGGCACTTGACGGCGAGTACCAGTGGACCTCCACCGACGGCACGACCGGTACCGTCTCCAACGGAGGGACCGTCAAGGTGCGTGGCGGCCAGAAGGCAACCATCACCGGTTTGCCGCAGCGCACCGCCTATACGGTGACCGAAGTTGATCCGGGCGGCACGTGGGAACAGACCGCCTCGTCCGGCACCACCGGCACATTGCCAGCGGGCGGTATTGCCAACGCCAGCTTCACCAACGACTACCACGCCACGGGAAGCGTCACGCTTGCCGGCAGCAAGCAGCTCGAGGTGAACGGCAAGGCGTCTGACGACTACGGCAAGGGCGACTACCAGTTCGCGCTCTACCAGGGAACCGATACCTCGGCAACCCCGCTGCAGGTGGTAAGCAATGGCGCACCGAAATCCAATGGCACCAGTTCGTTCGAGTTCGCGCCCATCAGCTACACGATGGCGGACCTCGCCAACGGCGACGGCACCTATGCCAAGACCAAGGACATCACCTACACGATCTCCGAGGTCCTGCCGGATGATTCCGAGCCCGGCACCGAGGGCGTGCAAAAGAACGGAATCACCTACGACAGCACTAGCTGGACCGTGACCGTTACGCTCACCGATGAGGGCAACGGGACGATTTCTGCCGCTGTTGCCTCGAGCAATGGCAGCAAGTCTGCAACTGGCGCCGAGAAGGCGGCGGCGTTCGAGAACACCCTCACCACGGCGAGTGTGTCACTCACGGGCACCAAGACCCTGACCAACGGCAAGCTTTCGAAGGGCCAGTTCTCCTTCATGCTCACGGACGAACAGGGCACCACGACGACGCTCAAGAACGGGGCCGACGGCAAGATCAAACTGCCCATCTGGACCTACACGGAGCCCGGCACGCACACGTACCAGATTTCCGAAGTAAACGACAAACAGGACGGCATCACCTACGACGGCACTACCTACAAGATCACCGTCACGACGACACGCGACGCCACGGGCAAGCTGGTTGCCAGTACATCGGTGTCCAACGGGACGTCCGAGGTCGGTGCCGATGGCATTTCGTTCGTCAACAAAACGAAGATCGACTTGCCCATCGCCGACGGCCAATCGAAGACGTCCACAAAGGCCGACGAGAAATCGTCGACACCGGATACCGGCGACAAGGCTCCTCTCACCCTCGTGGTGATTACCATAGCTGCCGCTGGCATCGCGCTCCTGCTGGAGCGACGCCACCGCAAGGCTCGCAACGAGTAAGGGCGTAAGCTAGAGGCTTAACCAAGATGCGGCGGGATCCCAACTGGGATTTCCGCCGCATCGCTATATAGAGAGCTGATGTGAGAGGCTGGTCGTGCACTGTATCTCCCCGCCTGGCCGGATTCCCGGTCAGATGGCGCGTAGCGTTGCACGGAGACCCGGGGGCACGGCGCTCGCGCAACGTATATCGCCGTCTGACCGCCAATCCGGTCAGATGGCCCGTGGCTTTGCGCGAACCTGAAGATTCTGGTTTTCGCGCAACGTATAGCGCCGTTTGACCGAGATTCTGGTCAGATGGCCCGTAGCTTTGCGCGAACCTGAAGATTCTGGTTTTCGCGCAACGTATATCGCCGTCTGACCGCCAATCCGGTCAGATGACCCGTGGCGTTGCACGGAGACCCGGGGGCACGGCGCTCGCGCAACGTATATCGTCATCTGACCGAGATTCTGGTCAAATGGCCCGTGGCTGTGCGCGGAATGCAGGCGAGCGCCTGAGAGCACACAGATATCACGACCTGAAATTCACG
>JBMNPN010000160.1:0-4010 GCA_050943615.1 Coriobacteriales bacterium
ATGGGCATCGGCCCCATCTGCTGGAACCCCCGCATCTGGATGGACACGATGACCTACGGCTGGTCGGTCGAGTGCGATTTCAGGCCCGACCTGACCCAGTGCCTGGTGCTGTGGGGCACCAACCCGGCAGAAAGCGACAACTCGCTTTTCTGGGCGAACATCGCCCGCTATGCAAAAGACGGCGGAAAGCTCGTCGTCGTGGACACGCGCTGCACCCCGACGGCGGCCAAGGCGACGCTGTGGCTGCACCCCTTCCCGGGGACCGACATCGTTCTGGCCTATGCCATGGCGCGCGTCATCATCGAAGAGGACCTCTACGACCACGATTTCGTCGAGAACTGGTGCCACGGCTTCGACGAGTTCAAGCAGGCTGCCTTCGAGCGCACGCTCGAGGAGGCCTCCGAGCTCACGACCGTCTCCGTCGGCGATATCCGCGCTGCGGCGCGTCTGTACGCCTGCGAGGGGCCGGCCGGTTTGCTCTCCGGTCGCGGCGTGGACCAGATCGGCCCCAACACGGCTGCACTGCACCGCGTGCTCGCTGCCCTGCGCGCCCTCACCGGCAACGTCGATGTCCCCGGGGGAAACGTCCTCAACGAGGCGCCGACCTTCCTGTCGGAGCTCGAGCTCGAGGGAAGCGAGAACCTGAGCGCCGAGTCCCGCGCGCACGGGCTCAACGAGCCGGACTGCGGTATCCAGAGCTACGAGGGCTATGTTCAAGCCGACGCGATTACCGCCAAGCTCGGGCGGCACCTTCCCATGCGCTATCTCACGAGCGCGCTTCCCGTGCGCGTGTGGAACGCCGCGGTGACAGGCGAGCCCTACAAGGTGAGCGCGCTCATCGTCGACGGTGCCAACCCGCTCGTCACTTACGCCGACACGCGCCTGGTTAAACGTGCTTTCGAAGCCATGGACCTGATCGTCGTGCTCGAGTTCATCATGACGCCGACCGCGCAGATGGCAGACTATGTGCTGCCGGCTGCAGCCGCACTCGAGCACCCCGCCTTCCAGGCGATGGGCGGCGTGTCCGATTTCTGCTACGGAGGTCCGGCTGCCGTGGAGCCGCAGTTCGAACGGCGCGAGGACTACGTCATCTTGCGCGAGCTTGCGCTCAGGTTGGGGGACAGCGAGAAAAACTGGCCCGCCCACACGCTTTCCGAGGAGCTCGCGCGCACGATAGCCCCCACGGGCATGAGCTGGGAGGAGTTCGGCAAGCTCGGGACCTGCGGGCATGCGCACCGCTACTACAAACACGAGGAGATCGACCCTGAGACGGGCAAGCCGCGCGGTTTTGCCACGGAAAGCGGCAAGGTGGAGCTCGCGAACGATTTTCTCGCCCGACGCGGTGCGGGGCGAGTCGCGCATTTCACGCCCGTTCCCGGCGTGCATAAGGATGTCTCCCATGACCCGGGCTGCGCGACGATGATAACCGGGGCGCGCAAGCAGCCCTACTGGGCCTCTTCGTATTTCGAGGTGCCCCGCATGCGCAAGATGCACCCCCGTCCGACCCTCGAGATGTCGGCGGCGACGGCAAAGAACCTTGGCGTTGCCGAAGGCGATGAGGTGCTCATCTCGCGGCAGGACGAGCCGGATGTCGAGATAACCCAGTATGTGCATATAGCAAATATGGTCGATGGTGTGGTATCCGCGGAGTACGGATGGTGGTACCCTGAACAGGACGCGGGGGCGCCCGGTTTCTCGGGACTGTTCTCCTCCAACGTCAACTTGCTCACGCGGGGCACGGTCGAGGGACCGGCCGAGCCCCTCATCGGCACCTGGATCTACAACGGCATTCCCTGCCGTGTCAGGAAGAAAGGATAGATTGCCTTGAAGAAGAAGTACGCGATCCTCATTTTCTCGAAACCGCCGATTCCCGGCCTGGTGAAGACGCGCCTTACCACGGCGCGCGGCGGCGCGTTCACGCCCGAGCAGGCCGCCCAGTTCTTCAAGCGCAGCCTGTGGGACGTGACCGAGCTTGCCTGCTGGTGCATGGACGATCTCGACGACCTCAACAAGCAGGAGCGTGCGAACAATCCCGGCGCTCCCGAGCGCGAATACGACCTGTTCATCTCCACGACGCCTGCTTCCAACGTCCAGCTCATGAAGGACACGATCAACGAGATCGGCAAATGGCCGCGCGAGATCCACTACATGTCCGACTCCGGGGCGAGCTTCGATGACCACTTCGACATGGCCATGAAGGAGATCTTCGACCAGGGCTATGAGGCCATCGTCTCCATCGGCGCCGATATCCCGACCCTGCCGCGCACGCACGTCGTGCAGGCGTTCCAGTGGCTCGACTACTTCAGCGAGGTCCTGGGCACGCCGGGCTTCGTGCAGGCGCCCTGCCAGGAATGCGGTACCTCGCTCGTGGGTTTCAGCTTCGACACGCCCATCAACCACCAGGGCATCTACTACAACATGGACGGCCGCCCCGCGCTCGACGGCTACCGCGAGAAGCTCGAGGCGGGCAACATCCCCAACGCGTACCTGACGCCGGTCGCAGACGTCGACGAGATGGAGGACCTCGCGCACATGCTCTCCTGCGCCCGCGCGCTCGAGTGCGCCGCCAAGTACCAGACCGATACCTATGTGCCGCGTCGTGTGCTCCAGTGGGCCGACTACCTGGGCATCCGCCCGATCACGCCGCCCAACGACAACCACGACCCGCGCCAGTACATGGACGATCCCGATTCGACCGAGCTCGGCGAGGACGTCGCGCACCTCGACGTGGAACCGACCGACGGGCATTTCGAGTAAACTGCATCGCCCCACTTATCCGACGGGAATTCCCATGACCGAAAAGCGAACCGAACTGCACCGGGTCCATGCCCTGTGCCCGCACTGCCTCAAGACCCTGCCCGCCAGCGTCTGGGCTGACGAGAACGGCGCCGTCTGGATGACGCGCACCTGCCCCGAGCATGGGGAGACCAAGACCTACGTCTGGCCCGATGCCGAGCACTACGAGTGGCTGCGCAGCATGCACACCGAGGTCACGCGCCCCAAGGTGATGGACTACCCGATCGTCGACGAGTGCTGCAAGAGCTGCGGCCTGTGCAAGCGCCACCTGCGCCGCGGCACGCTCGTGGAAATCGAGGTCACACGCCGCTGCAACGCCAAGTGCCCGGTCTGCTTCATGAGTGCGGACTTCCCGACGCACGGCATCAGCTACGAGGAGATCGACGGACTCATCGAGACGCTTGCCGAAAAGGTCGGACCTGAGACCGGGCTGCAGATCACCGGCGGCGAGCCGACGATCCGCCCCGATCTGCCCGAAATCGTCTCCGATGCGCGCGCCCATGGTTTCTACGGCATAGAGATCAACACCAACGGCATCGTCATCGGCCGCTCCAAGGACTACCTGCAATCTCTGGTGGACGCCGGCATCACGGGCATCTACCTGAGCTTTGACGGCCTAGACGAGGACCCGTACGAATCCATCTGCGGAAACGGCGCGATGGTGCACGACAAGATGGCCGCCATCGAGAACTGCCGCGAGGTAGGCATCCAGGTCGTCTTGTGCATGACCATCGTGAAGGGCGTGAACGACGACCTTATTGGCGAAGTCGTGGACTTTGCCTGGGAGAACTCCGACGTCGTCATCGGCGTGGCGCTGCAGCCCGCCTTCACGTCGGGCCGATTCGAACCGGGCGAATATGCTCCCTACACGGCAGGCGACACGATCCGCGACCTCGTGGCGCAGACGCACGGACGCCTCGAGGTCTCCGACATCATGCCGCTCGGGTGCTCGGACCCGCTGTGCGACACGGGCACCTTCCTCATGCCCGACGCGGACGGCAACTATTTCCCGGCAACGCGCGGCCTTTCGCGCGAGGAGTATCTCGAGTACTTCGATCCGACATCTCCACAGGGCTCGGTGCTCCCCGACATCCTCTACAAGAAGGGCGTCGACCTGTACCACGGCATCAGCCTCATCATCATGAACTACATGGACGCGATGACGACGACCACCGAGCGCATAAGCGAGTGCTCGATGCAGGTGGCGATGAAGG
>JBMNPN010000161.1:0-3991 GCA_050943615.1 Coriobacteriales bacterium
ATCCAGATATCGACTTAAGAGTATTTTTTTATCTTTTGTCCCTTGGACTATACATGGTTTACTCTTTTTTGAGTATCTCTTTCTATCAAAATGCGGTCAGCAATTTTGGCCTTAATGTAATGGAATTTTGTTTTGTTCTGTTAATTATTGCAGAATTGATAAGTTTTGAATATAAGCGTTTTGATCTTTTTGTAATAATTGCTATTGCATTTGTAATGATTGTTACATTCAATGTGACAGGCAGCGTTTGGTGGCGTCCACTTCTTTGGATTGTTTTGTTTGCATTTGGTGCCCGACACATTGAATTTAGGAAAATAGCTAAATTTGCGTTGATTGTTAGTACTGCTTGCTTATTATTTATTATATTAAGCAGTGTTGCAGGAATCATTCCGAATTATTTAGACACAATAACACATCCTGGTGTAACGCGGCATTATCTTGGGTTTTTATATTGCTTGTTTGCACCTACAATATTATTCAATATTGAAGCACTTTATTTATATTTGAGAAGTGATAAAATTAAATGGTTTGAATTACTTATTTGTTTAGCCGTTGCGTATCTTTTTTATAAATACTGCGATGCGCGGTTAAATTTTATATTAAATGGATTGATGATTGTAGGTGTTGGAATTGTCAGATACCGACATAAAATGCCAAAACAATTTAAGTGTATATGCCAGCATCTTTTAACATATTTGCCTTGGATTTTCATCGTTTGCGCATTACTTAGTGTGATCATCTCATTTGGGTATACGCCACACATATCTTGGATGGCAAAACTGAATAGTGCCTTAGGCGGGCGAGTGAAATTCGGGAAAATGGCTTTTAATAGATATGGCTTAAGTGCTTGGGGGCAGAACGTTGTGATGCGCGGCAACGGATTAAGAGCGGATGGTACGCGTAGCAGAAGTGAATATTTCTATATCGATTGTTTGTATGTTCGCTTTTTGCAAGAATATGGTATTATTTTTAGTGTTATCATGCTGTTGCTTTTAACAATAGCCATGTATAGAATGTGGCAAAAACGAAAATATCTGTTAATAGTCGTTTTATCAATATTGGCACTTCACGCTGTAGTTGATGATCTGATTTTATTACCATATTACAACACATTTTGGATTGTTTTATCTTATTTTATTTTTCCGACGAAATCATTAGAATATTATCATAAAAAAACAACAGACAATTTCTTATTAAAAAAGAAAGCAAGGAGTGCTTGAAATGCAACATGTTTTTATTGTAGGTAGTAAAGGTATTCCGGGACACTACGGTGGATATGAAACTTTTGTTGATAAATTAACGGAATATCATCAAAATAACAAAAAGATCAAGTATTATGTTGCATGTCGGGATGATTTGAATACTAATGGGGTAACATTTCAATATCATAATGCGACTTGTTTTAATATTAAAGCACCTAAAATAGGCTCTGCTAAGGCAATATTTTATGATACGCGGGCACTAAAATGGTGTTGTAATTTCATAAAAAAGCATCAAATTTCCAAACCAATTGTTTATATATTGGCATGTCGGATAGGACCTTTTATGTCAAAATACGTTCGTAGAATACATCGATTAGGCGGCCGTGTGTTTGTCAACCCAGATGGTCACGAATGGATGAGGGCAAAGTGGAGTAAGCCTGTGAGAAAATATTGGAAATATTCAGAAGCACAGATGGTTAAGTTTGCCGATTATATCATTTGTGACAGTAAGAATATCGAAAAATATATTCAGGATACTTATAAGAATTATCACCCTAAAACAACCTTTATTGCCTACGGATCTGAGACGACACCGTCTACATTAAAAGATGATGATCCTAAATTCTTGAATTGGCTTCAAAAGAATCATTTAAGAGCACACGAATATTACCTTGTTGTAGGACGCTTTGTCCCAGAAAACAATTATGAAACTATGATTTCTGAATTTATGAAATCAAATACCAAAAAGGATTTTGCGATTATTACAACAACAAATGATGCACTATTAGATGAACTTCAAAACAAATTGTTCTTTAGAAGAGATTCTAGAATAAAATTTGTGGGTACAGTATATGATTCTGAGTTATTAAAGAAGATTCGTGAAAATGCTTATGGTTATTTCCATGGACATGAAGTTGGGGGAACAAATCCAAGTCTTTTGGAAGCTTTAGGCAGTACAAAATTAAATCTCTTGTTAAAAGTAGGGTTCAATGAAGAAGTGGCGGAAGATGCTGCTTTATATTGGACAAAAAAGAATGGAGATTTAGCAAGTCTGATAGATAAAGCAGATCAATTAAATGAGCAGACAATTGAGCAGTTTGGGAAAAAAGCAAAGAAACGAATAGAAGAAGCATATAGTTGGCAATTTATTGCTGATTCTTATGAGAATATTTTTAAATAAAGTTATATGAAAATTTTAGTAATTCACAATTATCATAGAAAAGGGTCAGCCAGCGGGGATGATCAAGTTTTCAAAAATGAAACTGCGTTATTAGAAAAAAAAGGACATCAGGTAATTCGCTATACAACTAGAAATGATTTATTTGATCAAGCTAGTTTAATTGGCAAAATAAAATATATGCTGGGAATGAAATGGTCAAAAGAGCATTATAAAAAAGTTGACCAAATTATTAAAGATCAAAAGCCGGATATCGTGCATGTTCATACTTTTTTTCCGCTTTTATCGCCATCGATTTTATATGCGGCAAAAAAAAATAAATGTAAAGTAGTCGCGACGTTACATGATACGCGCTTTATTTGCCCATGTGCAACGTCATTAAGAAATAATAATCTTTGTAATGAATGTAAAGACGGACGTTATTTTAGAATGTGCAAGTATAAATGTTTTAAAAATTCTTTTATTCAAAGTTTTATAGTTGCGTCTGTTTTTCACTATCATCGAAAACATCAAACTTTTTATAATCAAATTGATCGATATATTTGCCTAAATGACAATCAAATTGAATTGCTGAAAGCGACTGGGTTTGATATGAAGAAAATAACAAAAAAATATAATTTTGTTGAAGATAATAAAAATGTTAGGAAACAGTTTGACGAAAGTTTACCAAAACGATTCGTCTGCTTTTATGGAAGAATCGGTGAAGAAAAAGGCATTCGTGTTTTGATGAAAATATGGGACAAAATAAATGGAATTCCTTTAGTTGTGATGGGAGACGGTCCATTGGAAAAAGAATTTGCATTGTGGGCAGAAACTAAAGACAATGTTTATTTTAAAGGGTATGTAGATCATGATAAATGTTTGTCAATTGTAAAAGCCAGCGAATTTGTTGTGTTTCCATCCATTTGGTATGAAGGTTGTTCGATGGTAGAAATTGAAACACAAAATTTAGGAAAACCGATAATAGCAACAGATTTAGGATTTTCTGCCGAAGCAATAGTTGATGGATATAATGGCTTAAAAGTAAAATTAGGAGATATTAATGGTTTTTGTAATGCAGTAAAAAAATTATGGGATAATCCTGAATTACTTCAGAAAATGGAGAAAAATTCGAGAAAAGAGTACGAAAAAAAATATACTCCTAACGATAATTATAGACAATTAATGAATATCTATCAATTAGAATTGAATAAAGAAATAAATACAATAGAGAATAAGTAACGATGGATATATCAATTATCACGCCTTTTTATAAAGGGAATCATTATATTCAAAACTTGGGAAAATCGCTTTCTAAAGCAATTGAAAAATTTAAGATCAGAAATAACAATATTTGTTTTGAATGGGTTATTGTTAATGATAGCCCAGAATGTCCAATTGATTTATCACTCTTACCTTCTAATTTCAGTTGTCGAATTGAAAACCATAAAAAAAATGAAGGTATTTTTAGAGCAAGAATCACAGGTTTAAAAGCAGCCAAGGGAAAATATATTTTGTTTTTGGATCAAGATGACGAAATTGATAGCTGTTTTTTTGAAGTTATGTATCCTTTAATTATTTCTGGATCTGCAGATGTTGCAGTTTGTAATTCGTATATGGAAGATGAAAATGG
>JBMNPN010000162.1:0-3972 GCA_050943615.1 Coriobacteriales bacterium
GTGCTGTAAACCTCTGCGCCGCCTTCACCGTCACTTGTCAGCATATACAGCGCAAGGCCCGCCAAAAGGGTTGATTTGCCGTTCTTGCGGCCCACAAGGAAGAATGATTCACGGTACTGCCTGCAACCCGTCTGCGGGTCAATAAAGCCGAACAGGGCTTGAATGAACGCTTTCTGAAACAGTTCAAGGCGGACAGGCTGACCGGCCCATTCACCTTTAGAATGACGGCAGAAACGTTCAATGAATTCTATCGGACGGGACGCGCGGCTTTCATCAAAGACATATTTCCCGCTGCGGTCATTGCAGGCAGCGGCAAGCTTTGAATAAACGGCTTTTATACGCCGTGACGCTGCAATCTTTCCGCTTTGAATCTGTTCGTTGTAGGCTGCAATATAGTTCATTCCGTCACCCTGTTAAATGCTTCAAGTTCGTCCGCGTTTTCATCGTCGTTCAGGCGCTTTTCCTGTTCCGCGCAGAGTTTCAAATACTGTTTCTGCAAAGGCAGGAACACACGCATTAAACGCGCATATTCTTCCGTGTCAAAGGCTTCACGCGCTGCCCTTAACTGATTTTCAGTGAATACAAGATCATCAAGCAGCGTGTTAATTTGCAGTTGTAATTCTTCATCATAACTTCCGTTCATTTGTTGTTCCTCTCTTTCTGTATCAGATCGCCGTTTTCATCAAAGGTTAGGCCCGCCGCGGTTGCCCCGCCCGTTCCGAAATGCTCCCGGTTGTGACAGTCAAGGCAGAGCGCTTCAAGGTTGTCCGGGTTCAGGGCAATGTTCGGGTCCGTCACGTTTTCAGCGGTCAGGTATATTTTGTGATGTGCGATTTCTGCGGGTGCGCCGCAGCGTTCACAGATATAGTTTTTTGAAAGCAGGAAAGCCCGTGAAAGACGTTTCCATGCTTTAGAATGGTAGAACGCTGCCTGCCCCGCGAAACTGTCAGCTTTCATTGACGGCCCTTTCTGCGGACAGGGCTTTCAAAAGGCAGTCAATGACGCGCTGAACCTTGTCAACGTCGCTGTTTTCCCCGTAGTACCATTGCCACAGAATGAAACGTCCGGCTGTCAGGGCAACGGGTGAAAAAACGCCGTCTTTCGCCGTGTAGCCTGTTGTTTCTTTCAAGTAGTCAGGAATAGCGGAAACAAGCGCCGTGATTTGTTCGTCATTGTCGCTGCCGTCCACGCGCAGAATATTCCGCGCCTGTTCGATTGTGTACATCATGGCTGTTCCTTCTTTCGTTTAATAGCAGGGTGTCACGAAACGCGACACCCCTTGAAGATCATCAGGCGGCCTTGACTTCAACCTTTACGAACGCGCCCGGAACAATCGGCTTTCCGTCCGCGATACATAAAGCGCGGTAGTCAATCAGGCCGCTTGTGAATCCGCTTTCGCGGCTCATTTCAACGGCGATTCCCTGCGGAATGTTCACGCCGTAATAGTTGAAATTTCCAAACAGAACAGTTCCTGCCGGGATATTATCGTCAATGACGATTTCAAAACCGAACAGACGGCGAACACCGCCGTTTTCAGCGTCCGTGAAAATATAGTCACCGTCGCTGTTTTTCAGCGGGTAGACGGTCCCGAACAGGGTTGCCGTAGACATTGCGAACTTTGCCCCGGCAGCATAACCGGCAGGCATGAGCGCGATTGCAGCAAGCAGGTTGTCCCCGGTCAGGGCGGTTGTTGTGATTGTGTTCGTTTTGTCCCATTTCACGCCGGTCAGAATTCCGGTAGGCTGTCCGCTGCCGGTTCCGTTCACGATTGCTGCGCCGATTGCGTCCGCAATGCAGCTTTTCAGTTCATCGGTGATATAACTTTCAAAGGCAGAAAGCGTCATGCGCTTGACTGCGGCACTCATGGAAAGCACCTTGATAAGTTCAAGGCCGGTGAACGTCACCGCCGTTGTTTCTGCTTTCTGACGCTCCACGGCTGCGCCCTCTGTGTGCCATGCTGCCGCGTCGTTCGGTGTTCCGACCGGGACAGAAAGGTTGCTGGGAACGGAAAACAGGCGGACCACATCGAACAGGCCGTTGACGTTTCTTGACTGCTTCACAACTTCATTCAGTGTTTCGGTAGGAACAACGGCTGCGCTGTTTGACAGGGTGTTGAACGCGTCCGCGCGCTTTTCTGCCTGCGCCGCTTCAAACGCTCTTGTTTCTGCGTCCGTCAGGGGCTTGCCTAACATACGCTTGAAAAAGGCGCTGCGGTATTCCGGAACCGCGTGTGTGTCGGTGACAATCTGCTTGTTTTCAAGGTTTGCTGTAATAGGGTTGAACATAGTGTTTTCTTCCTTTCCGGCGCTGTTTCGCGCCTGTACGTTTGTTTGTGTATAAGCTGCATAGTTTACGATGGAAATTTCATAAACCTTGCTTATCTGTGTGATGGTCCTTGTCTGTGTCTGTTCGTCAAAGGTGTAATTCCCGACGTCAAAGGCAAAGGACATTTGCGAAAGATCACCGCGTTTCACGGCTTCATAGACGGAACGGGCGCTTTCTGTGTCAGGCAGTTCCGCGCGCATTTCAAGGCCGCGTTCTGTGACGGTCAGGGCAAGCGTTTTCGGGGACCTTGCAAGCGGGATTCCTGCGCCGTCATGGTTGACAAGCAGCGCAACGTCATTCAGGTCAACCCCGTCAAGGGCTTTCGGGTCAATGCGTTCCGTCACGCTGCCGATTGTCGCGGGCTGATTGAACACAACCGCTGTTCCTTCAAGAATCAGCGGTTTTTCTGCCGCGCGGATTTCACTGTTTCTTGTCTGTTTCTTCATTGCTGTTTTCCTCACTTTCGTTTAATTGATAGCTGTCCGCCTTTTCAGCGGAAACATAATTGAGCGACTGCAAACGCCGTTCACCGCCGTCAATCGGCGGCAGCGCAAGCAGGTGACGCGCTTCATTGATGGTTATGACGCCCAACGGCGCGGCTTCATGTAGCAGCTTGATTTTTGTGTCTGCCGTTGAAAATTCCATGCGTTCCGGTGTGAATACCACATCGGCAGCACATTTCAGGGCGAATTCCCCGGAAAGCTGCATTGCAAAAGGTTCAATCACGCTTTCATAGAACGCGCTGAATTCATCTTCCGTATAACTGCCGTTGATAATTGCAGCGTTCACGCCCAGATAGTCATAAATCTGCCCGTTCACGGCTTCTATCTGTTCCCGCGGGACGTTGTAGGCCGTCACGTTTGTCGGGACAAAATCAAACCTTTGGTCCGTTGCTGCAATGCCGCCGCTGTTTTCCGGGTTGAAATAGTCGGCAACAAATTTGTCCTTTTCTGCCTTGACCTGCGCCGGATTCACAAGACTTGTGAATTTCAGAACGCCGCGAATACTTGTTCCGTTCTTCACGCTTGCTGAAATGCCTTGTGTCAAGGTCTGCGCGGTATCAAGCAGCGGGAACAGGGGTGCGTTTGTTTCACCCGAAAGGTCATTTGACAGGAAATGACGGCGCAGGTGAATGACGTCACTGTATGGGAACGTCACTTGTCTGCCGTCCGGGAACAGGCAGTCAAGGAAAATTTCACCGTCTGTTCCGGGCTTGAATTCCACGGACGCCGGGATAATCGGATAAACCGCTGTGACAAGGCCCTGTTCATCACGAACAAGCAGCAAGAACGCATTGTTGTTTGTAAAATATGCCGCTGCCGTTTTGTAAAGCAGATCATAGGCGGACATATAGCTGTTCGGGGTCTTTTGCAGGACCGTTTCAAGGCGGCTGTCCTTGCAATGCGCTTGCAGCTTTGCCGCGTGTCGCGCGATAGCGTCAACCGCTGACCGGAAAGCTGCGTTTCCGTAGGCTGTCCCGGAAAATGCCGTGAATTCATTGTCGATTTCAAGCACCGCGCGCGGCGGGGCCTTACGTCTGAACAGTTTTGAAAATATGCTCATTTGAAAATGCTCCTTCCTGAAATTGTTTTTTTTTTTCATGCAGAGGAAAAGAAAACTCCAGCGCCGGTGTCCAGCGGTCACGCC
>JBMNPN010000163.1:0-3900 GCA_050943615.1 Coriobacteriales bacterium
CCTCCGAGCCGTGCGGGATCGAGCACTGGTTCCGACCCGAAGGGCGGAATTGCGAGATGCTCGGTTCGGAGGCGAGGACGGGAGCGGAGCGCTGAGCTCGACACAGGACTGCGGGCCACAGGGGACGCCCAGGGCATACTGCACCTCTTTAGAGCTTCTCGGCGATCTTCAAGATGAAGTCGCGCGTGTTGAGTTTTACGGGGTCGGGGAGGGTGGTGATGCGGATCAGGTCGCCGGTCATGTAGCCGTCCTCGATTGTGGTAAGCGTTGCATTCTCGAGCCTGTCGGCAAAGTCCATGAGATCGGGCAGCTCGTCGAGTTCGCCGCGCTTGCGCAACGCGCCGGTCCAGGCAAAGATCGTCGCGACCGAGTTCGTCGAGGTCTCCTCGCCCTTGAGGTGCTTGTAGTAGTGGCGCTGCACGGTGCCGTGTGCCGCCTCGTATTCATAGTAGCCATGCGGGCTCACGAGCACCGAGGTCATCATGGCAAGCGAGCCGAAGGCAGACGAGAGCATGTCGCTCATCACGTCGCCGTCGTAGTTCTTGCAGGCCCAGATGAAACCGCCTTCAGACTTCATGATGCGGGCGACGGCATCGTCGATGAGGGTGTAGAAGTAGGTGATGCCGGCGTCGGCGAACTTCTGCTTGTAGTCGGACTCGTACAGCTCGGCGAAGATGTCCTTGAAGCGGTGGTCGTACTTCTTGGAGATGGTGTCCTTGCTCGCAAACCATAAGTTCTGCCCAGTGGAGAGGGCGTACTCGAAGCAGCTCTTTGCAAATCCCTCGATGGAGGCGTCGAGGTTGTGCACGCCCTGGACGACACCGGGCGCGGCAAAGTCGTGGACGAGCGCGCGCTTTTCAGCTGAACCGTCTGCGGGCGTGTATACGAGCTCGACTTTTCCGGGAGCATCGATCTTCATCTCGGTGTTGCGGTAGACGTCGCCGTAGCCGTGACGGGCGATGGTGATCGGCTTTTTCCAGTTGCGCACGACGGGCTCGATGCCCTTGACCACGATCGGCGCGCGAAAGATCGTGCCGTCGAGCATGGCGCGGATCGTGCCGTTGGGACTCTTCCACATCTGCTTGAGGCCGTACTCTTTTACACGGGCGGCATTCGGCGTGATGGTCGCGCATTTGACGGCGACCTTGAGGCGCTTGGTCGCCTCGGCGGCATCGATTGTCACCTGGTCGTCGGTGGCATTGCGGTTCTTCAGCCCGAGGTCGTAATACTCGGTCTTGAGGTCGATATGGGGACTGAGCAGCTCGTCTTTGATCATCTGCCAGATGATGCGCGTCATCTCGTCGCCGTCCATCTCGACCAGCGGCGTCTTCATTGCGATCTTGCTCATGTCTAGTGTCCTCCATAGCGTGTGCGATTTGCGAACGTGGAACCCATCATAGCCTTGTTTGCGCCCTCTACGTGGATAAGGAGTGTAAAGAATGGGTAACTATGGGCGCGATGTTCACACAAAAGGGCCGGCGCGGGACTATTTTCCCTTGCCGGCCCTTCGAACAAGCTCTTTCAGCAAGCGATAAGGGACTACTTGTACTTGTAGAAGCCCTCGCCTGCGTTGATGCCGGTCTTGCCCTCGTCGAGCATCTCCTTGAGCTTTGCGGCAACCTTTCCCTGCGTGGTAGAGGGGTCTTTGGCACGCGGGTCCATCGTGACGATGTTGTAGACGGTCGTGAGCCCTACGATGTCTATGATGCGGAACGGACCAGACGGAGCCCCCGTGCCGAGCGTCCAGGCACGGTCGATGTCCTCGGGAGAGCCGACGCCCTCTGCCCACAGGCCCTGCGCTGCGGAAAGGAAGGGCACGAGCAGGCTGTTCAGCAGGTAGCCCGGCTGCTCCTTGTTCACGCGCAGCGGAATCATGCGGATTGACGCGGCAAACGCGACCACGGTCTCGAAGGTCTCATCTGAGGTCTTTGGCTGGCGCATGCATTCGGCAGTGGGGTGCGACCAGATCTCGTTTGCAAAGTGAAGCGCCATGTACTTCTCGGGGCGGCCGGTGTGGTCGGCGAACTGGCTTGGGAGCAGCGTGGAGGAGTTCGTGCAGACGATGGTCTTTTCAGGCAGGTGCTTTTTCAGCTCCTCGTAAAAGGCGGTCTTTTGTTCGGGATCCTCTGCGACGGCCTCGATGACGAGGTCGGCATCGCCAAAGGCCTCATCGTAATCGGTCGTCAGCTTGAGGTTGGCATAGGCATCCTCGACCTTCTTCTTACAGGCATCGAGTGCCTCTTCAGAGAGGTCCTCTTTGGCTATGATTCCGTAGGCGTAGGCCTTGGGGTCGGTCTTCATGGCCTCGATGGTGTCGAGGTAGATGCCCTTCAGGCGGTCGATCTTGGGCTGGCAGCGTCCGATGGAGCCCTCGCTTCTCAGCCAGATGCTCACGTCATAGCCGCTGTAGGCCGATTGAAACGCGATTTGGCTTCCGAGGACGCCGCCTCCGGCGACGGCGACTTTCTTGATTCCCATACCAGTTCCTTTCTCGAATGGAAAGCTCTCCATTGGTGCTTCCCTGTGAACTGTCGTGTCTTATTCTAGGGTCGATTTGCGCCTATTGATTGCCTGCTGAGCCGTACAACTCGCCGACGGTGCTCTTGGCTCGTTCGAGACGCGAAGCATTTGTTCTTGAGTTCAACGTAAAGGAAGGCACTTGCAATAATCTGGCTTGGGGTACAATCTCTCAGTCAGTCATTTCATCCCTTCATCATGTTTGTGACCATTGGGGAGGTCAGATTGAAACTCGTAAATCGAATGCAGGAGGATGACGGCGAGAAGAAGGAGACCGTGCTCACCTTCGAGGCCGATGCATCCGAAGTCGACGACCAAGTCGAGAAGTTCTTCAAGAAAGAGGGGCAAAACGAGGTCCCTGGCTTCAGGAAAGGGCATGCCCCCCGCGAAGTTCTCATCAAGGCGGGTGGCGGTCATGACGCGGCGTACGCGAAGATTGCCGAAGAGCTCATCAACGACCTCGGCTTTGCCGCAATCGACGATGCCGATGTCGTGTTCACGAGCGAGCCGCAGTTCAACGTGACCGGAAAGCTCGAGGACCACAAGCCTTTCACTTTCACGGTATCCGGTCAGACGGTACCTATCTTGAAGCTCTCGAGCACCGATCCTGTGACCATCCAGATGCCGCCCGAAGAGGCGACGGATACCGAGGTCCATGATCATATCGAGTCGCTACGCGAGTACTACTACGTCTTTCAGACCGCCGATAAAAAGGCAGAAAAAGGCGACTATGTCCTCGTCCATATGACCTGCTCGACGGAAGGCCATAACATCAACGGCCTGACCGACACCGACCGCCTCGTCGGCATCGGCGAGGGCAGCATGCCCGAGGAGTTTGACGATCATCTGATCGGCACCAAGGCCGGAGACCAGCTCTTCTTCGACTTCACCGTCGGCGACAAGAGCAAAGTCGAGTTCAACACCGATGGCACCGTCCATGTCGAGGCCGAGGTCAAGGAAGTGCGCGTCAAGAAGCTCCCCGAGCTCGATGACGAGTTCGCCCAAAAGCTCGGCTCCGAGAACGTCGAGCAGCTCGAGAAGGCAGTGCGTGCCCTCATCAACCAGTCCAAGCGAGAGCAGCTTCCCCAGATCATGGAGGACCGCTGCGTGGAGGCCATGGCCCAGCGCCTCGAAGGTGAGATTCCGGCCGACTACATCGACTACATGCGCAACAACGTGCTGGCAGATTTCTTCGACAAGCTCAACGAGAAGGACATCAACATCCAGGACTACATCCTGCACAACAACTTGAGAAGCGAGCAGATCAAGTCCGAGGCGCAAGAGCAGGCAGAACAGGTCGCGCGCGAGAACGTGACGCTCGACACGCTGTTCTCGCAGGCGGGCATGGAGCTCACCGACGAGGACATCGAGCGCGAGTTTGCA
>JBMNPN010000164.1:0-3816 GCA_050943615.1 Coriobacteriales bacterium
GACCTTCAGCCCGCTGGCGTGGAACTGGGCGAGGATCGCCTCCTTCTCCCGTCTCGTGTACATGTCGGCTCCTTTCCCGGAGCCGCCCAAGCTGTCCAGGATTTTGTCCGTAGTCCCTTTCGCAAGTTTTTTGACAGCATGGAAACTGGCATCTCTTCCAACCTGCAATATAGCCACAGAAACTTCGCAGGCGTCTGTAACTACAACTCATGCCTCCGCTCAGCTACTCCCCAAACACGTAGTACCCACTAGAACAGCGCAACGTTGTCCCTCAAGAAATCCTCGACGGACGTGTTCTGGTCTTCGACGTCATTGCCGAAGCAAACTCGATTTTGATGAGCTAGGCGCCAATAGCTATGCGTAGCAGAGCATCCTTGGAAAACTGCTCATTCTGCTACTCGTTGCCTCTCGTATCCGAGCCTCCAAAAAGCTGCGTCTCACTGATCTCCGGAGCATCAGAAGCGCTCTTGAAATAGGCAATGCGCATGGAGTTGGCGATAGTAACGATATCGCACGCAGGAAGCAAATCATTGGAATCTTCAACGAGCGCTATGTGGTTAAGCAGCCCGATGTAGGCCGCAGCAATAGTATCGACATAATAGGGGCGCAGGGTATCGTTTGGTACGCGCTCGTCGTCCATCATTAGGTTCAAACCGTCTGTAACCTGCTTTTTCAGACGCTCCTTGAAGTAGAGATCTCCGTTCTCCCCCATGACCGATCGCAGCATAGGACGCAGGGAAATCCCAACGTCAATCCAGCGTTCGATACTTTCCACTGGTTCGCAGACGGGATGAGATTCCATGTCCTCATGTCGATAAAGCCAAAGCTCATCTAACAGGTAGCGTTCGATACGCTCGAGCAAATCGTACACATCCTCGAAAGACCGGTAGAAGGTGGTACGGGAAAGCGAGCAACGCTGGGTAATCTCTTTGACAGTAATCTTGTCGTATGGTTCCTCGAGCATTAAACCTAAGTAAGCACGGATAATCACCTGTTCATGCTCTGAGAAAGCATCGTCGAAATCCATCGCCCACACCCCCGAATACCCGCGCCCCTAACAAGGAGCGCGGGCATGGTTCTCACTTGCCGCCTGGCATATTAGTGTCTCAGAAAATCGGATGCGATGGATGCTTCTCCTCGTTTACGACAAAGACCGTGTCATCATCGTATTTCGGAGGAATAACAGGAATCTGCAACCATGAGTCATAGTCCCCGCCCGTGTGAATCACGTGTTCGCCAGCATTGTCGGTCTCCCAGATGAGCGGCTCGATCCAATGAGGGTCGCGAATGTAGCGTCCCGCAACCTGTATGCGCAGCGTCTCGCCAGCATGCCAAATGCGACTCGTGGGATTAATCTCGACATCGATTGGCACGATTTCGCCCGGCGAGAGCTTGAGCTCGCGTTCATGAGATTGCACTGGCTCAAAGTCTGTGGAAAGCTCGGGGTCAAGCTCGCGGTGCGAAACGCGCATCTTGCCCCAAGCACCCGGATGAGGTGCGGTACCGTCAAAGATCGTGACGGGTTGCTCGATACCGCTACGCGAGAGCTTCTTTATCGTGACAAAGAGATCCATGTCGTCATGCCCACGCGCCTCGACCCATAGGCGCAGCCGCATATAACCGGTGAGCTCAGTGTCCTTATCGAAGGTATAGTCGAAATCCGCCTCACCTGTCTGCGAGTCATAAGACGTCTCCGCGATTCGAGAGATGGGCGTGCTCGACATCTTCATGTTCCCGGCATCCAGGTAGAGCTTCTCGTAGCGCGTGCGCGGGATTGGGAAGTCCTCTTCGTGTCTGTCGACCTGCCAGTCTTCGTCAAAACGGTCCTGGACGCTGATGCGCACACGCGGAGTCGACTCCCAGCCGTTGTGGATGTCCTTGCAATAGCGGTCAAAGAACGCCTTGAGATCGGGAAGGTACTGACGGGAATAGTAGTCGGGCCACTCGAACTCACGATGGCAGCGCAACCATTTTTGCTTCGAGGAAATCTTGCGCCAGCCGATGACGCTTCCGCGCAGATGGAAGTGGTTCCAACCAGCAGTGACATAGGCAGGAACCGTAACCTTGGAAAAGTCCGGAATCTTGTCGCGCCAATAGGCATTCATGAGCGGGTACTTCTCCGCCATACCACCTTGATCGTCAATGCCCTTGAGTCCGCAGGCACCGGCAGTTGCAAAATTCGTGAACTTAACGCAGGGGATGCCGCCTTCGCAAAGCGATTCGCGGTACATGTCGCTCATGCCCTCCCATGGTGCGATACAGGCAAGATGCGGTGGCTGTTCAGCCGCTATGTGCCACTGGCTGATCGCGAGCGCCGAGGAACCCGACATCGCGACCTTGCCGTTGCACCAGTCCTGTTTGGCGCACCATTCGATGAAGTCGTAGCCATCCTCGGCATCCTGCTTGCCGAACTGCTCATGATAGCCTCCAGAATAGCCAATGCCTCGGATGTCGACATTGATGACGGCATAGCCATTGGGAACCCAGAACGCGGGGTCGGGTGCCTCAAACTTCGCCATCGGAGAAACCGAACCTGCTGGCACGCCGGGCGTATAGGCAACAAGCTCAGGCGGACGGTACTCATTGGGTCGCTTACCGTAGTTGCTCCAGGCAAGAATCGCCGGCACTTTTTCGGAATCGTCTGCTGGACGAAAGATATCGGCATAGAGCACCACGCCATCGCGCATTTCAACGCCGACATCCTGCTCGCAGATGATACCTGGAGCCGCCTCGTAAGTATGTGGGTCGAATGGATAGGGCTTGTGCAGCTTCTTTTCCTCGTCCGAAAGCTTTTCGAACTCTTCGGGAGGCGTGGGAATGAGCTCTTTGGTGTAGAGCTTGTCGATTGACTCGCCATCCATGTTGGTAGTGATGGTGAACTCTTCTCTTCCCTCAATCATGTCATGCTCCTTTCAAACGTTGATAGCCGTGTCACTGGTTGTTGTCGGATAGACTCGACTTGGTGTCGGCACCTGCCGCTTCTGGTTGTTTGGGAAGTGCGAACCGAACGATGAGCTTGTCGCAAATCCACGAGAGGCAGAAAGTGACGAGAATGCCCCAAGTAAAGATGATGAGAAGGTCGATGCCGTTGTAGGTCATCGGGGCAGCGAGTTGTCCTGCCAGGGGAAACGAAGTACCGAGGCAGCCAAGCGTTTCGGCGAACCCAAGAAAGACGCAGGCCACAGCATTGAAGGGCGTCGAACCGAGCAGCCCCTTGTGCACAAAGACTATGAGGCCGCAGATGAGAAAGTCGATGACGACGTCGAGCAGCACGGGCTGTGAAGACGCCAGAGTCATTATCGCAGCTACGGCAAGCAGACCCCAAAGAAGTCCGCAGACAAACGAAAGCCACATGTTCACAAGGTACTTTCGGTCTTGTTCTTCCTTCATGAAAAAGAGAATGAGCGGGAAAAATGTGAGCCAGAAGACTCCTTGGTATTTGTTAAAGGGTGCAAAATCCCAGAGCAGGCCATCGACAAGGCAGGTAATTCCCGTACCGAGACCTGCGAAGACAGCAATCTTGATAAGCGTCGACTTTGAGGGCATAGCTACCACCTCTCACTTGAATTACGTTTCTGCCCGGATACATGGCCACTCATCCGGGCACTCAAAGGGCGCCCTCTCTGGTTTTTCAAGTATTGCACCTATTGCTAAGGCAAACTGTGACATCGCAAGGAGAAGTGTCACCGTATCCAGGCACCCAGTACTACACGGGACTACGGACAAAATCCTGGACAGCTTGGGCGGCTCCGGGAAAGGAGCCGACATGTACACGAGACGGGAGAAGGAGGCGATCCTCGCCCAGTTCCACGCCAG
>JBMNPN010000165.1:0-3688 GCA_050943615.1 Coriobacteriales bacterium
TTGTGAAACCAGCCCTGGATGCCAAAGTAGCTTGCCATCTCGGCCACGCGCAGGCGCATCGTGCGCTGGTCGGTGCCGAGGCTCTCGAGCCCGAAGGCAAGCTCGTGCCAGACCTTGTCGGTCACCACCTGGTCATCGGGGTCCTGCATGACAAAGCCGATGCGGGAAGCCTGCTCGCGCTGCGGCACCTCGGAAAGCTCCCTTTCCTCGAACAGAACGCGCCCCGTGCGCGTGCCATGCGGGCAGAGCACCGTCTTCAGATGCCTGAGCAAGGTGGTCTTGCCACAGCCCGACTTGCCGCAGACGACGAGGTACTCCCCCTTCTCGACGCTCAGGTTCACGTTTGAAAGCGCCTGTCCCGCTGCATTCGGGTACGCAAAGCTCAGGTCCTCGACACTAAAACACGCCATTTGACAGACTCCATCACGTTGAGAAAAGACGGTATGAGCAAAAACACGAGGTAGGCCGCAAAAGCGACAGCGCTCCACCCCGTCACGGGCGCCATTGCAAAGGCGGGCACGTACTCGACCCAGAGCCCGCCTAAGAAAAGCCCCGCCAGCAAGAACACACAGGATACCCCCAACACGCAAAGCAGGCGGGCGTCGCGGGCGGAAAACCGGTAGCTCGCATACGTGCTGCGGCGACCGCACCCGTATCCTCGGCTGTTCATCGAGTCGGCGGTGACGATGCCGTGCTCGAAGGCCCACGACATGAGCGCGGACAGGAGCGTGGATGCCTGCTCGACGCGGCTCGTCACGCCGCCGACCGGCCCCTTTCCCACACAGGTGCGCGCAAAGGAGAGCTCAGATGCCTTGCGCTGATAGGTGGGCACAAGCCGAAAGACCAGCGTGAGCACGAGCGAGAGCGCAGGTGCGAGCCGGCCGAAGAGGTAGGTGAACTCCTCTGAGCTCATCGTGTGGTTGTAGCCTCCGAACCACAGCAGCATGGCGACGAACATGGCCGCGATCGCCGCACCGTAGCCGAGTGCCTCGAGCGTGTAGGGCCACCCCCACGGGCAGACGAAGAGCACCGTCACCCCTTGCGTGTTCACGAGCGGGTTGAGGAAGGTCACGGCGGCGAACACGACGGCAAGCCCGCCGAGGGCCTTGAGGCTGGAGCGGCCGCGCACGCAGAGGTAGAAGACGAGCGAGCAAATGAGGGTGGCTGCAAGGAAGGCAGGGTGACGCAGGCACATGCAAAAGACGATCGCGACGGTGAAGAACCCGAGCACGAGAGCGGGATGATAGCTCGAGAACGCGCTGGGCCGGCGCTCGATTGTCCTTGTGTCCGTCTCCCTATTCGACATCAGCGCCGTAGTCCTTGCAGGTATAGCCCCACAGAATGCTGTCGTTGTTCTTGAGCTTGTACTTGTCGCATGCGTAGTTGGGCGTGTAGCCGTTCACCTTGTAGATCCAGCCCGAGGTGTCGCCGCAATCGCCCGAAGCAAGGTGGTTGATCGAATCGACGAAGGTCCCCGAATAGGTCGCGCTCGACTCGTATTCGAGCGCGATGCCGTACTTCTTGCAGACCGCCTTGAGCACGTCGAAGACCGTGTCCCCCGTGGCGATCTGGACCTTGGTCTTGGCGAGGACGGTGCCGTCGGAGGCGACGTACTTCTCCTTTCCGTCGGCCAGGGCATCCAGGTTGTCGAGGATGGTGTCGCAGCGGATCTCGATGGTGACGTACTTCTTCTTGGTGGTCTTGCCCGTGCTCTTGCTCGACGATTTCGAGTTACTCGATTTTTTGGACTTCGACTTGTTTGAAGATGATGTGCTCTTGCCCGAAGACTGTGAGCTTTCCGAAGAGGACGCGGATGCCGTCTCGTCTTCTGCGTCATTTGCGTCCTCGGCCTTCTCGGCGTTTTCCGTCTTGGCCTTTGCCGCAGATCCGCTCGCCTTCTTTGCCTGGGCGCGCTCGTCTTGCACCTTGGCGAGCCTTGCCTTGGCAAAGCAGAGCTCCCGTCCGTTCGCGAGGGAATCCAGTGCCTGCCCGATGGCAAAATCGCTCAGATCCTTTGCAGCAAGCGCGCTTGTCTCGACCTTGTCGTTCGTGTAGAGATCCGCGGTCGTTTTTTCGATGACGCTCGCGCCACCCGGGCACGTGATAGTGCCATGCAGGACCTGGACCTGCGCGTTTTCCTGTCCCGGGACGCTCACCGCACAGACCATGTCATCCGAGGACACCGACCCGACCGGCGTGGTGACTGAAAGGCCGGCAAGTGTTGAATCGATGTAGGCATCCCCGTCCGTAACCTCGAGGGACACTGCGTCGGAGACGTGCACCACAACCGTGGCGTTTTCCGAGAGCGTGAACGAGCCGGCGCCGCTGAGATCGATGGTGGCCGAGGCTCCGTCCTGCGTCTCGATCTTGTCGCCGTCCTGGAGCGTCGATCCCTTGTCCAGGACATGACTCAGGCCTGCGCGCTCGACGGAGACGCTTCCCGTCTTGTCGCTGACCGTAAGCGTGGCTGCCTGTGCCGGCTGCACCGAGACCGCACCGCGCATGTAGAGCACGTAGACTACCCCGGCTGCCACGATGAGCGCCGCAAGGACGACCATCCCGATGTTCAGGTAGCGCCGCTGTTTTTTCGTCATCGACATCTCGTGTCTGCCCTCTTGTTCCTCACGCTGAAAGCCAGTTGCAGGCTCTAGCGCTTCACCTTGACCTTCTTGCCGCAGACCTTCTTGGAAAAGATCTTCTTGTACTTCTTCACATAGCGCTTGTCGGCCTTTGCCTTGCCGACATCGACTTTCACGGTCTTGACCTTGGATGACCTGAGCGATCCCTTGATGCGGCTGCGCTTGAGCTTCTTGGTCTTCACGATGACGGTCTTGACCTTCGAGCCCTTGAAGGCGCCCTTCTTGAGCGTCTTCACGTTCTTTCCGAGCTGGACGGTCTTGACCGCGCTGTATTTCTTGAACGCACCCGCAGAAACGCTCTTGCACTTCTTGCCCAAGACGATCTTGGTGACCGTGGCGGAAGTTGCGAGGTGCGTCGCATCATTTGCCTTCTTCACGGCCCTTTTTACCACAGAAGCTGTCACCTTCGAGGCATTGACCGTGACGGTGGAGACCTCGCTTCCCCGTTTCAGGGCGATGACGGTGAGCGAGTCGTTCTCGTAGTAGATCTTGCCGTCCGAGCCGACCGCGATATCGCAGTTGCAGTACTGCTCGTGTCCGCGCGCCTTGTAGAGCGTGGTGAGCTTTGCCGCGGAGGAAGACGTCGCCTTGAGCGGGATGCTGATCTTGGCAACGCCGCCGGGGCTCGTGTAGTACGCGTAGACGATCTCGACTGTCCCTGCAGAGGAGACGCGCGCGGTCGAGAGCACGGGCGTCGCATGTATTCCGCGCGACTCCTTGACGCTGAAGAGCTTGCTCATCGAGCTGGTGGACGACACGTCGACCACATCGAGCGAGTTGTAGGTCGCCACGTAGGCGCGCCCCTCGTAGATGAGCGGGCGGGCAATCGAGGTCGAGGAGAGCTTGCAGGACTGAAGACCGGACAGCTCCCCGGTCTCCTCGTCGACCGATGCACGGTACAAATACCCCTCATGGGAGGTGAAGTAGACCGCACCGTCCGCATAGACGGGCACGGAGCGCACGTCGCCGGCGACGGTGATGGAGCTCACGACGGCACCGGTTTGCCTGTTGCAGACAGAGAGAGTGTTCTCGCTTGCACTGCTCGTCCC
>JBMNPN010000166.1:0-3665 GCA_050943615.1 Coriobacteriales bacterium
CGTCAAGCGCGTCGAGGCACCCGGCATCGAGCGCGTGAACCTCATCGACGCCACGCCGATCGGCGTAAATGTGCGCTCCACGGTGGCGACCTACTCCGGTGTGCTCGATGGCCTGCGTCGCGCGTGGGCCGCCGAGGCGCGCAAGCAGGGCGCCAAACTCAACGCCGGCGCGTTCTCCTACAACACCGGCTCTCTGCGCTGCCCCACCTGCGAGGGAACGGGGACCGTGCAGCTCGACGTACAGTTCCTGCCCGACGTCGAGGTCCCGTGCCCCGACTGCCGCGGCGCGCGCTACGGCAAGGAGGCGTTCGGCTATCGGCTCCCCACGGAAGACGGTAGCCCCATCTCGCTTCCCGAGCTGCTCTCCTGCACGGTCGAGGAGGCGCTTGCGCTCTTTCCGCACATGAAGGGCGTTTCGTCAAAACTCGAGACGCTCGTGCAGATCGGGCTGGGATACCTCACGCTGGGGGAGGCCACGCCGGCGCTTTCGGGCGGGGAGGCCCAGCGGCTCAAGCTCGCAAGCCAGATGAAGCGCAACCAGTCGGACGCACTCTTCGTGTTCGACGAGCCCACGGTCGGGCTGCACCCGCACGACGTGGAGACGCTGCTCGGCGTGTTCTTCACCCTCACCGAAAACGGCGCGACCGTGGTGGTGATCGAGCACGACCTGGACATGATGGCAAACGCTGACTACCTCATCGACATGGGGCCCGGCGGCGGCGAGGCAGGCGGGCGCATCGTGTGCGCCGGCACGCCCGATGAGCTGTGCGCCTGCTCCGACAGCATCACCGGCCGCTACCTCGCCCGCGAGATAGGCTAGGAGCTACGGGCGCCGGCGCGTTGGAAAATATGCACGGGGATAGAAGCCGGTTTTGACCGCTAATCTGGGAAACGAGAGTGTCGTTCTCTCACCGGCTGGAGAAAACCTGCAGGTCATTGGGGTAGCGAATAATTGAGTACGCAGTTAGAAGTCGCTTCGAGCGGTCAAAAGCGGCTTCTATCCACAAGCGGGCGGGAAATTTTGGGTTCGTTTGACTCGCGGGTGTGGTTCAAAGCCGGTTTTGACCGCTATCACTGGATTTTTCGATGCCACTTCTCCAACGGCGCTAGAGAAACAGCAGGTCAATAAGGTGCCAATATCCATCCCGTTAGCGTTTCGCACCCGCCGAGCGGTCAAAACCGACCTCTATCCCGCTCCGATGCTCGAAACCGAAAATTTTTCGTGCTTTGAGCCGCAAACGAAGCGCTGCCAAACATAGCCGCCACTACGAGACCTCGACGTGGACCTTGCGTGTGCGCGGCCCGTCGAACTCCACGAAGTAGATGCCCTGCCAAGTTCCCAGCACGAGCCTCCCGGCATCGACGATGACCTGCTCGGAGCAGCCGATCATGCTGGACTTGAGGTGCGCTGCGGAATTGCCCTCCGCGTGCAGGTAGTCGTCTTCCCAGGGGACGATCTTGTCGATCTCCCTCGTGAAATCGCGCACGACATTGGGATCGGCGTTCTCGTTGATGGTGACGGCGGCCGTCGTGTGCGGCGTGAAGATGGTGCAGACGCCGTTTTCCACGCCGCTGCTCTCGACGATTTCCTCCACCTGGCGTGTGATGTCGATCATCTGCGTGTGCCTGCTCGTGCGCACGGTGAACGTCTTGTAGCTCGTCATCTGTCTCTCCTGTTCATTGGTGCTGATTTTCGCCAAGCGCCTCGGTGAACACGGGCGTGTAGGTGAGCGGTCCGCCTTCGGGGTGGTGGCTCCACATGAGGCTCACGTTCTCATGGTGCGTGCGCAGCGGCTCGAGGTCCTTCGAGATTTCCGCACAGGTCTGCTTGAGGTTCTGGCCTTCCGTGGCGCAAACGTTGCGCGCGAGTGTGATGTGCGGGGTGAACGGGCGCGTGTCGAGCTCGAAGCCGCGAGTTTCCAGCTCTTGCACAAGCCGCTGTTGCAGCTCCATGAGCGCGGGGCTTCCCGCGGCGCTGCGCCACACGACGCTTCCGTGCCTGCGCGAAAAGACGCCGAGCGCTCCCAGCTCGAGCTGGATCGGTTCGGATTGGGCAACAGCTGCGCAGATGGCGTCGGTTACTGCGCGCTCTTCTGCATCAGTGCACATCCCGAGAAACGCGAGCGTGAGGTGCAGGTTTCCATCCGCGTTGGGCGTTCCCTTGCGCACACGTGAAAGCAGCTCGTCGCGCGCCTTTCCCAGCGCCACACGCTCCTCGCGCCCAAACGTCAGCGCCACGAAAAGACGTCGCTTGGGCTCTTGTTGTTGCTGCTGCTCTGCGGCCATAGCTGACCTCCTTGCCGTGCGCCTATTCTCTCATGTAACCAGCTCGCGCAAATAGGCAGGTGCGCGAATGTGTGCGATTCATGGCGACCAATCTTTGCCGGACGCCCTGTTCATCATGCGCGCTCAGCGCCCCTGGCACAACAGGGCGCTTCCGCCGTCTTCTTTCTCGACGGGTTTGTTCCTGGGCGCGCCTTTGTCGCATGTTGTTCACAAAGGTCATCGACTTAGGCGGGAAGGATGCGAGTATTCTGATAGCTGTAGTGAACCCACGGGCTGCCCGACCCTTTGGGAGCCCGTTTCCAATAGGAGGTTGAGCGCGATGAAGGTCTTCTATTTTTCGTCTACGGGAAACTGCCTGTCCGTTGCCAAGGCGCTTGGCGGCGAGGCCATCTCCATTCCGCAGGTGCTGCGCGGCACCGAGCGGCGCTTCGAGGACGACGCAATCGGCATCGTCACACCCACGTACTGCGGCAATTCCGCGCGCATCGTGGTCGAGTTCCTCGAGCAGGTCGAGCTTTTCGCCGACTATCGCTTTGCCATCGCGACCTACGGCGGCCTGATGGGCAATCCCCTCAAGCCGCTTGCTGCTGTTGCGAGCAAGAAGGGGTGGAGCTTCGACTACACGAACGCCATCCTGATGGTCGACAACTACCTGCCGTTTTTCGACATCGACCAGGAGCGGCAGAAGAAGGACCAGCGCAAAATCGATGCCGAGGTCGACCGTGTGACAGGCGATATCGCCACGCGAAAGCAAACCGCCCTCAAGCCCAGCGTTCCCATGAAGCTCTATGGTGCGGTCGCGAAGGTTGCGTACAACGGCATCGCCGGTCCCGACGTCGCGCACGACAAGTTCAGCGTCAATGAGAGCTGCACGTCCTGCGGGACCTGCGCGCGCTTCTGCCCGGGCGACAATATCGTCGTCGCTCCCAACGCGCGCCCCGTCTTTCGTAACTCCTGCCTGGGCTGCTACGGCTGCGTTCACATCTGCCCGCAGAACGCGATCCACGCGAAGGACGAGAAGAGCGCCGCCCGCTGGCGCAACCCCGACGCGTCGGTGGACGAGCTCGTCGCCGCCAACACCCAGCAGTAGGGGAGCGCCCCGCCGCGCTCCAGCCGCCCCGCGCACACCCACGCCCCATTTGGCACCAGACGGGCATATATTGTGCGCGCACCCACGCTCCGCCCGATCCGCGCACGCCCACGGCTCATTTGGCACCAGACGGGGAAATGCTGTGCGCGGATTCGCAGAATCCCGGTTGCGCGCACGCCCACGGCTCATTTGGCACCAGATGGGGAAATGCTGTGCGCGAGCTTGAAAAATCCTGGCCGCGCGCACACCCAGAGCCCATCTGGCACCAGACGGGCATATATTGTGCGCG
>JBMNPN010000167.1:0-3663 GCA_050943615.1 Coriobacteriales bacterium
CGATATCGTCTTTGGCACCGAGCACGATGGCAAGCGAGCTTGCAACCACCGCATCGTCGTCGACCACGATCACCCTCATGCTGCCCTGTCCTTTCTCGGTATGCTCGCAAAGACCACAAAGCCGTGTGCGCGCTCGGAATATTCCGCGCTCATCGTGCCTCCCAGGTTGCGGACGCGCTGCTCCATCGAGGCAAGTCCCATGCCGCCGCCTGTCCCATCCGGCTGCGCTGCAGGACGCCTGCCATTGTCCGTGACGGTGAGGCGCCACAGCCCCGGGTGCTCGACCAGCTCGATGCGGACGTGCGTGGCTCCGTCGGCGTGGCGCAGGGTGTTGGAGAGCGCCTCACGCACGATGGCCGTGAAGCACGCCGTCACCTGGGGACTCGCGGTCGCGGCTTCGATATCGCAGGATGCCGTCAGATTGGTGTCGCGACAGACGTCCTCGACCACCTGGCGCACCTGCACCGAAAGGTCGCAGGCATCGTCTGCCATGCCATGTACGCTCTCGCGCATCGTGTCGAGTGCCTCGTGGAGTGTCCCGGCAACGGCGCCGAACTCTTCGTTTACCTGCGGTTCCTGAGCATGAACCACGCGCAGCGCCTCGACTTGCATGATGGCGCGGGTGAGCAGGTGCCCCACGTTGTCGTGGATCTCGCGCGCGATGCGTCCGCGCTCGTTGAGTGTGGCAAGGCGCGCTTCATACTCCTGCCGGTCGAGCAGGTCGCGGTTCTTCTTCTCCAGTGAAAGCGAGCGCTCGCGCAGGTCGTCTCTCTCATGGCGGTTCTCCAGCCGCTGCGCCTGCAGGTGCCCGGTGCGGGCTGCGAGCACGGCCGAGAGCACAAGCGTGCTCGCAATGAGCGCCAGCTCGACTGCCGGAGCTCCCATCTGGGCTGTCATGCCAAGCGCCACGAGCGCAATCAGGGCAAGCGCGGAGACCTTTCGCGTGTAGACGAGGTCATAGACGGCAAGCGCCATGAACGGGGACGCCACCGGCAGAAAACAGGCGGCGACGAGGTAGGCGCTCGAGAGCACGGCTGCTGCGATGAGCAGGGGAAGCGTGCTTGACGTGTGGGTGGATGCGGACTGCTGGAGCGCCTCGTCTGTGGCGGAAACGCCAATCGCCACGAGCAGCGCGGCCACGAGCGCGGTGTCTGTCTGCACGACCGCCAACGCGGGCAGGCAGCAGACGGCAATGACGAGCTTGTCGTAAATCCGGTCCATGCGCCCATTTTCCCATGGTGCGCTCATCTCAAATGTTGCATCGATGTGAAACCTCACCTACGCGCCCCAGTTCAGACGCGCAAACTGATGACAAATGTCATGGTCTTGCGCACACAAGAAGTGACAGCGCTCACTTCCCGCGCGTGCGAGCTCTCCGTATGCTCGCATTGAAGGTTCGGCGAGCGCCCGGCAAGGCTCGGGACGTCCGTCGATAAGCCGGCAACAGGGGGGGAGCGAAGATGGCATCCGTCGTTCGCATTCGCAATCTGGTCAAGCGCTATGGCGACATGCTCGCACTCGACCACTTCGACCTCGACATCGCACCGGGGGAGATCTTCGGGCTGCTCGGCCCCAATGGCTCCGGCAAGACCACCGCCATCAACTGCATCCTGCAGCTGCTCTCCTACGACAAGGGCGAAATCGAGCTCTTCGGCCAGCCCATGACCACGACGCGCTACGACCTCAAGAAAAAGATCGGCATCGTGCCCCAGCAGGTCGCGGTTTTCGAGGAGCTCACCGTGCGCGAGAATGTCGACTACTTCTGTTCGCTCTACGTCGACGATGCCGCCCGCCGAAAGGGACTCGTCGACGAGGCCATCGCCTTCGTGGAACTCGAGGACTACGTCAAGTTCCGTCCCAAGAAGCTTTCCGGTGGCCTGCTGCGGCGCCTGAACATCGCCTGCGGTATCGCCCATAAACCCGAGCTCATCTTCTTCGACGAACCGACCGTTGCCGTGGACCCGCAGAGCCGCGCGGCCATCCTCGAGGGCATCCGCCGCCTCAACGCCGAGGGCACGACCGTCGTCTACACGAGCCACTACATGGAAGAGGTCGAGCAGCTCTGCACGCGCGTGATGATTATGGACCATGGCCGCTCGCTTGCCATGGGGACCATCGAGGAGCTGCAGCGCTCGATCTCGACCGGCGAGAAGATCCGCGTCGATGTCGGCGAGATGCGCCAGGACGCGCTCGACGGGGTCTGCGATCTTCCCCACGTCATCAGCGCCTCCTTTGAAGACGGCGAGCTTTCCTGCGCCTGCGAGAACGGCACGAACAACCTCGCGCAGGTACTCGGGGTGCTGGAGCGCTACGGCGTCGACTGCGGGCGCATCGTGTGCGAGCCGCCGACGTTGAACGACGTCTTTCTCGAGATAACCGGACGCGAGCTCAGAGATTAGGGGGACCGCCATGTGGAGTACCTTCAAGATGACGCTTAAAGCTCTGGTCAGGACACCTGCCATCCTGATCTGGTGCGTGGTCTTCCCACTGGCCCTCACCTCGCTTTTCATGATCATGTTCTCGAACCTTTCCTCCGACGGCACGCTCGACCCGATCTCCGTGGCAGTGGTCGAGGACGAGAACTGGAACGATTCGAACTTTTCCGAGGTCGTCGACACGCTCAACGAAGAAGGCGACGACCGCCTCCTGAGCGTGACGACCGTCAAGACGGCCAAAGAGGGACGCGCGCTCATAGACGAGCAGCGCGTGTCCGGAATGTACGCCGTTGATGGCAAGGGAAAACCTGTCGTCACGCTCGCGCCCGACAACTATGCGGGCACGCCGGAGAAGTCGTCGCTGTACGGCACGATCCTCCAGCGCATCGCCGATGGCTACGAGCAGAACTACGCGCTCGTGAAAAACGCCATCGAGGACAACCCGTTCAGGCTCGTGGACCGGCAGTCCCTCACCGATGCACTCGACATAACCGTCGAGGCGGAGAAGTTCTCCGCGACACGCGCGGTGCCCGACGAGACGGTGCGCTACTACTACGTGCTGCTCGCCATGGTGGCGCTTCTGGCAGGCTCGCAGGCCGCCTCGCTTGCCGTCTCCGAGCTGCAGCCCAACATCTCCGAGCTGGGCGCGCGGCGCTTCGTCTCCGGTACGGGGCATGCCCGCCAGCTTCTCGGGGTGCTCTTGGGGTGCTGGCTCGTATCAGCGGTCTGCACGGCGATCACCTTTGCCTTCATCCGCTTCGTGGTGGGCATCGACTTTGCCGGCCGCGAGGGGCTGTGCCTAGTGGGGCTTGCCGCATCGACGCTTTGTTCCACGGCACTGGGGGCGCTGGTGAGCGCACTTCCCCTCAAGGGAGGGGCCGATGTCCGCTCGGGGCTTCTCATCGCCATCACGATGGGGCTCTGCGTGTTCGCCGGGCTCTTCGGGCAGTTCTCGATGTCGCTTGCGGACAACATCGCGCAGGCGTGCCCGGCCGAGGCCTGGCTCAACCCGCCGCGGCTCATCTCCGATATGTTCTACAGCCTCTACTACTACGACAGCATCGAGCCGTTTGCCCTGCGCACGCTGGGGTGCGCGGGCCTTGCGGCGGCGATGTTTGCCTGCTCGGCCATCTTCTTCAGGAGGCAGCGCTATGAACATCTTTAAGGCGGCCCTGCGCGTTGCGGCGCGCCACCGGGTCTACTTCATCATCTACCTCGTCGCCTTGAG
>JBMNPN010000168.1:0-3658 GCA_050943615.1 Coriobacteriales bacterium
GCCTGTCTTTCTCTCTGCTGTATTCGTTTTCCGCTCGGCACCGCTCGTGTTGCGGCGCGCGCGTCGCACGGCGCTCAAGACCAAAACGACCGCCACAACAAGAACGACGAGCACCCACACGAGTGCAGGCACACCGCCGCCCGAACCCGAAGACGAGCCCGCCGCCGCGGCACTCGAGCTCGAAGACGCCGAAGAACTCGTCGTGGAGGCGCTGCTCGAAGAGGAGCTCGAACTCGACACCGCGCCCTGCCCGGTGCCGTTGCCATTGCCGGTTCCGCCCTGCACCGCCGTCGGCTTGGCAAGCGTCGTTGCCTTCTGTCCCTTCTTGGCGGTCGTGAACGTGATCTCGACGGGCTCCGTGAGCGTGTCGACCCCGTTCTTTGCCGTGACGCCCGCCGCGATGTGGATGGTGTAGGTGGTGTTCGGCTTGAGGTTCTTGACGTCGAGATAGATGTACTGCCGGTACTCGAAGTAGAGCTCGAAGTCGGGCATGTGGATCTTGCAGTTCTTCTTCGAGACCGCGATGCCGTCGGGCCCCTTTAAGGTGACGTAGGACTTGTTCGCGGAGACCGGGGTGACCGCCTTGGAGAACTGCACCCAGTAGCGCCCGCTCGTGGGCGCCTTGGTCTCGTTTGCCTCGGGTGCCGATTCAACGACCGAAAGCCCTCCGTCCGCATGGGCCCACTCGACCGGACCCGCAAGCGCCGCCGCCACAAGCAGCAGACTCGCAAAGAGCAGCGTCGCAAGCGCCGGCCAGATCGTGGCTAACCGTCTCTCGTACATTGTGCCCATATCCAATCCCCCTATGCGCGCCTGCATGCCGCTAATCGTTAGACGAAGAGGACGAAGACGAATTTCCGCTCGCCGCCTCCTCGACGGCGCTCGACCCGCTGTCCTCGACGATGTAGAGCTTGCCCGTGTCGGCGTCCTTGTAGACCTTGCCCACCTCGTCGTACTGGCCGCTCTGGCTCACGTCCTTTTCCGTCTTGGTGAGCTGGGAGGTGTCGACCTCCTGCTTCGAGCCTTGGACGTCGGTCGTCCCCGCGAGTTGAACGCCGTAGTGCGCCACGAGCGCGATGATGAGCCCGCAGGCAAAGACGAGCATGACGTCCATGAGGTTGCCGAGCGAGGACATCGGCGACTCGCTGTCCGCATCGAAGTAGTCCTTGTCGAGAGTCGCCGACCCCAGGTTCCTGCTGCCGTTTATCGCCATGACCCGGTCTCCTCTCCCTCGTGCTCCGCGCTTTCCCCAGCGGGCTCTGCGTGCCCAGCCAAATGCTTGGCACCGCCCTCTTTGGCCGCGCCCTTTCCGGCGTGCTTGCGCTGCTTCTTCTCGGAGCGCTCGGCCCGCTTTCGCTGCTTGAGCTCGCGCTTGCGCTTCTTGACCTCCGCATCGCGCTCCTCTTGAGACTTGCGGGGAACGACGACCTTGAATTCGTGCGGCTCTCGGGCCTCCTCTGCCCTGCCCTCCTCGGAGGTGTCGTCGAGCTCGGTGCGATACGCGCTGCGCCCCCTCTCGTCGTAGGTCCAGACCGTGTGCTCAAAGGTGTATCCCTTGGCGTGCATGTAGTCGCCCTTCTCGAGCAGCGCGTTGAAGCAGGCCTCCATGCTCACGAGATAGTCGGTGTACCAGTGGCGCCTGAGCTTGGTCGCAAGAAAGCAGACGACGGCGACGATCAAGCCGGCAACCGTCGTGTCGAAGGCGAACTGCAGAGAGCTGGAAAGCGTCTGCGTGTCCCCGCTGCCGAGGGCGACGAGTCCCGGACCGAGCGGGACCAGGGTGCCCATGAGGCCGATCATCGGGCCGACCTTGGCCGCCGCGTCGTTCTTGTCGATGGACTTCTGGTAGGAGGCGCGCTCGTTGGCGAGCAGCCGCTTGGCGACCTCGGTACGCCCGTCGGAGGGCAGGTAGAGGTACGAGCACATCTCGATGAGGTCGTCTTTCTGGTTGCGCAAAAGCCCGCTTGAGTCGATCGTCTCGACAAGCTGGGAGGGCTCGCACTCCTCGAGCCGCGCGACGAGCTCGGGGGTCTGGGCGTGGTAGCTGCGCCGCTCGATGATGGCCTCCACGCACAGCTCGCCGATCGTGTAGATGGCGTACAGGATGAGCAGCAGCAAGATGACGACGACCGGCACCGTCATCGCTTCGGAGATGGCATGCATCGTCTGGGTCAGGTAGAGCGATTGAAGCAGTTCCATGGAAAAGTTGGCCTTTCTGGTCGGGCGCCGAAAACGGGGCGCAAACGTGGTCTCGCAAACGTTCAGAGGACGAAAGCCCCAATCAGACGGCAAGCTCTCAGCCGCTGCGCCCCAGGGGCGCTCCGCGTGCGGCGCTCATCGCAGCCCCCGCTTTCGCCGCCGCACCATGACGACGACGCCCACCACGAGCATGACCGCGGTGACCACGATGAGGGCGTTCTGGTAGACCGTGAGCCCGTTGTCGCACTCGGCATCGGTCGTGAAGGAGGTGGTGTAATCCTCCCCGAGAGTTCTGTGGGTAAGCTTTTCGGTGAGGTCATCCGATATGGTGATCTTGTACTCCGTGAGTGGGTCGAGGCTCTGCTCGAGCTCGATGTAGATGACGCCTCTTTCGCCTTCGCCGGAACCGATGCGCACGGAATAGCCCTCGACAGGAGTCCCGTCAGCATAGGTTAGACTCACCTTGGCAGCGTTGCTCAATGCAAGTGAATCTTTCGAGCCGCCCGTATTTCGTAAATAGCCGTCCGTATCAATCGCAATGTCCCACGATTCGTAATGGGGCTGGGTCGAGACCGAATCCGAAGACTCTCCACCAAAACTTACGCTCTTGACGGAGATGTTAGACGAAACAGCGCTTGCCCCCGCTGGTACAAGCAAGACCACGAGCAACGTGAGAAACGCGCCCATGAGGACAGCACACAGGGTGTATACGTTCCTGTTTGTCAGAAAACGGAGAGCTGTCTTCATGAATGCCTTTCTGAGAGATTTACGAGGATTGCACAAACAGACCGAGGTTTACACGAAATGGCGGGGAGAACCGACGAATCCTCCCCGCACATGTCATGTTGTCATATGCTCAAGCCAGCGTCCCTTGGGCGGCGCTACTTGACAACGACGCCCTTCTTGCCGGCGTACCTCTTGAAGGCCCTCTTGACCTTGGACTTCTTGGAGCCGAGCTTGGAGAGCTTGACGGTCTTGACCTTGGAGCCCTTCAGGCAGTTCTTGACCGTGGACTTCTTGGTCAGCTTCCTGGACTTGACCGTGACCTTCTTGAGCTTCTTCGCCTTGGAGAAGGCCTTTGCGCCGACCTTCTTCACGTTCTTGCCGATGGTCACCGCCGCGAGCTTCTTGGCGCTCGCGAAGGCCTTTGAGCCGATGGTCCTGACGTTGGCGCCGATGACGACCCTCTTGGTCTTGGCGCCCTTGAAGGCCCCCTTGGCGATGGCGGTCACCTTGTACGTGTAGTTCTTGTACTTGACGGTGTTCACCGTGACCTTCTTTGCCTTGGTCTTTGTCGCCCTCACGAGGGTGACCTTGCCCTTGGAGGTGACCCTGTACTTGAGGGTTCCGGCGGCGGTCTTCACCGTGAAGGTCTTTCCCTTGGCCAGCGAGACTCCCTTGGTGCCCGACGCAATGGAGGAATTGAACTTGCTCACGGCCTGCTCGAGTGCGGTCAGGG
>JBMNPN010000169.1:0-3628 GCA_050943615.1 Coriobacteriales bacterium
GATGTAGACGTCGCGCGTGCGGCCCGACTTGAACTGGAGCGTGATCTTTGCGAAGTAGGGCTGCTTGAGCAGCATCTGCGCGTTCTTGATGATCGAGGTCTCGACGTCGGCGGAGAGGTTGTAGGCATCGATGATGCGGTTGATCGAATCGAGCTCTGCGGCGGTCTCGACGAGGACGTCGCGGCTCCTGTCGAGGCTGAACTCGTCGGCCAGCGTGTCGCGGTCGGCAAGCGCGCGGTCGATGATGCGCTTCAGCTCGTGCTGCGCCTCGTGCTCGATTGCGGCGATCTTGTCGTAGGTCTGGGCAAGGTGAGCCTGCTCTTCATCGAATACGGGGTCTTCCATCAGCGCCTCCACATCGTGCCTGAATACCATGAATGCCGGCTTTCTTGAAAAAGTCGGCATTCAATTCTAGTCCATGGCATATGCAGCCGAAGTTTCAGCTTCGTGTCAATTGCCCTGCGCTCGAAAAGTCACGTGCGAAAGGGCTCCTACCTGAGCGTGATACCGTCGGGGAGCTCGAGGCCGTCGAGGAAGCTGTCGTCATCGTCGTCTTGGTCATCCCGCTTGGGCTCGTGCGCGGTTCTGGCCTTCTTCTCTGTGGCACCGAAGTGCCTTTCGAAGACCTCTTCTGCCGGTCCGCGGCCGATGGAGAAAATGACCGTCTGAAAGACGCCGGGATGCTCGGAAAGCCATCTTTCGTACAGGTCGGCGACCATCTCGGGGTCGTTGCCAAGCCCACCGCAGCCGAAGGCGTTCACGATGAGGAGGTCGGTCTCGTTTGCTGCGGCGATACGAAAGATCGTCTCGATGCGGCGCTTGAGGTCGGCATTGCATTCCTCGGTCCCGCGGATGTTGTCGATGGCGCGGTTGCGGTTGGGTGCGGCGACGAGCTCGACGTTTGCCGTGCGCATCTCGCCATTTCTGGAGAAGGCGACGTCGGGCACGAATAGGGCACGATCGGTGAAAAGCCCGCCGCGATAGAAGGCGCGGTTCTTCCGATAGAACGGCTCGTCGAGCTGCTGGAGGATGTTGAAGAGGTTGCTCTCCGAGCAGAGCATCTCCTCTTGTCCCATATTGCCCTTCTCGAAGCCTGCGGCCGGATGCATGAATGCGCCGGCGTCGAGCATCGTGACCTTTTCCGGGACAGTGCCGCCATAGAGCGCGCGCACCGGGCTTCCCGTCATCACGCGCGTCTCGGTATTCTCGAAGCGCGCCTCGGGAATCTCGAGTTCGCGACCTTCGCCTTCCTCGTAGATTTTCGCACCCTGAACGCTTGCCGCAGTCTCATTGGGAAAAACCGTATTCATGAGGGCTGTGTGCTTTATTGCTTCTGCGCTGCGCTCGTCTCGTGTCGGCATGGTGCTCCTTTGCTGTTCACGTGTTTGGCTGTGACCATTCTAGCTGTAGATTAGTTTTTCCGCTGTGCTGGTTTTGAGGAACGGGTCACGTCCGTGGGGTCGCGTGCGACGCGGGCATCTGTTGACGGGCCGACATATCAGCGTGCTATTCTTAAACTTGCTGAAAACTGCACGTGCCGCAGGTCTTCTCGCGGCACTCATACCAAAGGAGCAATCCCATGTGGGATCCGAGTCAGGGTTTAGAGTACGACGAGACGGTGCAAACGGGACTTTCGCCTGATCTCGAGCAGGTCGTGCACGCCTCGTTCGAACCGGTTGCCCATGCCGTCCTCCATGATCTTCCCGTCTATATCTACGGGCCAGCTGGAAGTGGCAAGAACGTGCTGGTCGAGCAGGTGGCACTCGCACTCGACCTCGACTTTCACTTCATGGGCTGCGTGACCGACGAGTTCAAGCTCTCCGGTTTCGTCGATGCGCGCGGCGTCTATCACGAGACCGAGTTCTACCGCGCATTCAAAGACGGTGGCATCTTCTTCCTCGACGAGTTCGATGCCTCGGACCCGGCCGTTGCCATCGCCTTGAACGGCGCCATCGCCAACCGCTACTTCTCGTTTCCCACCGAGACGCTGCGCGCCCATCCAGATTTCCGCGTCGTGGCGGCGGGAAACACGCTTGGCACGGGACGCGATGACGTCTACACGGGACGCATGCAACTCGATGCAGCGTCACTCAACCGCTTTGTCACGATACCCGTCGACTACGATCCGATGATCGACAGCTTCTGCGCCAAGGGAGACGGCGACCTGCTCGCGTTCATCCATGCCTATCGCAGCGCCTGCTCCCAGATGGGGATCCCGTCGGTGGCTTCCTATCGCAACATCAAGATGATCAAGGCCTTCGAGGATGTCATGATCCGCGAGCAGGTGCTTGAGCTCGCACTTGTGAAGGACCTCGGTCCTGACGATGTGAACGCGCTGCTGGGCACGGGGCTTTTCGATATGGACAATCATTGGTCGCGTGCCTTGCGCGATCTTGCGGGCGCTGAGGGATAAGCGAGCACGCCCATGGAGCGCATCAACGACACCGAGCTTTCCATCGTGGGGGAGCGTTACCGTTCCTTCACCGAGTTCTATCAGGTGAACAGCAGACGCGTCCTCAACGAGGTGTATTCCGAGAAGGGCGCGGGTGTTTCCGACAAGCTCTTCGAGGTAGATACGGGCGTGGTCTTCGGACCTGAGGACACCAAGCAGGCGCTTCTGCAGGGAAGCCCGATTTTCGAGGAGCGCTTCAAGCGTGCGTCTGCCAAGGCCGACCGTATCATCAAGCACAAGTACGAGTGGCTCGAGAAGCGGCATGTCAAGACCGACGTGCTCGGGCAGAACGTGCTCGTCGAGCGCTATATGTCAGGGCATCCCGAGACCTTTGCGCGCCGGCGGGTCCAGACGCTCAAGCAGCGAAGCGTGCATATCATCTACGATGCGACTTGCTCTGCTTCCACGGATGTCGAGCGTCGCATCCAGGCGGGGTGTGCGGTGCTCGCTGCTGCCCAGGCGCTCGAGCGTATCGGCTACAAGACCGCGATTTCGGTGGCAATCGCCAAGTTCAGCGGAAATGTGGGTGGTGACGACCCGACGCTCCTGCTCGAGGTCACGATCAAGGATTTCTCGGACTCGCTCAATGCGCGCCGGATGCAGTTCGCGCTGGCGGGAAAGTCGCTTCTCTTTCACGTGGGCTGCTGGTGGACCCGACGATTTGCCCAGGTGCCCTGCGATTACGGCGAGGGCGAGGGCTACCCCGTCACCTATGAGAAAGCGCGCGTGCGGGCGCTCGAGGAATATGCGAAAAAGCACCATGGGGTGTTCTTGAGCGAGGACTTGGTCGACCTCAAGCTCGATGCCGATGCGGTGCGCGTGCTCGAGCAGGTCGTCGAGGGCGTCGAGGGAGAAGACGAGCTCAAGGCCCACCTGCGCACGAGCACCCCGCTTGCGGCCGCGGTGCCCTCAGAGCAGGGGCGCATGTTCTCCACATTCTCTCCGACGCCGATTGCAGGAGAGGGTCAAGATGGCACGTCGGCGCAGGCAGAAGCTGCCGATGAGGGCAATGAGCAACCGGCACAAGGTCGGCAGTCCGCGGGCAAGGTGCGCCATGCGCCGGCACCGTTCGGCCAGGGCAGCAGCGGCATGGACAGTTCCGCGGAAAGCCCGGGCAGCGGTTCGGGTCCGGGGCAGGATGGCAGTGCGCGTGCCCAAGGTGATGGCGGGAGCAGG
>JBMNPN010000170.1:0-3604 GCA_050943615.1 Coriobacteriales bacterium
AGAGGTTTGAGTGTATTGCCGTTGCCTCACTGTCATCAGAAAACCAATAGCGGAAGAACATTCCACGTATAAAGACACGCAAGCTGCCCGCCCCGAAACGAGGCGAGCAGCTTGCGACAAATCCTTACGAAGCTGACACCAGCGAATAGCTAAATGCCTAGGACTGCAGGCGCCTCCTGGCGAACAGCGCGCCCGCCGCCATCACCGCGACGGCGAGTCCCGCTGCCGCGAACGGGAAGCCAAAGCCACCTGCGCTGGGAAGGTCGTACTCCTCCATGGTGTTCACCACCGTCATGGTGTAGGTGGAGGTGTCGTTCGAGACCGTGCTGAGAGTGCTCCCGGACGTGGCCTTCGTAATGGTCGACCCGCTGACCGTGGTCTCGTAGGACGTCACTGTGCCGTCACTTCCCACGACCAGGACGATCGGGTTGTGGGTCACGTACCCGTTGGGCGTGGTGGTCTCCTTGAGGACGTAGGTCTCGCCGGGGGTCAGCAGCTTGCTGAACGTGAGCTCGCCATTCTCGTCGCTCGTCGCGGTGCCCACCTGGTTGCCGACCGTGACGGCGTTGTTCTCGCCGACCGTCGCCTTGTAGAGCGTGAACCCGGCGCCCTCGAGCGCCTTGGCGTCGGTGTCTTCCCCGCCGGCCAGCTTGCCCTTCTTGACGACCTGCAGGGAATAAGTAGTCTTCGTGTTGGTCGTCTTCGCACTTGCACTCTGGCTCGCACGGCCCTTGAGGTTGACGCCGTCGGCGCTTGCCGAGCTCTCGTAGGCGTTCGTGAAAGAGGAGCCCGTGCCGCCGTTAGTGTCTGCCACTTTGTAGGTGTACGTGGCCTTCCAAACGCTGGAGGAGTCGGGGCTAGTCTCCACCACACGGTAGTCGTGGCCGTTGGGACCAGCGGGGAGGTTACTGAAGGTGGCGCTCCACTTGTTGCCGCTATTTAACGTTACCGTCTGGACCGTGCCGTTGACCGTGTAGTCGACCCATGCCCCAGTGCCATCCTTCCACTGTAGCTTGATGGTTGCGGAGCTTTCGGCCGTGCCGCCCACCCATTCCTTAGTGGCCGTTATCGAGGAGGTCGGGACAACCACAACGGGATCCTCGTAATCAGCAGTCTGATTCGTATAGAGCGGACTCTCTTTGCCGTTAACCGTCTGGACCTCGTCGAACTTCAGTAAGGTCTTTTCATTGTTGTTCGAGAAAATGTTTCCATTTTCAACGCCGACGCTCGAGTCCGCATCACCCTGCTTGCCGTTTGTGCCCTGCCCTCTTGCCGTATCACCAGTTGCCGTTCCGTTCTGGATGTTCGCCTCTCGGTTGTAGGCAGCCTGGTTGGGCCAGACGTCGAACTCCACCGAGTAGGTCGCACCAGCCTCGAGCTTGCCGCCATTCTCCGGCTGATAGGTAATGAGACCAGTTTCGGAGTCGTAGCTGACGGTGGCATCGGTAATCTCAGTCTTCTTGCCATTCACGGTCTTGTAGACCTTGAACGTGTCTGTATCAATTGTGTTCGTGCCGTCCTCGTTGAAGGTCACGTAATCGGAAAGTTTATCCTGGATGGTGACGTTCTTGTACTCGTTGGTCTTAACAATCTTGTTCTTGATTTCCGAAAGAGCAGAACTCAGGCTGTCCGGAGTCTCGCCATGGTAGTAATATGGGTAATCCGTGTTCGACGATGGCACGGCATTGATGGCATTAGACAAAGCAGACATGTTTTGAACGCCGTGGGCCGTGCTCACACAGAATGTCGTAATTCCCTCTGAAGAAAATGCAGCATTAAATGCATTTTGGCTAGAGCTATTCAGATTATTGACATAGTCAATTGTTGCCTGGTAATCCTGGCCATGCATATCGTAAGCGCCATTACCCCACACTCCGTGGAAGTCTTTATCGCCCCAATTATCTTTCATGTTCCAAATGTAGTACTTGTTCTGGTAGGAGCTATAACTTTCTTTCAGATTTCCTTCTTCATAGACGGGTCCGTACAGTCCCTCTTCACCTGAGGAATTAACTCCCCACGTCTTGTAATATCTCGTTCCCTCAGCGTCTTTATATGTGTAGTAGTACCTTGTTTTGTAGTCAGGATCAATACAGTAGTAACCCTCAACTCCAGTATTATTGTTTGGTTCAGTTATGCTTACGGCCTTCCCATTTATCTCCTTCGGAGTAACCATATGGAAATCACCGTAAACATCAAGGATGCCGTTGCAATTATCGTTTTGAGCTGTACCCAATGTTGTATTACCAGTATTGCGGAAGGTAGGATCACCGTCCGAGATGAAGACGACGTACTTATTTCTATTGGAATCTGTCGAAGTTTTTAGCACTGTGGCTGCCTTAGTAAAGGCATCTTCCCAGTTCGTACCGCCTTCCTTTGCGTCATAAGTCCCATAGGTCTCGATACTATTGATTATTCCATTTGTGCCATCCAGCTCACTTTCAGTGGAATGATTAAACCAATACCGGGATGAACTACTACTTGAACTACTACTATTGATTTTGGCTGTCGTTCCAAACTCAACAAATGCAACTCTGTTCTCAGAGTCCTCACTGCCAATCAAGTCGCTAACAAATTGATTGGCGGCAGATTTAGCAACATCGAGTCGCGTCTTACCAGAAATTGGGTTTCCGTTGTTATCAATCGCAGGCGCGCCCATCGAGTTCGAGCGGTCAAAGACAATAACAACATCAACCGGAGTGCTTTCCGTACTGGAACTTGCTTCACCCGTCACGTCGAGGGAGATGTGATACGAACCATCTTTATTGCCATTAGCATCGGTGTTCTCAGAGATAGTCTTGTGGTGCGACGGCGGCGTAGACAGAGAAGCCGGCTCATCAGCACTCGCGGGCCACACAAAGCACATTGCGGTTGCTATCGCCAAGAAAAAGGTGGAGAAGACATTGAAACCTTTGAAGACCTTGCTTTTACGTGCCCTGTGTTTGGGTGAGGTGATTCCACTCCGTGTGCTCTTCCCAAAACGTTTCACGTCAGCCACGCTCCCCCCAGCGCAATATGCGGGATCATCAGCGGAGCTTGCCGATAACCCTTGTCGTTTCTAAACCCCTATGCTCATGTCCCAGCTCCCTTGGGCCAGCCCCTATGATTACTTTGCTGGCCCCCTGACAACCAAGACACCTCAGAGTGCTATTGCATCTCCGAATTTGCTTAAGTAGCAGCTTCATTATATACAATTTACGAATGAGAAGTACCTCTTAGGAAGAAAAATCATAATTCCCCAGCGAACTGGGGAAATTGTTGTTCAATTGGACGTAATTAATGCGTCGATACGATAACCAGACATCTCGCAATACATGGCGATAAAGCGGGGCCGTCTACGCGCGGGGCGGTCGGCTGGTCGAGCTCGCGCACAGTATTTCCCCGATTCCCGCCATTTGGGCTCTGGGCGTGCGCGCGTCTTGGATTTCCCGGTGCCGCGCACAGTATTTGCCCATCTCCCGCCATTTGGGCTGCAGACGTGCGCGGGGCGGTCGGCTTGTCGGGTCCGCGCACAGCATTTGCCCGATTCCCGCCATTTGGGCTCTGGGCGTGCGCGCGTCTTGGATTTCCCGTTGCCGCGCACAGTATTTGCCCGATTCCCGCCATT
>JBMNPN010000171.1:0-3498 GCA_050943615.1 Coriobacteriales bacterium
GCTAGACAAGAGAAGCGGAAGGTTTTACATCGAGCGCCCCATGTGCTCTGTGCACGTGGGGCGCTTTCGTATGCGCGAAAAAACACGCAAATGTTCGCTTTGGCACGACAAAGCCGCAGGTCGCTGTTACCGCGAAACAAGATTTGCGTGATTTCCAACGCCTTTTCATCTCACGGGCGCGTTCTGGAAACGGCCACGTCACCCCAAGGTGCCAATTCGATGGCAAAAGGGATGCGCCCCTCGCTCTCGTCGGTCACTCATGTTAGAAAGCAATTGCACGAATTTTGACAATTGTTTGTTTTTGCAGCGTACAGAGTATGCTGGCACCTGATTGGAGGAGAGTATGGACTGGCAAGAACGGATGAGAAAGGCCGAGAAGAACTACTTCGTCTTCGGCATCGTCGCCGCCATCTTGATGGTGGTCGTCGGTGTCGTGATGATCGTGAACCCGCTCGTCTCGCTCAGGGCGCTCCTGTGGATCATCATCCTCGGGTTTCTGGTCGGCGGCATCTTCCGCATCGTAGCGTACGTCAAGATGCCCTACTGGCTCAGGCAGGGCTATTCGCTCACCATCGGCATCCTCGACATCATCTGCTGCGTGCTGCTCGCCATCCCCGCGATCAACCAGCCGCTTCTAACCGACCAGATCTTCATCCTGTTCATCGGCTTCATGTTCGGGTTCTTCGCCCTGTTCGCGGGCATCAACACCATAGCGGGCTCGGGCGTCGTCAAGCGCATGGGCGGAAGCGCCGGGTGGACCATCGCCGCCGGCGTCCTCGAGATCATCGCGGGCATCATGCTGCTTATGATCCCGCAGGTCGGAAGCGCGTTTCTGATGGTGTTTCTCGGCATCGTCTTCATCATGTGCGGCTTCAGCCTCTTTTCCGCCGCCATCGACCTCAAGAACCGCGCCAAGACCTTCAGGGAGTACATGGACGGACAGGGCGTCTTCGACCCGGAAAACGACCCCTTCATCCGCTGGAAGATGCACTAGCGGGAGCACGCCGCAAGTTGCCCATCTGCGCCGATGGGGAAATGGGGCGAGGCCTTACGCCCGCAGCTCCCCATCGAGCGCCTCGGCGCATTCGAGCGCATCGCGCAGGGCACTCGCCACGATGCTCGAGCCGGTTTTCGCATCTCCGCACACGTAGACGGGCGTACCGTCGAGCACTCCCCTGCCCTGCTTGGGCTCGAGCCCGAACGCGGAGAGAAGCGCGCTTTCGGCGCCCGTGAAGCCCTTTGCGATGAGCGCGAGCTGCGCGGGAAGCACCTCTTCTTCGGCACCCTGCTCCTTGCCGCGGACGCGCACGCCCTCGAGTGCCTTATCCCCCTCGAAGCCGAGCGTGTCGGTCGCCCACAAGCGGGGATCGTGTCCGAAGACGGCATCTGCCTCCTCTTGGCCGTATGCTGTCGAGAACTGCGAGCGCGGCCCCGGCCAGACCGTAAAGACGTCCACCGTATCGGCAGGGCGGCTCGCTCGGATCACCTGCGTCACGCTTTTCGCCCCCTGGCGCATTGCCGTGGCGATGCAGTCGACTCCGGTATCGCCGCCGCCGATGACGATAACGTCTTTGCCCTTTGCGCTGATCGAGGTAGCGCGTCCCTCGAGCAGGGATTTCGTCGCCTCGGTGAGGTAGTCGAGTGCATAGACGACGCCCGGCAGGTCGGCCCCGGGAAGCTCGAGCCTTCGCGCCGCACGGGCACCGGCGGCCACGACGACCGCATCAGATTCAGCGCAGATCTCGGGTGCCTTCTCGCTTGCATCGCATCCGAGCGAAAACTCGATGCCGCTTTGCTCCATGAGCTTCACGCGCCGCTCGACGATGTCCTTCGGCAACTTCATGTTCGGGATGCCGTACATCAACAAGCCACCGGCACGGTCATCGCGCTCGTAGACGTGCACGCGATACCCGCGGCGGCAGAGCTCCCAGGCGGCGGCAAGCCCGGCAGGACCCGAGCCGATGACGCTCACGAGCTTGGCATTGGCAGCAGGCTCGGGCAGCGGGGCAATCATGCCGTTCTCGAAGGCGTAGTCGGCAATCAGCCGCTCGTTATCGTGGATGGTCACCGCATCATCGTGCAGGCCGAGATTGCAGGCGGTCTCGCACGGTGCCGGGCAGACGCGCCCCGTGAACTCCGGGAAGGGGTTCATCATGAGCTGGCGCTCGACCGCATCATCCAGACGACCGCGATAGACGAGGTCGTTGGTCTCGGGAATCGGGTTGTGAAGCGGGCAGCCCGTGGATCTGCGGGCGCCCGAGAAGACAAGGCCGCTTTGGCAGAACGCCACGCCGCAGGCCATGCAGCGGCTCGCCTGCTCTTGCTGTGCCTCTTGTGTAAGCGGTGCGACGATGTCCTCGTAGTCGCCCACACGCTCCTTGGGCGCGCGCATCCCATGTGATACGCGTCCGACCTCGAGGAAGGCTCCTGGCTTTCCCATCTTACTCACCCCTCCTCATGGCCTCGAACGCAAGCTCGACGGCATCATCGTGGTTCGCGCCCCGTGCCTCGGCAGCGACCGTGAGCTTGAGCGCATGTTCGTATTCCTTGGGCATGACCTTGACGAAGTGCTTCTTCACCTGCTCGAAGCGGTAGAGCATCATGATGGCAAGCGGGCTTGCCGTGCGCTCGACGTGCTCTTCGAGAAGCGCGTGGATGAGCGCGATGTCATCGGGCTCGCAGTCCTCGATGTTGACCATGTCCTTGTTGCAGCGGCCCGTGAAGGTCGCCTTGGCGTCGTAGACGTAGGCGACGCCTCCGGTCATGCCTGCCGCGAAGTTGAGCCCGACCTCGCCGAGCACCAGCACCGTGCCGCCGGTCATGTACTCGCAGCCGTTGTTGCCACAGCCCTCGACCACGAGCGTCGCACCGGAGTTACGGACCGCGAAGCGCTGGCCGGCAAGGCCGTTCACAAAGCCCTTGCCGCTCGTCGCGCCATAGAAGGCGACGTTGCCGACGGCCACGTTCTCCTCGGGGCGGTAGTTCGCGCGCGAAGACGGGGCGACCGAGAGGATGCCACCGGAAAGGCCCTTGCCGAAGTAGTCGTTTGCCTCGCCGGCAATGGAAAGCGTCACGCCCTTGGGCACGAACGCGCCGAAGCTCATGCCACCGGATCCCTTGCACTCGACGGTGACAAGGTCGTCGGGCAGGCCCTCGGGATGGGCCTTCGTGACCTGGCTTCCGAGCAGGGTTCCCACGCAGCGGTTGACGTTCGTGATATCGGCGCGCATCTTGAGCGGCTTGAGCTGCGTGCGCGCCCGTTCGGTGTAAGGGATGAGAAGCGTCGCGTCGAGCGTCGAGGGAAGCGGGTCGACAGGAGCTGCCTCGGGAAGCGAATGCCCCTCGCGGGCCCAGGGAATCCAGGTGCCGTACTCCGCATGTGCCTTGTAAAGAACCGGCGACAAATCGATCAGCTGCGCCTTCCAACTGCGCGCCGTGGAGACCTGCTTGAGGCACTCGGAATGCCCGACCATCTCGTCGATCGTGCGGAACCCGAGA
>JBMNPN010000172.1:0-3397 GCA_050943615.1 Coriobacteriales bacterium
GGCGAGCATGCCGTCCTCGTCAACGCTCGGCGGCTCGTGGATGCCGAAGGAGCGCGGGATGGACGGGCCGGTGATGTCGCCGTCGAGAATCCCGACGGAATAGCCGCGGCGCTGCAGCTCGCAGGCGAGAAGTGCTGTGGTCATCGACTTGCCGACGCCGCCTTTGCCGCTGGCGACGGCGATGATGTTTCCAATCTCCGTGCCCTTGTGCACGGAAAGCGCCTGCGGTGCGGTGCGCTCATGGCACGAGGCATCTCCGCATGCAGCGCAATTCGAATCGCAATCTGCCACTTTACTAATCCTCTCTCTTGAAAAAGCGCCCGAGAGCGCTGGTCCTCTGCGCGGGAATTATCCCACAATAACAACGTCTTACAGAAATGGTTTGACTCCTGTAAGAATATCTTCCTTTGTCATGGCCCCCGTGTTCGAGGCAACCGGCTTGCCATCCTTGAACAGAATTGCCGTCGGCACGACCATGATGCTGTAGCGTGAGACGAGCGGCTTGCAGGTGTCGACATTGACCTTGGCGACATAGAAGCCGTGATCTTCTGCCGCAAGTTCCTCGTAGATGGGGATCATGTGCGTGCAATGCGAGACCCACGGTGCCCAGAAATCGACGAGCACGGGCTTGTCAGCCTGCGCGAGGAACTCGTAGAAGGTGTCCATCTCGAGGATGGGGATATTCGCCTTGGGCTGGATTTCTACCTTGTGGCGCCCATCGGGGCTTTCCATGTCCACCGCTTTTATCCCTGGAGGTGGAACCTGTTCGGAATGTAGGTACTTGCTCTGGTCCATATGCGCTGTTCCTTCCCTCTTTCGGAAAAACGCAAGGTGCTCGGACGCACATTGCGCGCATATACTGTGATACTAGCTCCAATTGCAGGCGAGGTACCAAACGCTTGGGTAACAATGACACGCGCCTTGCCTGCTCGACCGCCTTACGGTGCTCGGCCGGCACCTCTCGAGACGGGCCAGAAACGGGGTGCTTTGAAAAAGAGGGAAACCGTGCGCAAAAACCGACGCCTTATCACCGTGCTCATCGTCTTTTTGGGGTTCACGTCCCCGCTCTCGACCGACATGTGCCTGCCGGCGCTCTCGATCATGGCAAGCGACTTCGGCGTCCCCAACAGCCAGATCAACCTGATTGTCATCGTCTTCTTCTTTTTCATGGCACTGTGCACCCTGATCGCAGGACCGCTCTCCGACCGCTTTGGGCGCAAGCGCGTCATGCTCGCGAGCCTGGCGCTCTTCGTCATAGGAAACCTCGCCTGCTCGGTATCGCAGAATCTGGGCATCCTCATCTTGGGGCGTGCGGTGAGCGCATGCGGCGCCGGCGGCATGCTCAACTCCTCGACCGCGCTCACGAAAGACGCCTTCCAGGGCAAGGCACGCGACCGGACACTTTCCATCGTGCAGGTATTCCAGATCGTCGCGCCACTGCTCTCGCCCGTCATCGGCGCGCAGCTCATCACGCACTTCGACTGGCACTCCATCTTCATCGTGCTGGCGTCAGTCGGCATCTTCGAGGTAGTACTTGCCTGTTTCCAGCCGGAGACGCAGCCCGAAGACGAGCGCGGCGCGACGAGCATGGGCGACACGTTTCGCATGCTCGGGCGCATCCTTAAGAACCGCCCGTTCATGACCATGCTCATCGCCTGCGGGTGCCTGCAGGCCTGCTTCATGGCCTACCTCGCCTCGAGCTCCTACATCTACCAGCAGGAATTCGGGGTCTCCCCCACTGTCTACAGCTTCTTTTTCAGCGCCTCGGCGCTCGTCACCATGGGAGCCCCGCTGTTCTACATGCGCGTCCTCTACGGGCGCGTTCCCGAAAAGACGATCTACCGACGTGCGCAGCGCCTCATCCTGACCGGCGGCATCTGCATCACGGTCGTCGGGTTGGCAAAGCAGGCGGGCCTGTTGTCCGGATTGGGAATCGGGGCGCCGTTTCTGTTCTGGCTTTCGTTTCTGCTCGTCGGGTTCGACAACTCGATTGCCCGCCCGCTCGGCATGTCGATCCTGCTCAGGCAGTTCTCCAAGGGCGCGGGCACGCTTTCTGCCACCATCAACTTCGGCCTCTACCTCATCGGGCTTATCGGCATGTGCATCGCCTCGCTCGACTGGCCCGACTACGTGCTCGCCCTCGGCGGCATCATCATCGTGATCTGCCTGGTAGCAATCGTGCTGTTCGCCATCGTGAGCCGCCCAGATTCGGGCCTTTCCTGGGAAAAGGAGGACCAGGAATAAGAAAACGAGAGCTCCCCGGGTAAGGCGTGCCGGGGAGCTCCCGTCATGGCGCATCGGGAGCGCGATTCTATCCTCACGTCTTTGCAGGTCCCATCTCATCTGATACGCCCACGCCGCCAACTCCGGGCGCTTTGAGCGCGATGGCCCCGCACCGAAGGCAGATCCCCGTCTCCTCGTCGACCTCCCCGCCGCACTCCAGACACATTATCTTGGGCGGAGCGATATAGGTGGGAGACCCGGGCGTGAACCTTCCGCAGGCATTGCACTTTACGCACAGCAGGCACATGTCATCGGCAGACCATCACGGCTCGGTTCAGCTCGCGCATGCCTGCCGCACGCCCGTGCCCGAAAGCGAGTTTCCCCACTCGTCGAGAACGTCGACGAGCTCGAACTGGTAGACGAGGTCAACGCCCGCGAGCAGGTGGTTGAAGTCGATGGTGATCGTGTCGAGCGTCGCCTTCGTGCAGCGGACGGGCACATCGGCCTTCGAGACCGGGTGCTTCCAGACGAGGTAATCGCCTTCTTGCACCTTGTCTCCTCCGTGGACGAGCGCGCGCAGGTACGTCTGCACGCCTTCTGGGTCGTGCGAACCATAGGCCTTCTCACACGGGATGTCGAACTTCCTGGTCTCGCCGATCTCCATCTCGTAGAGGGCATCCTCCACTCCCAGCGGGACCTCTCCTGCTCCGATGACGATCTCTATGGGCTCTCCTTGCGAATGGTCCTCGATGAGGTCTCCTCCCACGGTCCACCCGATATAGCGAACGAGGGCGATCTTGCCCGAATACTCTTGATGCTTCATGTGCCCGTCCCCTCTCTACATATCCAGTGAAAATCTACGGCTGCGGCAGCCCAGGGCGAATGGCGAAACCCCGAGCCACCGCGTGCCCTACGCGTCTATTCGTTATCCAAACCCGTGGACGTTCGCGAGTCGGCGCGCTGGCTGCTCGTCGAGAAGTGCTCGTTTACCGTGGCCGTGACATCGGCCGCCGCGTGCGCGGGCATGCGTCCCTTGCCGGCAGAGACGAACTTGCCACGTGCCTGCTTGGGCTTGTACTGGGGAACCCACAGCACCTGCTTTCTCTTGGTCGTGAGCATCTTGGCAAGTTCCTCTACCGTGTCGTACCTGATGACGTTTGCCAGGCAATGGTGC
>JBMNPN010000173.1:0-3383 GCA_050943615.1 Coriobacteriales bacterium
TCTCGCGTACGAGGATCTCGTTGTCGAAGCGCGCGCTCAGGGCACGGTAATCGTTTTTGTAGGCGAAGTTCAGGAAGAAGAAGTCCTGCCTGTGGAACTTTTCGTGGATGCGCTTTCCCTTGAAGGTGCAGATCATGACCTCTTCATCTGCACCGCCAAGCCACTGTGAGACGACTGCATTTTCCCCGCCGGCGGGGTCGGGGCGGAAATCCCAGTTGAGCTTGGGAAACTCTTCTCCAAGGATGTCGAGAGACTCGTCTATGAGCTCCTGCTTCATGTGCGCTTCCTCGTTCGAATTAGTGCGAATTGCCCAAATACAAGACATTAAGATTTGCAACTACATATCTTACTATAAGACAGTACTAATAAATGTTTGAATAATCGCTTATGCGCCGCAATTGGGGAATGGCTCTTTGAATCGTGCACTGGGAGCCATATGCCAGACCCTGCATGCGTGCTATGCTGAAATCGCACTTCTTCTAATATGCGGATGCGCAAGGAGGCCCGCCATGCCCATCGAATCTCCTCAGCACCGACCGCCCCAGGACATGTTCTGCCCGATGCTCCAGATCGTGACCGGCTGCACGCACGGCAAGTGCCACTTCTGCGACATCTTCACGGGCGTTCCCTTCTCGGCAATTCCAAAAGACGAGGTCATTGCCGACATCGACGCGCTCGCAACAGAGGCGACGGCGCTCACGCGGCGCATCTACCTCACAGGAGGCAATCCCTTCGCGCTTTCGACTGAAAAGCTGCTCGAGGTCTTCGATGAGGTCGAGGCGCGTATCCCGACGGTCAAGAGCTACGGTGGCTTCTGCCGCATCATGGACATCGCGAGAAAGAGCGACGAGGAGCTCGCCATGCTGGCTGCGCGCGGCGTGGACGACATCGCCATCGGCGCGGAAAGCGGTCTTGACGAGGCGCTCTCCTTCATGGAGAAGGGCCATACGGCCGCAGACATCGTCGAGCAGGGAAGGCGCCTGCACGAGGCGGGCATCACCTTCACCTTCTTCTACCTTGCGGGCATGGCAGGGGCGGGGAGAGGGCAGGAGAACGCCCGCGCCTCGTCCAAGGTCTTCAGCGCCGCCGGGCCCCGGCGCATCCTCATCGTGACCCTCACCCCGACGCCGACCTGGCCACTTGCCGCCGACATCAAGGCGGGGCGCTGGCAGCCGGAAAGCGAGGTGGAGATGGCCGAGGAGATCCGCACCTTCATCGAAGGCCTCACCTGCCGCTGCCTGGTCAACTGCTCGCACGACACCGACATCGTGCGCTTCGAGGGCGCGCTTCCCAAGGACAAGGAGAACATGCTCCTCTTGCTGGACCACCGCATCCCGATGATGAGCGAGGAGGGTGCCCGTCGCGTGCGCACCTCGCTTCACAAGGCGAACTGGGACGGCTCGTCTGCGGCATAGCCCTATTCGGCTCTGGTATGCACGGCGAGCATGCAGACATGATGCATCCGCATTTTCTTTGTCACGTGTCCGATGGCATGGTGTGTTCTAGGAAAAGAGCACGCGATGCAATCGAAAGGACGCACAATGCAGACCATCACCATGAACGACGGGTACGAGATTCCGCAGCTGGGCTTTGGCACCTTCACCATGACCTCCGCCGAGGTGGATGCGGCCCTTCCCAAGGCAATCGAGCTCGGCTATCGGCATATCGACACCGCCAACGCCTACTTCAACGAGGTCGCCGTCGGCAATGCCGTACGCAACTCGGGGATTGACCGCGAGGACTTCTTCATCACGAGCAAGCTCTTCCCACAGAGCTACCCCTACGAGCAGTGCGGTCCCGACATCGATGCCACGCTCGAGCGCCTCGGCCTGGACTATGTCGACCTCATGCTCTTCCACCAGCCCTACGGCGCCTACGTCGAGGGGTGGAAGGCGATGGAGGAGGCTGTCAAGGCGGGCAAGGTCCGCTCGGTCGGACTTTCCAACTTCCCGCTGCACAAGGTGAAAGAGATTCTCGACGTCGCCACCATCAAGCCGGCCATTCTGCAAGTCGAGATCAACCCGCGCTGGAACCAGCACGAGCTGAAGTCCCAGCTTGCAGGCGAGGGCATCGCGTTCGAGGGCTGGTATCCGCTCGGGCACGGCGACAAGGCACTTCTTGCCGACCCGGCCTTCACGGAGCCTGCGGAAAAGTACGGCAAGAGCACTGCGCAGGTCATCCTGCGCTGGCACATGCAGGAGGGAAACATCGTCTTTCCGGGATCGCGCAACCCCGAGCACATTGCCTCGAACAAGGATATCTTCGACTTCGAGCTGACCGACGAGGAGATGGCGCGCATCAACGACCTGCCGCAGAAGGCCTACTACACCGTTCCCGAGGAGCCGCCCGCCTTCGTGCTCGCTCACAACGACTACAGCAAGCAGGCGTAAGTCCTGGGCGACCAAGATTGCGGACATTGAAATTCTAACCATGGGGCCCTCTGCGCTATAGTTGACTTCCCTGAGCTTATCTGAGGGAAGGACGTTGATGGACGAGCGCAGAGGGCTGGAAACGTATCGTACATGCCACACCAACCTGAAGGTCGTGCATGCACCCGAGCAGGTGCTGAAGGAGACCTTCGGTTACGACTCGTTTCGCCCGGACCAAGAGCCCATCGTCGATGCCGTCCTCACGGGACGCGATGTGCTCGCCGTCATGCCCACCGGCGCCGGAAAGAGCATCTGCTACCAGGTGCCAGCGCTGTGCACGGACGGCCTCACGTTGGTCATCTCCCCGCTCATCTCGCTCATGAAAGACCAGGTGGAGTCGCTGCGCTTGAATGGCGTGGCGGCCGCCTGCCTCAACAGCTCGCTTCCCGCCGCCGAGCGGACGCGAGTCCTCGACGAGACGAAGGCGGGTCTGGTGACGCTTCTCTATGTGGCGCCCGAGCGTCTCTCGAGCTCCGAGATCGCCGATTTCTGCAGCCTGCGCCCGCCCTCGATCGTCGCCATCGACGAGGCTCACTGCGCAAGCCAGTGGGGCCATGATTTCCGACCCGACTATCTTGAGATCAGCTCATTTGTGCAGGGCCTTTCCGTGCGCCCGGTGCTCTGCGCGTTCACGGCGACAGCCACAAAGGCCGTGCGCGACGACATCCAGCGCATTCTGGGGTTGGACGACCCGCTTGTCGTCGTGGCAAACTTCGACCGGCCCAACCTGCACTTTTCCGTGGAGCGCGTCCACGCCGGCAAGGATAAGGACCGCGCGCTGCACCGTGTCATGGAGGCGCATCAAGGACAGTGCGGCATCGTCTACTGCATGACGCGCAAGAACGTTGAGGCGGTCTGCGGCGAGCTCTGCGCGTGGGGCTTTTCGGCGACGCGCTACCATGGCGGCCTGTCGGATGCCGAGCGCCGCGCCAACCAGGAGGATTTCGTCTACGA
>JBMNPN010000174.1:0-3363 GCA_050943615.1 Coriobacteriales bacterium
CTGCGAGGTCAACCACGTGCTCGGACTCGGCATCGACGGGCCCGCAAACGTGCGCGACATCGTAGACAAGCCCCTCGAGAAGCGCCGCATCGCGACGAACCCCATCTGCTACAGCTGCGCCGCCGGGTGCGGCTCGAGCTGCGGAGGCAGTCTGCTCGAGAAGTACGCGCGGCAATAGGCTGTTCTTTCGCCGCCTTCTGTCAGGTGCATGACAGTTCATTTCAGGCGGCGGGGCTTGGGCGCTGAGGGGCTACAATAGCCATGTCTTTTCTCGCGATTGGAGGCCCGAAAACAGATGCCGACGTTTCAAGAGGCGCTCAAGCTGGTTCGCATGTCCATGAAGGACCATACGAGCGCAAAGCGCCTGCGCGAGATCATCTCCATCGCGAACCGGCACGATGCGCGTGCGGGGCTCACTCCCCAAAAGACGGTCGCGATCCTGCAGGATCTGGGCCCGACCTTCGTGAAGCTCGGCCAGATCGCCTCCATGCACCCGGATGTCTTTCCCAAGGAGTACTGCGACGAGCTCGCAAAGCTCCATGCCGACGTCGCGCCCGTTTCCTTCGATATCGTGAAGAGCACGATCGAATCCGAGCTCGGCATGCCGGTCGAGGAGGTCTTCTCCGACCTCGACGAGCACCCGCTCGGTTCGGCGAGCGTGGCGCAGGTGCACCGCGGGCATCTCAAGACCGGCGAGCTCGTCGCCGTCAAGGTGCAGCGCCCCGGCGTGGCAGAGGTCGTGGCAACTGACATCCAGCTCATGCGCCGCGTCCTTGCCACCTACGAATTCATGAGCCCCGACGAGGGGCAGATCTCCTTCGGACAGCTGATCGACGAGCTGGAGCGCAGCTCGCGCGACGAGCTCGACCTGACCATCGAGGGTCGCTACCTCACGCGCTTCCACGACAACAACGCTGGGCGCGAGAACGTCTCCTCGCCGCGTTGTTTTCCCGAATGGTCTACGCCGTCCGTGCTGGTCATGGACTTTGCCAAGGGCAACCGCATCGAAGAGGACACCCTCTCGAAATTCGATGATGAGACCCGGGAATCTCTTGCCTATTTGATTGCCGAGAACTTCATGGCCCAGTGCCTGGAGGACGGCTTTTTCCATGCCGACCCGCATTCCGGCAACATCCTCGTCAACGAAGACGGGACGAAAATCGAGTGGATCGACTTCGGCATCATGGGCGAGCTCACGGGAACGGAGCGCGAGGCCGTGACCGACATCATGATCGCCATTGCCAAGCAAGACGCCCACGCCCTGATGAAGGCGATGCTGCGCATCATGCGCCCGACCGGCCCGATGGACCACTCGGCGCTGCTCAACATCTGCGATATCACGATCCACAACTATGCGGGCGCCGACCTTGGCAGCCTCGATGTCTCCGGCATGCTCCAGGAGCTCATCGTCTCCGCCAGCCAGGTCGGTTTCGAGTTCTCCCCGACGATTCTCATGCTCGCGCGCGGGCTGGTCACCCTCGAGGGGACGATTCGCAATATCTCGGGCAAGGTGAGCGTGAGCTCGGTCATCGGCAAGTACATGACAAAGCACATCGACATCGACAAGATGGTCGAGCACGCGCGCAGGATTGCGCAGCAGAGCGTTGACAGCATCGATGCGCTCGCAGGGCTGCCGACCAAGCTCGACGACACGCTCGACATGCTGCAGAAAGGCCAGGTCAAAACGGCGCTTCACATGAGCGCGGACAAGGTCCTGCGCGAGGACCTCGGAAATGCCATCGATCACTTCACGCTCGCGATCATCTCGGCATCGCTGTTCCTGGGCTCGTGCGTGATGTGCCTGACGAACCTCCAGCCGCAGGTCCTGGGCGTTCCCCTCTTCGGCTTCCTCTCCTTTGTCGTCGCTTGCTGCTTTGGCCTCTGGGACCTTCTGTGGATGCGGCGCGACAACAAGCGCCGGCGTAAGCGCTAGCAAGCTTTGGGTGGGGCCGCACGCGGACACGGGAGCGCGGTGTGCTCTCCGCTCAGTACCGCTCCCGACGGACGTGCGGGCACCTCGCGAATCCGTGTGCTGCGCACACTACGCGTTCGGTCCCGCCCGCACGTCCGCCGCTCACACTTCGCGAGTTCGCCCACCGCGCTCCCGTGTCCGCGTGCGCCCGTCGCAAACTGATTGAGCATTCCCCCTTGCACTTGTCTGCCAGTGCGCTACACTCTCCATCGCACACTACATCACTACAGCGTGATAGAGTACATAGACAGCCAGTGAGAGGGTAGGAGCGAGGCTATGGCGGAAAGCTCGGTACAGGCAGTTACAGGGACGGTTGGAAAGGGCCAGCTCAAGCGCAAGTTCGGCATGCGCGAGGCGGTCACCATCGCGGCAGGATCGGTCATCGGCGTCGGCCTGTTCACGACGGGCTCCAACGTCGTCGGCGATTTGGGTCCGCTCGTCATTCTCGCAACGCTGCTCGCCTTGGCGGTCAGCATCTACCCGGCGCTGCTCTATGCCGAGATGGGCGCTGAGCTGCCATACGCGGGCGGAACCTATCAGTTCGCCTCTATGGGCATCGGCAGGTGGGCGGGCGTGCTCGCGGGCTGGAACTTCATCGTCTCGCTCGTCTCGGTCACCGGCGGAGAGGCGCTGGCCTTCAGCTACTACTTCAAGACGCTCTTTCTCGCGCTCGGCGTCGAGCTGCCCATCGACGACGCGGTCCTTGCGGCCATCATCGTGGCCGGCTTCACCATCGTGAACGTCTTCGGCGTCGAGGTCTCCGGGCGCGTCCAGAACGCGTCGATGTTCTTCTTCTGGGGTGTGGCCGTCATCTGGTTCCTCACGATGATTCCCAACGTCAACCTCCCGACGTTCGTCACGACGCCCGACTTCATCAGCAGCAACACGCCGCTTTCGTTTCTGGCGGCCATGTGCATGATCTGGTGGTGCTTTGCGGGATTCGAGTCTGCCGTGTCGATGGGCGAGGAGATCAAGTATCCGCACATCAACATCCCCCGCGCGATGTTTTTGACGCCGTTCGTGGTCTTTGCGGTCAACGCGCTGTTCCAGTGGTTCCTCGTCGGCATCACGCCGGTCGACTCCATGGGGATGCTCTCCGATGCCGACGCGCCCTTCGCGCAGGCGATGGTGTCGGCTGGGATCATGGGCTTTCCGCTCATCCTGCTGTGCCTGGGCATCGCCTTCGGCGGCGACTTCTCCACGCTGAACGCCTCGACGGTGACGACGGGACGCTACCTGTTCGTCATGGCGCGTGACGGCGCCGTGCCCAAGATATTCGCCAAGACCTCCAAGCGCTTCTCCACGCCGTACGTCTCCGTCATCACGTTGGGCGTGCTCTCGATCGTGCTGATCCTCACCAACTCGCTCGACTACATCGCCAACCTCTCGCT
>JBMNPN010000175.1:0-3338 GCA_050943615.1 Coriobacteriales bacterium
GGGCAACCCCACTCAAATAAGCTCGATGCAGACCGTGCAACAAGCTGTCAGGTCCTGGTCAGGCGCTCTTTTCCGCCTCCCCTGCCGCTTGCCCCGTTTGGGACTCCGCCATGCGCTTTGCATCGGACGCGCGCACCTTGTCCTTAAAAATCAGACTCAAGATGATATAAATCACAAAGGTCATCGGCGCCACAACGAGAATCGGCACCGACACGATGCCGGCAGCGTAGAGCCAGGAGTTCACCGCCGTCACGATGATGAGCGTAACGACGCCGCGCCAGTTGACCGCCTCGATCTTGTCGAGCGGCATATGACGAAGCCCGATGTGCATCGGGCCTCTCACGACGTAGTAGTCCGTGATGAGCAGCACGCACCAGCCGATGGTGAGAATCGAGCCGATCGACATGAAGGCGTTCACCTTGTCGAGGATGTTGCCGAAGATGAAGACGAGTCCGATGGCGTTGGCGATGATGACCGCGACCGGCCAGGGAAGCTTGACGCCGAACAGCGAATCGAAGATGTTCGAGACGGCGTTTGCGCCCCCAATCGAATTCGACGTCTCGACCTTCATCTGCGAAAGGCAGATGATGGCAAGCCCGATGCCGCCCGAGGCGAGTACGAGCGAGATTCCCGGATTGGTGATGGCGGCGTTGGCGGCACCGGTCGCATCGTAGGAACCCGAGGCCATGAAGTACTGGTAGGCGGCGTCGAAGCCGTAGTAGGTGATGAGCGCGCCAAAGATGTAGGTCAGAATTGCGAAAAGCGAGCCCACGAGCGAGATGGGCACGAGGTCGCGGCTCTTGCGGGCAAAGCGCGTGAAGTCGGCGGCGAACAGAGCCAGCAGCCCCGAGGTCATGACCGCGTAGTTCACGCCGTAGGAAAAGCCCTGGAGCGGTTCGACGCCCGGCACCATCACGCCGTGCGTCGCCGCATCGACGAGCTGCCCGTTGGCGGCGATAAGATAGATCACATATCCCATGACGCAGAACAGGGCGACCACGAACACGGCGTTCATGCGCGCGATGAACTTGGCCCCGAAAAGCGCCATGCAAATCCACACGCACGAGATTCCCAAGAAGAGCAGCGTCTTTACCGTCTGGTCGGTGATGCCGAACGCGAACATGATGGCGTTTCCGAGCTGCACGGTGCCGACGGCGAGCACGCCCACGATCAGGAAGATCCAGGCAAGCGAGCCCACGGCAGAGCCCTTGGTCCCGAAAATGTAGATGCGCGAGGCGACGTTGTTGGGAAGCCCCTCCTCGAAGGTGACGCGGCCCACGAGGTACGTGAGCACGAAGGAGAGGGCAAACGTGATGGCAACGGCCAAACCGCCGAGCTGGCAGCCGGCGTAGAACGCCACGATGCCACCGCCCATGAGCTTGGAGAGACTCGAGACGACGCCCGAGAGGATCGAGGCGATGTCCGGCCAGGCAAGCCGCATGTTCTCGGGGACCCGCTCGAACAGCGACGCCTGGGCCATCACGGATTTCTTGTTGCTACCTGACGGTGCGCGATCGCGGGCGGGCGCCTTCACTTTGAAGGCCGCCTTTCCGTTTTGCTTGTTACCTGCATTCATGGAGACTCTTTTCGAACCGAACGCAGCCCGAACACACGCACACCGACGGCATCGAGAAAACGAGCAGACCCCTTTCGGCGGCCAGACACTCGGGCAAACGCGCCGGATGTGCCCAAGCGCATCCGGCAGGCGGACGGGAATATGTCCGATATACGGACAGACGCCCGCACGGAACCTGCGCGTACATCACAGGTCCCGTAAAAAGCGGGCGTCGCGAAGACGAAGACCTTAGACGATGCCGATAGTCGCCATGATGATCATGACGATGAGAGCGCACAGACCCGCGCCGATGGAGATGGCAGCCGTGTGCTTGTAGGCGTTGCCATGGTTGAGGCCCATGGCGGCGAACATGCCGAACATGGCGCCGGAATTCGGCAGCGCGCCGCCGATGGTGGCAGACGTCGCGATGATCTTTGCGAGTGCCGCCGGATCGACGCCGGTGGCCAGGTAGGGCTGCAGGAAGTTCTGGGCGATGATGCCGACCGCGCCGGAACCGGAACCCATGATGCCGCCGAGGACCGCGGACATGGTAGCGGCGGAAACGTAGGCGCCGCCGGGCATGTTGAAGATTGCCTCGTAGATGATCGTGAAGCCGGTGGAGGTAGCGGCGACGGTGCCGACACCGACGGCGGCGGAGGTGAACAGCGCAGGCCCGATGGCGTTCTTCGCGCCGTTGCCGAGCACGTCACGCTGGCTTTCGATGTAGGGATTGAAGCAGATCATGGCAACGATGATCGCAACGGCCATGGCAACGTAGACGATGTTCGCGATGCCCGCAGCAGAACCGCCGATGATGATGGCGATCAAGAGGATGAGGGGCAGAAGCGACAGGAAGAGGTTCGGGCGCTTGACCTCCTCTTCGACATGCGTCTCGATAGGCTCGAGCTCGGTTTCCTCGTAGGTCTCGCCCTTGTCCTGGGCGCGCTTGAGCGCGAACTTGATGTAGATGCAGGAGACGACGATCGCGATGATGGAGCCCACGATGCCCATGATGGGGGCAGCGGTGAGCGAGACGCCGCAGCCGTTGGCAGCGTTGATCCAGGCAACGGCGGGCACGCCGGGGATCATCGCCATCGTGAACGAGCAGGCAGCAAGAGACCAGGCGGCGTTGAACAGGTGCCAGGGAATGTTGCATTCCTTGAACATGGGACGTGCCAGCGGGATGAGCGCGAACATGGCCACGAACATCGAGATGCCGGCGTAGGTGAGGATGGCGCCGACGGCGGCGATGCCCAGCAGCACGAGGTAGGGGCTCTTCGTCCCCACTTTGTTCATGATCGCCCGGGCAATCGAGGATGCGGCACCCGACTTGTCGATGAGCTCGCCTAGGATAGCGCCGCCCAGGAAGATGAAGACGTTCTTCTGGATGAAGCTCGCCATTCCGGTGACATAGGAGCTTTCGCTTCCGACCATGGAGCTGGCAAGGTCCATACCGTTGGTCACGACGATGATGACGGCCGTGACGATAGACGTCACCAGCACGTTCCAGCCCTTCATCGCGGCAACTACGAAGAACACCAGTCCCACGATGATACCCAGTACCCCGATTACTTCCATAAATTCCTCCTTTTGTAGCTATCTTCCGGGAGCGCAGTTCTCTCCTTGAACGCTGTTAAGAGCGCTCCCGGTTACTACCTCTTTGATTCTTGGCTTGGTCGTTTAGGCCATGTCGTTTCTCGTGGCGCGCATGAGCTCCTCAGAGCTCGCGAACTTCATCTTCAGCTCGCTGCGCCCGATCGTCCCCTCGTCGAAGCTCTCCAAG
>JBMNPN010000176.1:0-3330 GCA_050943615.1 Coriobacteriales bacterium
AGTTCTCCTCGTGGGCGGTCAACGGCTACTTCGGGTACCGCGACTACGACCTCGCGAACTGCAAATACTTCTTGATGTGGTCGACAGATCCCATCGCCTCGAACCGTCAACAGCCAAACGCTATGAACCAGTGGGGAGCGGTCATGGACGCGGCTCATATCGTGGTGGTCGACCCGCGCCTTTCGACGACAGCAGCCAAGGCGGACATGTGGCTTCCCATCATTCCGGGAACTGACGGTGCGCTCGCCTGTGCCATCGCGCACGAGATTCTCGTCTCGGGCAAGTGGAGCAAGTCGTTCGTGGGCGACTTCAAAGACGGGGCGTGGAACTATCAGGAGTCGGGCTACTACGACAAGCACGTCAACCTCTTCGTTGCAGGCGAAAGCGTCGACGAGGAGCGCTTCGAGTATGCCAACGCGTACGGGCTGGTGCGCTGGTGGAACCTCGTCCTCAAGGACACGAGCGCCGAATGGGCGGCCGGTATCTGCGGCATCGAGGCAGATGACATCAAGAAGGTCGCCACCGATTTTGCCAAGTACGGGGCAAACGCGTGCTCGTGGGTCTCACCGGGCACGACGAATCAAGCGCGCGGCGTCTATGGTGCGATGGCGGCGGAAGCCTTAAATGGTCTCGTCGGTTCGTATGAGAACGTGGGAGGTTCGCAGGAGGCGGCCAGCGTGAGCGTCGCTCCGTTCCCAGACCACCGTCCCTATCGAGATTCGGCGGCAAAGAAATGGGAGAAGAAGCCCCATGCCGACGGACGCAACACCAAGGAGTTCCTCGCCTCGAAAGAGGGCAAGATCGACAACCAGGTGATCACGAACCACGTCGCCGACCTCATCCTCACCGAGCAGCCCTACGACATCAAGATGCTCATAACCAAGTACTGCAACTTCGCGTACTCGGCGATGGGCTGCCAGCGCTGGGAGCAGGCGATGGCAAAGGTACCGTTCTACGTCTGCATCACGATGAACCCGAGCGAGTCGGCGCAGTTCGCCGATATCGTGCTGCCGCCCAAGCACCAGATGTTCGAGAACTGGGGCTACGTGAAGAACTACCAGGACATGGTCACCTACGTCTCGATCGAGCAGCCCGTCATCGACCCGGTCTGGCCGCAGACGAAGACCGACGAGACGGAGATGGCATGGTGCATTGCAGAAAAGCTCGCGGAAAAAGGCTTTTCGCGCGTCTTCGACTACTACTCGAAGGCCTTTGTCGACCCCGAGACTGGGAACCTTCCCCAAGACGAGGAGAGCTTTTCGGAAATCGTCGCCAAGATTCGCACGGCACCCTGCTGGAACGGCAAAAACGAGAAAGCGGGACAGGGCAAGGACCTCGGGTCCTGGAGGAACTTCTGCTCCAAGGGCGTCTTCAACAGCAACAGGGCATCGTACAAGAAGAGCTGGGGACAGTTCGGCACCAAGACCGGCAAGTACGAGTTCTACAGCGAAAGCCTCAAAGACCAGCTGGAACAGGAGGCCTGGGAGTACCGCACGACCGTCGATGACCTCATGGAGACCTACAACTACCAGGCGCGCGGCGGTCTGGCATTCGTTCCGCACTACGAAGAGCCGGTGCGCCACGGGGATCCTGAGCAGTATCCTTTCATCTTCGAACAGCATCGCTCGCGTCTGAACCGCGAGGGGCGCAGCGCGAACCTGCCCCTCTTCCAGGAATTCAAGGACGTCGACCCGGGAGACGAGGTCTGGGATGACGTGCTCAAGGTCAACCCGAAGGACATGAAACAACTCGGCCTCGAGGACGGGGACACCGTCAAGGTCACCTCGATTCAGGGCAACATCACCGTGCACGCGAAAGGATGGGAGGGCACGCGCCCCGGAGTCGTCGTGAAGTGCTACGGACAGGGGCATTGGGCCTTCGGGCACATCGCTGCCTCTGACTATGAGAAGGCACGCCCGCGTGGCGGCAACAACAACGAGATCATTCCCTGCGATTACGACCATCTGAGCGGGCAGTCGGCATTCCACGGCGGGCTTTGCCGCGTCAGAATCGAGAAGGTGGCTGAATAATGACCAGATACGTGATGATCATCAACCTGCATGACTGCGTCGGCTGCGGGACCTGCGATATCGTGTGCGCTCTGGAAAACCAGATGCCCACGGGCGTGCACGCGAGCTACCACCTGACGGAGACGAGCGGGACGTTTCCCGATGTCAGCTACAGCTACCGGCCGGTGATGTGCAACCACTGCACCAAAGCAGCCTGCGTCGCCGCCTGTCCCACCGGCGCCATGCACAAGGACTCCTTGGGATTGACCGTCCATACGCCGTCGCGTTGCATCGCCTGCGGGCGCTGCGCCAAGGCCTGCCCCTATGGCGCCATCACCCGCGCCCCAAAGCGCACAGCGGCAGACCAGATCGGCGCCGTCCCCCAGCTGATGGCGGGCACGTCGAGCGGGAAGGACGTACAGAAAGCTGCCGGCAACGCTTACCCCATGCACGATGACGCGCTCGACGAGTACGACCTGCCCATGACAAAGGTGGGAGGACGTCTCAAGTGCCAGATGTGCAAGCACCTCGTCTACCACGGCGACGAGCCGCGCTGCGTCCAGGCGTGTCCGGCAGGCGCCCGGATCTTCGGCAACATGGAGGACATCTACGGAGAGGTGTACAAGCTGACCCGGGAATATGAGGCCTCGGTGCTGAAGCCAAAAGAGGGAACCGAGCCTGCCGTCTACTACATCCGGGAGTTCAACAAGACATGGTAGAGCAGCAGATTCCTCCTAGCGCGCTGCTCTCGGCGATCTCGGAGGCGTTCACATTCCCGGTCGACGGCATTCAGGCGACGACGGCAGCGCTCGAGTCCTGGGCAAAGCGAAAAGGTCCCGACGCATCCGATGAGGTACGGGACCTGCTCGCAGCCTCGCGTGAGCTATTCGATGCGACCGAGGCACAGCTTGCCTACACGCGCCTGTTCATCGGGTCGTTTCAGATGGAGGCGCCGCCGTACGCTTCATACTACATGGACGGCGGGCTGATAGGCGGCAAGACGACATCGGAAGTGCGCGCCGTGTACCGGCAGTTCGACATCGAGATCTCGGACGAGCGGCGAGTACCGGAAGACCATCTACGCTATCTGCTCGCCTTCCTCTCGCTGATGGCAATGCGCTTCGAGCAGACGCAGCAGGAAGCCTTTGTCGAATCCTACGAGGACTTTCGCGACGGCTATGTCCTTCCGTGGCTCCCAGCTTTCGTCGAGCGCGTCAAAACGCATGCCGAACAGGCATATTACGGCAAGCTCGCGGACTTCACGCTCGCCGTTCTCGAAGGCGAGACGCCATGCTGAAGAACGATACGCTCATGGCTCGCG
>JBMNPN010000177.1:0-3319 GCA_050943615.1 Coriobacteriales bacterium
ATCAAATAATCCTTATCAACAGAATTTAAATCAAATTCCCTATCAACAAAGACCACAAACAAACTCCACAGCTGGAACTATCACAATAGTAGTTGTAGTTATAATCATTACGATATTAATTATCAGTTCTTTATCTGCCTTTGTATTATACTTAGTATAATAAAAAAATAAAATAGAAGTAAATTTAATTATTTACTTTCAAACTCATATGTTTTGCATTATATAGGTATCCATTACTTTCTAATGCTTTTACTGTTACATCATAAGTTCCTTTTGTTTGTGTTACTGTGTATTCATAGTTGAATTTTCCATCTTTTAATGTAATGTTAGCGATTGTCACGCCACCTATTTTTATGTTTAGTTTAGTTCCTGCTAATAAGTTCCTGTTTTTGTCTGTTATATTACCATTTATACTAATCTTTGATCCTTTACTTGTGGTGATGGTGGTTTTTTCCAGGTTGATAAACTGGTAGTCCTTGCTGATTTTTAATGTGGTTGTTGCATTTCGCGGGTTGTATTTACTATTTTCATATATGTTTATGGTTATTCTACTGTTTGACTGTGTGCCTTGTGGTATGGTATAGTTATAGCTTAGTATTCCATTTGTGATGTCTATACCAGTTGCTACTGTTTTACCGTTTAATAGTATGTCTGCTTTAAGTGATTCTTTTACTATGTTACCAGTCGTGTTTGTTATATTGGCCTTGATGTTTATCAGGTTGCCTATTTTTGCAGTTATTGGAGTTGCTCTTATGCGTAGTGCGTTTTTATTGCTTGTAAAGTTAACACTCCTACTTGTAGTGTTGTATATATCATCTCCTTTATAGTTGTATGTGATGTTGTGCTGTCCTTTGGCGTAGTTGTTTTTTAGTGTGTATTTGAATGTTCCTTTTGTAGCATTTACTGTTGCTATTTTTTTGTTGTCTATTAGTATGTCAACTTGTGTATTTATATTTGCCTTGCTTCTTGTTATTGAATCCATGACTGTTCCATTAACTATTACGTTGGAGTCGATGTATGATTGGATGTTGGATGCTGTTATGTAGTTCGACGATTGTTTAGTGTCATGTTTCACTGTTTTATAACATCCTGCATAGTCATTGTTACTGCCTGCTGTAATATTTACAGTGTAAGTGTTATCTGTTAGTGTTGCTGGTATTTTATAGGTGTATTCTAGTTTACCTTTTATTATACTGCATTGAAGCATGTCTTTAGGTTGTATTTATTGTCTTTTAGTGTGTATATATCAATTTGCTGTTGTATTGGTTGTTACTTGTTTTCCGTCTGCATCTTGTAGTGTGCTGTTGAATGTTACGTTTGCATTTTTGTATCCCCATAGTGTTTTCTGGTATAATTTAGTATACTCACCTATATTAACCGTTGCAGATTGACTGGTTTCTTTGAAGTTTTTACTCTGCCTGGTATTGATTGTTAGTGTGTATCGTGTTATTTCTCGTCCTTCAAATGTGAAGAGTTCAAAGTCCTTTGGTATGGATAGCTTAGTGTTTAATACTCCATTGTGGAATGTTACATTCTGCGTGTATACTACTGTTCCCCAGGTAGCATTAAGGTTAATGGTTGCGTTGATGTCTTCGGTTATGTTGCGGCTATAACAGGTTAGTGTTGCATTTATATCAGTACTGCTTCCACGCTTTACAGATAATGACTTATTTAATATGTTCATGTATATGGTATGATAGTAGGGAGTCTTTGTCACTGAAGAGTAACCGGTGGAGTTGCAACGATAAACTACACCATACCAACAACATACACAGCCAAAACCTACAAACTAAGTGCAACCTACGAGGGAAACGAAGAATACTATGGAAACACAAGCAACACGCCACTGTTAAATCTTAAACAAAGACAAGCCAAACTAAGCATAAACACCGACACCACAGTAGAAGTAGACCAAAAACTAACAATAACTGTGACAATCAAGGACAAAAAAGATCCAAATAGAAAAGTAGAAGGATATGTAATCTTCAAGATAGATGGCCTAACACTAAAAGATGCAAACAACCAGACAATACAAGCAAAAATAACAGACAACAATGCAAACTACACATACACCATAGGACACCAATACTCAGCAAGAGAACATACAATAACAGCACTACTGGTAAACAATACATATGTAAGAAGTCAGGCAAACAATACATTCAACGTAACACCAACAAAGACACAAATACAGCTAAACACTCCACAAACAAATAGTAAAAACATTAAACTAACCGGTACACTACAAGACGCGGCAGGACATAGACTAACAGGTACCAACAAGGCAATTGTAAAAATCGACGGAATAACAATAAAAACCACAAGTGACACACCACAATACCACACCATCACTGATGGTCAAATAGACATAACACTAAACAAGACACTAAAATCTGGACTCCACAACATAACACTGGTAACAGGACAGAGAGGAGCATTCACAGGAGCAAGAAACAACACCACAATCAACATACAAGCAAACAATAAAAACCTGAAAAGTGCCAGCATAACAGACAAACAACTAGTAAACATCATACCACAAAAACAAATAGCAATTATAAATGAAACAAACACGATAAGCATCAAAATACAAGATGCCAACAACAAGGACATAAAAAAAGGACAAGTAACGTTCACTAGTAACGGCAAAACACTATCAGTCAGTAAAATCACAAACGGACAAGCAGTCCTAAACCACAAGTACAATAAAGCTGGAACATACAATATACAAGCAACATACCATGATCCAACAGGAAGCTACCAAGACACCACAAAACAATTCACAATAACAATCAAAGACCAGCCACAAACAACCATCAAAATAACAGCAAACAACACCACAGCCCGTGTAGGTGAAACCCTCACCTACACAACCCTCTTTAGCGACACCCACAACAACAAATACAAAAATAGAAAACAACTCACCACCTAAAAATTTTATTACAAACGAACTAATTTTAGACAAATGTTGTAAAACAAAAAAGTAATAAAAAATTCAATAAAAATAATAACTGATAGAAAATAGAAAAAATAATAGAATATAAACATGACAAAAAATATCATACTCCTAAAAAAATAAAAAGAAAAAGATTATCACAAAAAATCAACACTCAACTCTACAAAAAAAATAACAAAAATAATACAACACGTTACACAATAAACATGAAAATAGAAAAAATCAACTCAATACCAATTCCAATATAATCCCTAAAAATCCAAAATTTTTATCCAAAAATTCAGACTTTACTAAAATAGTAAAAATATTATAGTACATGTACATGTAATATATTAAAAAACATATTCTATTATTTTTTCTATT
>JBMNPN010000178.1:0-3299 GCA_050943615.1 Coriobacteriales bacterium
CCGCGGTCTTCGCAAAGCTCGGGGCGCGTTTGTCCCAGTACTCAGCATCATCCGAACGGCGCCTGAGCTCCTGCGCCTCTTTCCACATCTGGTTCCAGTCGACGAACTGATCCATTTCTATTCCTGCGCTTCCTTCTCGTCGTCTTCTGCTCCTTCTTCGGCGCCTCCCAAGTTGTGCTTGAGCATCTCCTGGGCGGCGTCCATGTCGAGATCGTCTCCCGCCTTGACGCGCTCGAGTTCCTTTGCGGCGTTGACCGCGGCACGGTCGTAGAACGATTCGGTCTGGTCGAGAAGGGCGGGGGTGTCCGCGAACTCGAGCTCGCCGTCTTCGTTCTTGTAGATGACCCCGATCACGTAGGCCTTTTCCATATCGCGCGTGGCGCATTCGACGATGAGAGAGTCGATCTGGCCGTCGTCGGTCATGAGAAAGCCGTCATAGCAGAACGCGTAGTGCGTGGAGAACGTGCTCGAGGACTTGACGTTTGCCTCCGCGTCCGCGCGGCAGCGCATGACGTCGTCACCAGGGTAGTTCTCGAGGTACATCTGGTCATCTGCGACCACGGCCGTGAACGGCGTGCATTCCTCTCCCGCCTCGAGCTTCTTTTTCGCCTCGTCGAGACAGTAGAACGTGATGCGTTCGAGGATATCGTCCATCTCGAGGTTTTGCTGAGCCATATGCCGCTCCTTTGTGCGTTGCGCCGAACTGAGTCGTTTTCCCGCCATACTACCAGATGGCCAGCGACCGAGGAGCACGGGGAGAGCGCACGTGTCGCTACATGCGCCAGATAACTGGTGGCAAGTCACAGAAAGTCCTCGCACGGGAATTCGGGGCAGGAGAGACCCCCCGACCGGAAGGCGAATGGAACCACTGCATTCTCAGACCGGGCGCTCCTGCTCTCGAGGTGCGGCGAACAGCGGACGGTACCTTTTCAGGTTGGCGATGACGAGGCAGGCCGTGATGACGCAGAGCCAATCCGCAATCGGCTTGCCGAAGAGCACGCCGGGAGCTCCCAGCACCATATTGCAGATGATCATGAACACGACATCGACCGTTCCCATGCGCGTGAACGCCAAGATGAGCGGTCGCTTCTTTTCGCCTGTGGCCTGCAGAAACGTCGTCGCGACGAACACGAGCGAGGCGGGCACCATGCACAGGGAGACGGCGAAAAGATAGCTCCGCGCGCAGGCGATGGTCTGCTCGTCGTCGATGAAGAAGGCGGTGATGGCATCCGAGAAGGTCGCCGTGAGCACCGCGCAGGCCCCGCACACGATCACGGCAAAGCACACGATAAAGGCAAGCGTCTTCTTGACGCGGATCGCGTTGCGCGCGGAGTAGTTGAAGCCGATGAGGGGAAGGACCGCGACGGTGAGACCCTGGGTAAGGGAGAAGACGGCGATATTCACCTTGACGGCCACCGTCGAGGCGGCCAGGTAGGCGGCGCCATACGGGGAGACGAGGATGTTCACCACGGCATTCGAGACCTGCGCGAGCGCGGTCATGCAGAAGCTCACGAAGCCGACGCCGAAGACCGCCGACGGAATGCCGCCTTCAAAGCAGACAGCCCGCGGGCGCAAGGCGATGACCCCGAACCCCTTGTTCGCGACCAGGTAGATTGCGAGCAGGAGAAGCGAGAGCAGCTGACCTAAGACCGAGGCGAGCGCGACGCCGAAGATGCCCCACCCGCACACGAAGATGAAGATGGGATCGAGCACGATGTTGAGCACCGCTCCGGATGACACGCCGACGGATGCGGCAAGCGATTTTCCGAGCGTGCGCGTGAAGTGAGCGAGCAGGCTGCTCAGAAAAAAGACCAGGCCGCCGGCGAGCATGGTGCAGTCGAGATAGGTGTTGACCGCAGGGGCCGTCTGCTCTGTTGCCCCGATGAGCGATACGAAGCCCTGCCGGAAAAAGGTGGTGAGCAGGATGTAGACCATAGCAAGGAGAATGCCCGCCCAGAAGCTGAAGCCGGAAGCGTTGCGCGCGCGTTCCTGGTCGCCGGCACCCAGCGCACGGGAAATCACCGAGGAGGCGCCCACGCCAAAGAGGTTCGCGCAGGCGGTCATGAGCATCATGGGCGGAAGGCAGATTCCCACCGCCGCGACGAGAACCGGGTCCGAGAGCTGCCCGATAAAGAAAGTATCTGCCAGATTGTAGAGAATGGAGATAACCTGGGTGAGCACCGTCGGCACCGCCAGGTACAGAACTGCTCGCCCGACGGGCATCTGCGCGAACACGTAATCCCGGTCACGCTTTTCTCGCCGCGCCATGATCTCCCTTCGTGCCACTGCAATTGTCGGCATTTCCACCTTTGCGCCTGGCTTGCAGTGGAACTTGCGGATGGCTCGACGCGAGACTGTGAGAGAATTTTACCCCCAAAGCAGGGCTTTTCATGCGAGCCGTGTGCGTTATAATCTTGCAACGCGCCCGCTTCGGGCTGCCTCGCGGAGGGGTGGCAGAGTGGTTGAATGCGGCGGTCTCGAAAACCGTTTACCCGGTATCCCCGGGTACGAGGGTTCGAATCCCTCCTCCTCCGCCAGATCTTTTCCTCACCAAGCACGGGAACGGCACTTCAAGGGATGCCCCAGGACCAGTACGAGAAACAGAGTAAGTGGAAGACACGCGCCTACACGACGTGGACGCTCGTCGGCATCTGCATTCTCGTCGGGGTCATCCTCTACATCTGCAACATCATCTGGCAGGCCGTCGCCACGGTCATCATCACCGCGCTCGCGGTCTTTCTGCTGCACGGCATCGTCAACTGGCTCCAAGCGCACAAGATGCCCCGCGTGCTCGCGGTGACCATCACCTTCATCGTTGTCTCCGCGCTCGTCGTCGGCTGCATTCTCTCGCTCATCCCGACGCTCATCACCCAGCTCGCTTCCTTCGTGGGCAATCTCTCGTCTTACAGCGCACAAATCCAGGATTTCGTCTCCCGACATTCGGATTCGCTCGGCTCGAGCGGAGGCGCCCCGATAAACGACCTGCTCACGTCCGTCAACGACTGGATTCGCAACCAGGCGAGCAGCATCCTCTCAACAGCTGCAAACGGCGTGGTCGGAAGCATCGTCGGCATCGGGAACGCCGCGGTCATCGGGTTCATCTCGCTGGTCTGCTCCTTTTGGATCCTGCTCGATCTGCCCGTCATCGCACGCGAGCTGCGCGGCCTGTTCCCCGATAACCGCCAAAAGGACATCGACATCTTTGCCAAGGCGTTCGGAGACGCGGTCTACGGCTGGGCAAAGTCGACGTTCATATGCGCCATCATCACGGGCGTGGCAAGCGGGCTGAGCTTCTGGGC
>JBMNPN010000179.1:0-3274 GCA_050943615.1 Coriobacteriales bacterium
GAGCGGAGTCAGGCAACCGCCCATGTTGGCAACGAGGAAGATGAAGAAGACCACGACGTGGACCTTGTGGCGCCGCCACTGGTTGGCGCGCAGCACCGGACGGATCATCAGCATCGCGGCGCCGGTCGTGCCGACCCAGCTCGCCAGGACGGTGCCGATCAGAAGGAGAATGACATTGTTCTTGGTGGTGCCGACGATCGTGCCGCGTATGTGTATGCCGCCCGCGACGACGAACAGCCCCAAGAGCAGGACGATGAAGGGGATGTAGTCGCCGACGATGGTCTCGGACAGCTCCTCTGCCGTAACCTCGGGCCCGTAGGCGAACACGAACGGGACCAGAAAGACCAGTGCCCAGAAAATCGCCGCATGAAGCTCATGGGTCTCCCACCATTCCGGCTTGACCATGGGCATGATGGCAATTGAAAGGAGCATGCCGACAAAGGGAATGATGCTCCATATCGGCAACATTTGACCGAGTTCCATAAGAGTACCTACTGTCTCTTTCTAATTTTTTGCGAACTGATCAGTTACCTTAGCACGACGGTAACGCCACATGCAGCTAGATTGCGGTGCGAAGCACGCAAGCGCGTAGATACGGACCGTGCAGGCACGACAAGTGACAAAAAAGCAGTTCCCTAGAACCGAAAGCCGCCCTGAGCGGCAGTCCATTCGCAAGCTACTTGTGCGAGACGACCACGTCGCCGACGTGCACCATGCTGTAGAGCTCGGCAGCCTTGGAGGAGGGCAGGTTGACGCAGCCGTGGCTTCCACTGGTTTTGTAGATGCTCCCGCCAAAGGAGCTGCGCCAGTCGGCGTCGTGCAGCGCGACCGAATTGCCGACGAAGGGCATCCAGTAGCTGACCGGCGTCTCGTAGTCGGGTTCGCCGTCGCCATCTTCGTCCGAGCCGACAAGCGTCTGGTCGCGTCCCATGTAGGAGGTGATGGTGTAGACGCCCGTCGGCGTCGCGCGGCCGTCTTTGGGAAGCCCCGAGACGATATCGGATTCCCAGAGCACCTTGCCGCTCGCGCTGATGAGGCGCGCGTGCTGCGTCGTGAGGTCGATGTCGATGTAGCGCGTCCAGTCCGCGCCGCCGGGATTCCACTTGGCAGCCGTGCTCGACATGGGAATCTCGAGCTCCGAGTTGTTCGTGCTCTTAATCCGCTTCTTGAGCTTCTTGGCAAGCGAGGCGCCGTCCAAGGTCCACCCGTAGGTGCCGCCCGAAACTGTGACCTTCTTTATCGCCTTGCCATTTGCCTTGAGGGTATAGGTGCGCTTCTTGCCAACCGTGTCGTATTTGTCGGAAAGATCTCCCTGCGCCCAGGTCTTGATGGCGTCACCGTCGATGGAGACCTTGAAGCTGTCGCTGATGTTGATCCACTGCTGTATCAGGTTGAACTTGACCGTGTAGACCGTCTTTCCGTTGACCGTGAGGGGAATCGAGCACTTGCGGTACACGTTGGCGGCAGCGGCTGCCTGGGAAAGACGCTCGTCATCGCGCGTGACCTCGGGCTGGTCGCGTTCGGATTCGTCGAGCACGAGCGATGTCTGCAGGCTCTCGAGCGCCTCGGTGACGACTTCGCTCACGAGGCCGGCGTCGAGCTTGGTCCCGTATGTCTCGGACACGACCACGAACTTGTTCTTATCGGAATCATAGGAGACGGTGGCATCCGTCGATTCCGTCGCGTTGGCGTTGACTCGATCGATTTCCTCGTTCAAGAGCTCGGCGACCTTGTCGGTATCATACGAAATCTGCCCCGTGACGGTGTAGGAGTGCTGCTTGGTGAGCTCGAAGGGCCACTGCCATTTCTCGACCTGCTCCATGGCCGCCTTCGCAAAGGCATCACCGTCGTAGGAGATATCGATGTTGTCACCGGGAATGCGCAAGTTGACGCCGTCTCCGGTGACCTTGAGCGCGTAGCCGTCGACGGTCCCGCTCATGAGCGTGGCGACTTCGCCTTCCGACAGGTTAGAGACGTCCTTGCCATACAGCTCGGTGTTCGGCAGGAAATGCGAGGAGTAGTAGTAGACGCCCCCGCCGTAGACGATGCCGGCGAGCGCCACGATGGCGATCACTATTGCAAGCGCAATCTGCCAACCACGGCGCTTCTTTTCGAGAGCTTGAGCCTGTGCCGCCTCTCCGCTGGGAGAATACGTGCCGTCCACGACGGGAAGGTCCTGCGCGCTTACCGCGGGACCGGTCGAGTCGTCAACGGGGAGAGGCGCGAATGCCGAGTCGGGAACCGTGCGATCCGATGACGGCGCATCGGGTAGATCGGAGGTATCGGCATCTGCTGACTGCTGGGCCTCGGACTCCGAAGCGCTACCTTGCTCAGATGCTCCAGCTAGGTCTATGCGCTGAGTCTCGAGCTCAGAGGCAGAATCTTCCCCAGAGGGCTCGATCGGGTCTATTCTCTGAGTCTCGTCTTGGGATTTTGAGGCGTCGTCGTTCTTCATGCTACGGGTTCCCGTCTGCTGCGATTATCGGTGCGTTTGTTCCGCCGTTTCATTCATACCATTGTCTAACATGGTAGAGCAAGCGGCAATCGGTTACCAGGAGAGGAGCTCGTAGCCGTCCTCCGTGACGACGAGCTGCACCTCCCACTGAGCCGTGGGCAGGCCGTCTTTGGTGCGGATGGTCCAGCCGTTGGGATCGTTCATGTCGATGTCGGGCGCGCCCATGTTCACCATGGGCTCGATCGTGAAGCACATGCCGGGCACGAGGATGGGACCGGTTCCCTCTTGGGAGACGAAGCTCACGAACGGGTCCTCGTGAAAGTCCAGCCCGATGCCGTGTCCGCCGAACTCGCGCACGACCGAAAAGCCCGCCTCGGTGGCCACCTTGTTGACCGCGGCGCCGACATCTCCCAGGTGCGCCCAGGGCTTGACGGCGGCAAGGCCTGCCTCGACGGACTGCTTGGTCACGTCCACGAGGCGCTTCCACTCGCTGTCGACGGTGCCGATGCAGAACATGCGCGAGGAGTCGGAGTAGTAGCCGTTCTTGATGGTCGACATGTCGACGTTGACGATGTCGCCCTCGTGCAGGATGTCTTCTTCGGAGGGAATGCCATGGCAGACGACCTCGTTGATGGAGGTGCAGACGCTTTTTGGGAAGCCCTCGTAGTCCAGGTCAGCAGGGATGGCATCGTGCTCGATGCAGTAGTCGTAGACCCACTTGTCGATCTCTGCGGTGCTCACGCCCTCCTTGATGTGCTCGGCCACATAGTCGAGCGAGCCGATGTTGACCGCGGCGGATGCCTTGATGCCGGCGATGTC
>JBMNPN010000180.1:0-3236 GCA_050943615.1 Coriobacteriales bacterium
CATGGGCGAGGTCAAATGGGTGGCGAGCAAAAGCTGCGAATGCGACGGCGCCGAGGAGGAGGCCCGCAGGCAGCAGCTCCAGCAGGCCAAGCAGAAGCAGGCTGCCGCCGCGGAGAAGGTGGAGCGGGCCGGCGTGAAGCCCCGCTTCGCCGGCGCGATCACCTCAAACGACCAGGTGGTGGAATACCTTTCCGGAGACAGCATGGAGAGAGGCATGGGGCTCTACATCCACGGGAGGGTCGGGAGCGGCAAGACGCACATGGCGAGCGCTCTCGCAAGGGCGCTCGTGTACGAAGGCTACTCGGTGGTCATGACGACCGCGCTCGACATGCTTGACAGCGTCAAGAGCTCGTACGACGACTCGTTCTCGTCGGACGGCACCTCCAAGTTCCGCTCGTGCGACGTGCTGGTGGTCGACGACCTGGGCAAGGAGGGAGCGACCTCATGGGCGCTCACCACCCTCTTCCAGATCGTCAACAGCAGATACGAATCTCTGAAACCGACGGTATTCACCTCCCAGTACGACCTCGACGCGCTGGGACGCCGCATGTCGCGCGGGGGCGAGCGGGAAAGCGCCGAGGCGATCGTCTCGCGCATCCAGGAAACCTGCGAAGTCGTCGAAACGGGAGACGTCGACTGGCGGCGACGCGGAAAACAGTCTTAGAGGAGCCCGCTGGAGCTAGGCCAACGGTGCCGCCTCCGAAAGCCCCCAACTGGGCGTATAAACGCGCTGCGGGCCGCCGCACGAGACATCGCCCCAACGACCACCGACGCACGGCCCGCGCCAAGACCCCAACGATGGAGGGACCCGGATGCTCAAACTCGGATCGAGGACGTACGAGGAGGTAGACGACGCCGAGCGCGCACGCCTCAAAGAAAAATGCCAGGACAACGGCTGGCTCCAAGAGGGCGGCTATGCATGGCAGGATGACCCCTTCCTCGAAGATTTCCCCTACAGCTTCGTGAAAACCGAGAGCGTCGACGACCTCCGCGCGTTCTTCGAACACGGCAACTGGGCCCTCCGCCAGGGCATCGTCTACGAAGACCTCGCCTTCGTGCAGCAGGTCGACGGAGGTGACGAGTGGTGGACGCTCAAGCGGCTTCCCGACGGGAGTTGGCTCGACTTCGAGAGCTGGAGCTTCGGCTCCATCTGCAGGGAGCCCGAGAGGTTCGCACACGCAATCGAGTCGATGCACGTAGCGAGCCCTGAGCAGTGCGCAAAGCTCGACTACATGCTCCCCGAGAAGGAGCAGTCGCCCGCTATGGACGCCCTGGTCTCACGCGCGGAAAGCGCTTCCGATGCATCCCGAGACATCCGCGCCGACCGGCGCGCATCTATCAGGAAAGCGGAGGTGCGATGATGGCAAGCGACTTCGGAGACGACTCCGGCGAGAAGATGCTCGACAACTTCAACCGTTTCGCCGAGCGCATGGGCGAGGAGGCCATGCGACGTCGGGCCGAGAAGTTCATCCAGGCCTGCGAGCATGCGAAGTCAGCCTCCGCCAAGGGAGGGAACAGCGTAGACGAGCCCACCGAATGGGCGAAGCTCGACATGCGCGAGTTCCAGGACATCGAGGGGTATGACGAGCTCAAGCCGATCATCGACGGCAAGCTCGACGCCCACGGCGCAGACCATACCTGGTTCACCGACCCCAAGACGGGCAAGGAATACCTGCTGTTCAGGATCAGAGATGCCCACGAGGTGTGGAACAGCTTCGACGAGCTCTCCAAGGAGAGCGCCGAAGCGGAGAAGCGTGCAAGCCAGCACCTCAAGCGAGAGGTGGAGAAGACCCGCGCAGGGCGATCCGAAAAAGCCACCGAGAAGCCAATCGAGCACCCCGCAACTGAGAAGCAGGTGTCGTTCGTGGCAGCACTTCATGACAAGGGAGTCATCTCCGATGAGGAGATGAAAAGCCTCGGGGACAATCCCACGGTCGAGGATGCCAACGAGCTGCTCAACAGGCACAGGAAAGACGCCGGCTACCTGGAACTCAGAAAATCGCGAAGCGCCGAGCGAGACGAGCGCCCGCTCGACATCCGGGCCAAAGAGGCGACAGAGGCCTCGAAGCGCATGGAACAGTCGAGATCCAGATCCCGGGCACGTGCGAGGAAGCCGCGCAAGCGCGAGGACCGTGCCAAATGAAGGCCCGCGGGACAGGCGGCGCGATCGTCTCCGCAGCGTTCTCCGCGGCCGCCTTCGCGCTCGGGGACTCCTATGCGGCGTGCCTTCTGTCGATGCCGGGCCAGCCCATGGAGAACCTCGCGCGGGCAGCTGGCCAGACCCTCCCCTACATGGTGGGGCACGGGCCCCTGAGCCCAGAGCCCGCATGCCTCGCGACGGGGCTTCTGGCCGCGTGCGCGGTGTGGGTCGCCTGGGCGTACTCGCTCACGCACGGGCCCGGAGACAGGCAGGGCGAGGAGCACGGCAGCGCCCAATGGGGCAGCATTCGCCAGGGAAAGCGGTTCATGAACCTGAAGCAGCCCGACCAGAACATCATCCTCACCGAGCACTACGGAATGGCCATGAGCCGTGACGACCACGACCGCAGGTACGAGAGGAACCGCAACGTGATCGTCGTCGGAGGATCCGGCTCGGGCAAGACCCGCGGATACGTGGAACCCAACTTGATGCAATCAAACAGCGACTACTTCGTCACCGACCCCAAGGGAGAGTGCCTTCCTCGTACCGGTTGGATGCTTGTCGAACAAGGGTACGAGATAAAGTCCTTCAACACCGTGGACTTCTCGCAGTCGCTGCACTACAACCCGATAGCCTACGTCTCCGACGAGGCGGACGTGCTCGAATTCGTCACCTGCTTCATCGCGAACACCACCGGAGACAAGGACCATGCGGGAGACCCCTTCTGGGAGAACGCGGAAAGGCTGCTCTACGTGGCCCTTATCGGTTTTCTCGTGTACCACTGTCCCGAACAGGACCGTTCGATGTCCGGCCTGGTCACGTTGCTGTCACTCGCCAAGGCCAAGGACGACGACGAGGACTACATGAGCCCTCTCGACTACCTCTTCGACGAGATCGAGACGGGCTACCGAACCATCGCCGTGCCGGATAGCGAAGACGAGGAGCGCGACCCCTGGTCAAGAATGTCCGAGCACGCGGGAAGCGGGTGCGTGAGGGTCAAGACCGGAGAGCCGGCAAGCGTCGACTCGGACTTCAGCCTGCTGCACTACAAGATGTTCAAGGACGCGGCCGGCAAGACCCTGAAGTCGATACTCGT
>JBMNPN010000181.1:0-3178 GCA_050943615.1 Coriobacteriales bacterium
TATTATACCCAAAACTAGAGGATTGTTTGATCATAATCATATAAAATCTACATTTTTTTACTATATTATGTATATATAAATATCATTTCTTTTTCCACAAACTGCACAGGGGGATACATATGACCACTGATTTTGATTATTCCAGTATATGGAATAAAGCTTTAAACCTGGTTCGTCAAGAAATAGGTGCCACCAGCTTTGATATCTGGTTTTCCATGGTAAGTTTCAATACTTTTTATAATAATATTTTCTATATCTATGTTCCCAATACCCTGGCTAAAGAATGGATTGAGTCGCGCTATCAGGATATAATAGAAAAGAATCTCCGTGCTCTGACCAGTCAAGAAGTGCATCTGGTTTTGACTACTGAGTTAATAACCGGAAAGGAAAAACTATCCTATTTAAATCCTAAATATACCTTTGATACATTTGTAGTAGGCAACAGCAATCGTTTTGCTCATGCAGCCTGTTACGCGGTAAGCGAAGTGCCTTTTAAAGCGTACAATCCCTTGTTTATATATGGTGGGGTTGGACTGGGGAAAACCCACTTAATGCAGGCCATCGGTTATCATATTAACAATAAGTGGCCACAATTCTCGGTACGCTATGTTTCTTCAGAACAATTTACCAACGAATTGATTTCTTCAATAAAAGATGATGACACATCTGGTTTTCGCAACAAATACAGAAATATAGATGTGCTTTTAATCGATGATATTCAATTCCTGGCTGGTAAAGAAAGGACCCAAGAAGAATTCTTTCATACCTTCAATACCTTATACACAGCTAATAAACAACTAGTTATATCCAGTGATAGGCCACCTAGAAGCATACCTACTTTGGAAGACCGGCTTACATCAAGATTTGAATGGGGTTTGATAACCGATATCCAACCCCCTGACCTGGAAACCAGGATTGCGATTTTAAGAAAAAAAGCCCAACTTGATAACTTAAATGTTCCCTATGAATTATTAGACTATATAGCCAATTACATTGATTCTAATATAAGGGAATTAGAAGGGGCTTTAGTCAGGTTGGTTGCTTATTCAAAAATAACTGGCAAAGAACTGAATATGTCGACAGCCACTGAAGCATTAAAGGATATTTTGCCGCCGCCGAAGCCCAAAAGGATTACTATAGAGGCTATCCAAAAATCGGTAGCAGAGCATTATGGAATTTCCATGGTAGAGCTATTATCCAAAAAGCGCCATAAAAATCTGGTACGCCCAAGGCAGATAGCTATGTACTTGTGCCGAAAACTCACTGATGCTTCCTTCCCTCAGATCGGCGAACAATTCGGCGGCAGGGATCATTCTACCGTTATTCATTCAACCGAAAAAATTGAACAAGAATTATCCGAAGACATTTATTTGTCCCAAACCATTGATACACTATGTAGAAAAATCAACCCCAACTATTAAAAATTTAAACATAATTATCAACAGTACGCAGTTGTATTTATCGCAGTTACTGAGGCTTATCCACATATAAACAAGCTCTACTACTATTACTCAAGTTTATTAAGGATTAAGAAAGAAGGGATAACCAGCTATGAATTTTGCTATTGATAAAAAAGAATTGTCCACCCTAACTACCCTGGTTCACAGGGCTGCTTCAAGCAAGAGCACTGTACCAGTGCTTTCCGGTTTATTGATAAATGTCAGTAAGGATACCGGGCTGACTATGACCGCTACGGATATGGAAATCGGGATTAAAGCCTCTACTAAAAGTAATCTTGATATAATAGAAGAGGGCACCGTATTGGTAAATGCTCATTATTTTGCTGATTTTATTAAACTGCTTCCCGATTCAAGGATAAAGGTTATACTGAACCGGGAGAAGAATAAACTCAGTATAAGCTATGGCCGATCCACTGGATTTATTAATATCTACCAGGATTATGATTACCCGGATTTAATGATAAATAATATGGATTTAAAAATATCCTTACCCCAAAAGGCCTTACGGGAAGCCTTAAAAAAAACATCCTTTGCTTCAGCTTTAACCCATTTCCGCCAGGTTTTTACTGGAATCCTTTTTGATGTTGATGACCAAAATAACCTGGCTATTGTTGCTTCTGATACCCACCGTCTAGCCCTTTATAAATTTATTATGGCCGGGGATAAAATTTTAGAACCTTTTAATTTTATAATACCTTCAAGAACCGTTAACGAACTCCTAAGAATAATTGACGATAGCGATGAATTGATAAAAATAGCCTTAAGCGGTAATAATGCCGTATTTTATAACGAAAATGTAACCGTTTTATCCAGAGTAATTGAGGGACAGTACCCCAATTATAATCAGGTAATACCGTCTTCATTTAGTACTACGGTAAAAACTAATACGGAAAGACTAATGAGTACCCTGGAAAGGGCCAGGGTTATGCCCACTGATGATAAACTCAAGATACAGCATGTACAGCTTAAATTTAAAAGCGACGAAATCTTGATTAACACCTATTCAGAATTAGTAGGGGAAATTGAAGAAATAATTGAAGACTTTGATATTCAAGGCGAGAATGAATTTTTAATCTCTTTTAATACTAATTACCTTCTGGATGTAGTGAAAGTTCTAGGAGCAGAGTGCGAGAATATACAGATAAGCTTTTCCGGGTCACTGGGGCCAGCCATGATAAAAAACCCGGATCGGGAAGATTATATATATATAATCGTTCCCTTAAGAACCAGTTAAAGAGAGAGTGGTTTATGGATATTGAAAATAGATAAGATAAAATTATCTAATTTTCGTAACCTAAAAAAATTAGAATATGAATGCATAGATAATTTAAATATTTTTGTGGGGAATAATGCCCAGGGAAAAACCAATTTTCTTGAAGTTATTTATGCATTATCTACAGGGGCTTCCTTTAGAACCAGAAATAACGAGGATCTATTAAATTTTAATTCTGATAGCCTGACCATCCGGGCCATTTATAAAAAGCAGGGAAGACAGATAAGCGCTTCGTTAAAAATTATCCGGGGTGGCAAGAAAAATTTTTCAGTAAACAATAATATTACCGGGTATAAGAATGATGATCGTTTGCGGGTAGTACTGTTCACTCCAGACGATCTTTATATGGTCAAAGGAGCACCTTTTTTAAGAAGAGATTTTATGGATTTTGCTCTTAAACAGGTTTCAGAGGATTATAGTTTTCATTGGAACAGGTATAAAAGAA
>JBMNPN010000182.1:0-3165 GCA_050943615.1 Coriobacteriales bacterium
TAGGAGCTTTGGTTTTCTGGCGTGTACAAGGCGCTCCAAGTCATGTGCGCAGAAATGCGCTAGCTGTGTCAAGCATCTCCGGCTGTCCGACAAACAAGGCAGAACTTTACAGGCAGCTCGCAGCGCTTCCTGCATGGATTCCAAAAACGTTTCTGGTCAGCTCGAAAAAAGAGCGTGTCTGCAAGACGACTTTCGCTTACCAAGAATTCAGTGGCGAGCTGCCGCCTGGGTCGTTCATCGAGGTCGCTCCGGATCTGGCGGTGGCGACGCCGGAGTTTCTGTTCGTGGAGCTGGCGCGCAGTCTCGACGTGCCGCTCCTCGTCAAGTTGGGTTGCGAGCTTTGCGGGACATACAGTCCCTACAGGTATCTCGGCAAGAAGCCGATAGAGCGCGAGGAGCCGCTGACCACGATCGCGGCGCTCGAACGCTATCTGGCGCACGCGGGTAATATGCACGGCGTGAAGAGGGCGCGTCGTGCGCTCAAGTACATTCTCGAGGGGTCCGCGTCGGTCAAGGAAACCGAGATGGCGCTTCTCTTGAGCATGCCAAAGATCTGGGGCGGCTACGGCCTAGAAAAGCCGGTGATGAACTACAAGATTCCCTTTGATACAGACGCGAAGATCATGGCGGAGCAGGGATACGCAAAAGCCGACCTCTGCTGGCCAGAGCACAAGCTCGATGTCGAGTACGACAGCACCGAGTACCACAGCCAAACCACCGATATCCTACATGACAAGACGCGTGCCAACGGCGTCAGCAAGATGGGGTATCGCGTTATCTTCGTGACGTACGAGCAGTTCAAGAATCCCGAGGTGTTCGACGCGATCGCACGCTCGATTGCAAGGGAGCTCGGAACGCCGCTGCGCGAGTATCCGGCAAGTTCCGACTACCAGCGCTATGACCTCCGCGATGCCTTTGCGCGCTCCGATAGACTCGACATCTTCGACAGCGGTTTGCTGGAGCGGGCGACGAGGTGATTTCGTGGGACCTCAGGGCGCGCGTTTGACGCCAACAGCGCGCTCAATATGTTGCGGAGGAGCGTTGGTATGGAGGGGCGTGGCACCTTGATGCGCCCTTGCTTCGGGTGCGATTTTCGCGGGCAAGCGTGGATTGAAGGAGTCTGGAAAGCTGTGGGGCTCGCTAATCTCCAGCACGTTACTAGATGATTACCTTTTCCTGTGCGCTCCTGCGCTAGAATCGCGCTAGCGAAGCAATATTGGCACGCATGCTTGAATTGCGCGTCTAGAGATACGCCGCGGGCCCGCAAACTCGCGGACCCGCTGGATTGAGGAGGCGAAGGACATGCTCATCTCGACGAAGGGGCAGTACGCCTTGCGCCTGATGGTCTACATGGCTCAGGCGTCGGACGGCAGCGACACGGTGCCGCTGCGCCGCGTGGCCGGCGCCGAAGGACTCTCGCTCAAGTATCTCGAGCAGCTCGCGCACAGCATGGTGGAGGCGGGCTACCTTCAAAGCGTCCGCGGCCGCGATGGCGGCTACAAGCTGGCCGTCGACCCCGAGAAGCTCACGGCAGGTGACATCCTGCGCGCTGCCGAAGGCGACACGCAGCCCGTGGCATGCGGCGGGCTCGAGGGGGAGTGCCCGCGCGAGACGCTGTGCTCTGTGGTGGATTTCTGGGTGGGGCTCGACGACGCCATCGACGCCTACGTCGACAGCGTGACGCTTGCCCAGCTTGCCGACGACGGCTCCGGTCCGGGACTGCGTCCCTTCCAGACGCTCTCGATGCACAGCGGGTAGCACCCGCCTCGGCGCCCGGCGTGCAGGCTCGCCAGTGCGCGAGAACGCAAAAACATGCAAATCTCTGGCGCTCGGCGGCAAACCTGCAGGTCGCGAAAATTCACCCGCGACATTTGCGTGTTTTTCGCGAGCGAGGCGCTGGCGCTCGGCGTGCAGGCTCGCCAGTGCGCAGATGCTCGAGCGGGGAAATGTTACATTTTGCGCACTCGATTCCCGTCTGGACACATCACCCCAGCTTGTCGGGTACAATTGCCCGTGACGTACCCACAACAAAGAGGAGTCGTCCATGTCCGGTGGAACCATCGCACTAATAGTCATCGTGGTCATCGTGGTGATTCTGGTCATCGCGCTGATCGCCATGTACAACAACTTCGTCCGGCTGCGCAACAAGGTCGACAACGCCTGGGCGCAAGTCGAGGTCCAGCTGCAACGCCGTTTCGACCTCATCCCCAACCTCGTCGAGACCGTCAAGGGCTACGCCAAGCACGAAAGCAGCACCCTCGAGGCCGTGACCCAGGCAAGAAGCCAGGTCGCGAGCGCGGGCACGCCCGAAGAGCGTATGAAGGCCGAGAACGTCCTCACCGACACGCTGCGCTCGCTGTTCGCGGTGGCCGAAGCCTACCCCGACCTCAAGGCCAACCAGAACTTCCAGCAGCTGCAAAGCCAGCTCGAGGAAACCGAGGACAAGATCAGCTACATGCGCCAGAGCTACAACGACGTCGTCATGGACTACAACAACTCCATCCAGACGTTCCCGGCGGTGCTCTTTGCCGGTATGTTCGGGTTCAAGCAGCGCGAGCTCTTCGATGCCGACCAGGCGGCTGACCAAGCTCCCAAGGTGCAGTTCTAGCACGCGCTCCATCGGCGGGAGAGGACGTTTGATCCAGCGCTTCGCGGGGCAGCGCCCTTCCGTCCTGCGCGCATGATAGAGGCAGCGTGCACGTGAAGCCGGAAAGGCCCCGGCCTCGTTTCTCGGTTTGGAGGGGAAAGCTCATATGCAGGTCGTACATGCGAGTAGAACGCCCGAAAGGACGCGGACAATCGCGCTCGTCGTATTCGCGCTCGTGTTCGCCTGCGCGCTTCTCGCTTTTCTGCCCCATCCAGCTTGGGCAAAATCCCACTCCTGCACCAAGGACGTGATCGAGGCCACGGTCAACACCGACGGAAGCCTCCACATCGTCGACTCCCGCACCTACAGCTTCGAGGGCAGCTACACGCTCACAGCCGCCGTCCTCAGCCCGCCCAACAACGGCACCTACAAGGTGAATGGCGTCTCGGTCATCGACAGCTCGGGCAACAAGACCGCCCTGAAGAAGGTCGACTTCCAGAGACAATGGCGCCAGGAGGGCGGTCCCGGCTCGGGCAAGTACGCCATTGACAAGGCGCAGAGCACGGTTTATGCATTTT
>JBMNPN010000183.1:0-3146 GCA_050943615.1 Coriobacteriales bacterium
CGGCGACGGCGGCATCTTCGCGATGTACGACATCACCGTCATCTCGATCATCTGTGCCGGCATCATCGGCCTGGTCAAGGCAAACGGCGGCATCGACTGGATCTTGCAGAAGGTGAGAAAGCACGTCAAGGGACCGAAGGGCGCGCAAGTCGGCATCGCCGTATTGAGCTCGCTTGTGGATATCTCGACTGCCAACAACACCGTCGCCATCGTCATGGCCGGCCCCATCGCGCGCGACATCGCCAAGGACTACGGCCTCACCCCACGGCGCACCGCCTCGCTTCTCGACATCTTCACGAGCGTCTGGCAGGGCATCATCCCCTACGGCGCGCAGCTCCTCTATGCGAGCTCAGGGGCGGCGGCAGCGGGCCTTGCGGTCTCCCCGTTCGAGATCGTGCCCTACTTGGCCTACCCGTTCCTGCTCGCAATCTGCGCACTGGTCTACATCGCCATCTGGGGAAACAAGAACAACGTGCCCGCAAAGGCGGATGCCCCGCAGGAAGCGAATGCCGACGCGCAGGAGGAAGATGAGTCCGTCAAGTAACCGCGATGTGCACCGCAGCAGTCTGCTGCGTCTCTATTTGGCAGATCCTTCGACTGATGCCTTTTTGAAGGGGGTGTCTGCCTGCTTAGCGCGCTCGGACTTGCGGCGCTGCTTTCTGCGGTGCGCCAGGCGACGGTGCTTCTCCGCCCTCTCGCGCTTCACACGGTCGGGACCATATTGACCGCGCACGGCCTTGGTGCCGACAATCATGCAGACGATGCCGAGAGCCAGCACGAGCATGCCGGGGCCGGGCAAGACGAGCATCGCGATACCCGCAAGGATAAGAATGACAGATGCCACGATTATGAGGGCGCCGACGACCGGATGCGGCTGGATGACGTCGAGTTTTGCCTCGATAGCGCGCAGCTTCTTTCTCACCAGCACGAACAGCCGGATGAACCACTTCTTTATGCGGGTAACGATATTCATAAGCCCATGATATTTCATGCGCCACGATGGGACGCCCGTGTCACAGGAATAACAGAATGCGTCACCCAAAGGTAAACGTTGGATTATCGGGGCAATGCGTTACTTGACGACGAGCACCGGCAAGTCGGTGGAGCGCAGGACGGCGCTGCTGACGCTGCCGAGGGCAGCGCGGATGGCACCGAGACCGCGGCGGCCCATGACGATGCACTCGACCTCGTGCTCTTTTGCGAACTCGCAGATCTCGTCATGCGGTCGGCCGTTCTTCACGACGATCTGGACATCGATGTTCTCGGGAATCGCGCTGAAGTACTCCTCGATTTTCTCCTGCACTTCCTTTTTGTGCGCGTCCATGTAGTTTGCGCGTGCCTCGTCGAGCGTCGCCTTGTCGACTTGCGGGACACCCGCCATACGCGCGGCAATCTCGAACGTCGAGTCGTCGAAATCCATGGGCGGAGCGACCTTCAGCACGATGACCTTTGCCGGCTCATCGCCTTCGCACAGCTTGAAGGCCATCTGGAGTGCGTGCTGGGCGTGCTCGGACTCATCGAAGGGAACCAGTACCTTTTTGAACATGACAACCTCCATAGCTGCGCTTTTCCTGTCGTTGCTGTCCTTATTGTATACGTTCGCGCAGGCCAGGCCCGCCGCGATTCGCCAGCTGTGCGCGCGCATACCAGATGCTTTCTGACAGCCATCCTCTTGCGAACAAGCCTGCTTGCCGCGATTGGCCAGGCGTGCGCGCGCATACCTGGACAGTTGCGACACCTCGCAGCCCCACACCAGCTTATGCAAGCAACTGATGTCGCAATCGTTCCGCTGTGCGCGCGCATACCGGGTTGTTCGGGACAGTCAGAACAGCATCGTACCGTTCGTATGTACCAAACGTTCAGGCGTGCGCGCGCATACCCGTTACCTCGCGACACTTGGCATCCCTGATCGGTTCTTGATTGCCGCAACTCAACGGGTATGCGCGCGCATACCCGTTAATTCACGACTGATTTCCGACCTGTCTGTGGCGGCCCTGTCGCAACCGATCTAGTATGCGCGCGCATACCTGGCAGATCCCGACAGATTCCGGATTCGCTTGAGTTCGCCCTGTCGCAATCGTCCTACCATGCGCGCGCATACCCGTTCACTTGCAGCATTACTGGGAGCCTATGAGCTATCTGATGCCGCAATCCACCAGGCGTGCGCGCGCATATCCGTTCGATTGCGGACACAGCTCTCCCCTAGCCTGGAGCAAAGAGGAGCAATCCAGAGCCTGAAAGGGCTACAGGAAGAAGATGAGCGTGTCGACGATGAAGAGCGGGACCAGGATGCCGACCGACCAGCCCATGTAGTGGAAGAAGCTCGGCATTTTGACGCCGGAGGACTCGGCGATGTTCTTCACCATGAAGTTCGGCGCATTGCCGATGTAGGTGATCGCGCCCATGAAGACCGCGCCAGCCGAAATCGCGAGCAAGATGGGCTGTGCGACGTTGCCGACCGTCGTCGCCACATAGGCCATTCCCTCGGCGCCGACGGAACCTGCTGCCGTGAGGAAGACCACGTAGGTCGGCGAGTTGTCGAGGAACGACGAGAGCAGGCCCGTGCACCAGAAGAACTCGAGAGGGGTATCGACGCCGATGCTACCGCCGTAGGTCCTCAGCAGCGCAAGCGCCGGAATCATCGTGATGAAGATGCCGATGAAGAGCTTGGCGACCTCGGTGATGGGCGCCCACTCGAAGTTGTTGCGCTCGCGAAGCTCCTTCTTTGTGGTGAGCAGCGAGAGGAACATCGCGATCAGGATGAGCACGACCTGCACGATGTAGTCGATGCCCACGTGCGTCCCGAAGACGTCGAAGCCGTAGGTCTTGCCCGTTGCCGGGTCGACGAAGGCATCGATCTGCGGGATGAGGCCGTTCAGGATGACCGCGATGATGATGAGCGCAAGGAAGAAGAAGTTGTGCCATCCCTCGATGCGGATAGGCACGCGGTTGTCCGCCTGGGACTCGAGTGCGAGTGCCTCCTGGCCTTCCTTGCCCTCGAGCTTGATGTAGTGGCGGTCGATCAGCGAGAAAACGAAGAGCAGGACGACCGTGTTGAGCAGAAGGATCGGCCAGATGTGCTCGATGGTCCAGAAGAACGGGACGCCGCGCAGGTAGCCCAGGAACAGCGGCGGGTCGCCGAGCGG
>JBMNPN010000184.1:0-3133 GCA_050943615.1 Coriobacteriales bacterium
GTCGTCTGACCGCGGCTTTGGTCAGATGGCCCGTGGCTTTGCGCGGACCTGGAGATTCTGGAACTCGCGCAACGTATTTCGTCGTCTGACCGCGAATCCGGTCAGATGGCCCGTGGCTGTGCGCGGAGGCCCGAGGGTACGGGGTCCACGCAACGTATTTCGTCATCTGGCCGCGGCTTTGGTCAGATGGCCCGTGGCTGTGCGCGAACCTGGAGATTTTGGAACTCGCGCAACGTATTTCGTCGTCTGACCGCGAATCCGGTCAGATGGCCCGTGGCTGTGCGCGGGATGCGGGCGGACAGCTACCGTCCGACTAGGACAGCAGGCGCCTCCTGGCGAACAGGGCGCCCGCCGCCATCACCGCGATGGCGAGACCCGTGGCCGCGAACGGGAACGAGCCGGTGCCGCCCGCGCTGGGGAGGTCGTACTCCTCCATGGTGTTCACCACCGTCATGGTGTAGGTGGAGGTGTCGTTCGAGACCGTGCTGAGGGTGCTCCCGGACGTGGCCTTCGTAATGGTCGACCCGTTGACCGTGGTCTCGTAGAGCGTCACCGTGCCATCGTCGGCCACTACGAGGACGTAGGGGTTGGAGGTCACGTACCCGTTGGGCGTGGTGGTCTCCTCGAGGACGTAGGTCTCGCCAGGGGTCAGCACGCCGTTCGTGCCGCCGAACTTGAGCTCGCCATTCTCGTCGCTCGTCTGCTCGGTGCCCACCTGGTTGCCGACCGTGACGGCGTTGTCATCGTCGACCGTCGCCTCGTAGAGCGTGAACCCGGCGCCCTCGAGCGCCGTGGCGTCGGCATCGTCCTCGCCATCCAGCTTGCCCTTCTTGACGACCTGCAGCGAGTAGGGGTTCAGCGTGTTGGTGACCGTCGCCTTGCCCGCCTGCGCCTTCCTACCCTGCAGCTTCACGCCGGTCTCCGTGCCGTTGCTGTCGCTGGTCACGGAGCTGACCGTGGTCTCCCAATCATACTTTGGGCTCGAGGTTATCGCATAGTCGTAGGAGGGCGTGTAGTCGTCCAGGTCGTCGGTGACCTCCTGGACGGAGTAGCTGTGGCCGTCGGGGCCGGCGGAGAGCGCGTAGTCGAACGTCGCGGACCAGCCGTTGTCCTTGTCGAGGGTCACCGTGACCTCGGCACCCGAGCTGTCGGTGACGGCGTTGCCGTCCTCGTCGAGGAGCTTGACCGTGATGGAGTCACCCGTGTGCGCGTCGGCCCCGTCGCTCCACACCTTGTTCACCGTGATCGTGGACGTGGGGACCTCCATGACGGGGTGCTCGTAGCCGTCGTAGCCGACATCGTCGGAGACGGTGGTGCCGGACGTGCCGTCCGAGCTCGTGGTCTGCGTGACCTCGCGCCACTGGACGTAGGTGTTCTCCTCGGTCGTGTCGTCGGAGCCGAAGTCGTTGGAGTAGATGCCCGTGACGGTGTCGACGGACTCGGTGGAGGTGTTCCAATTGGTGCCCGTGTCAGCCTCGTCGTCGCCGTTCTCGATGTCGGCCTGACGGTCGAACGCAGCCTGGTTCGGCCGTATCGTGAAGGTGATCGAGTAGGTGGCGCCCTCCTCGAGCGTCTTGTCCGTCCCGCTCCCGTCGGTGACGTCCCAGGTGACGGTGCCCGTGTCGTAGTCGATCGTGACCGCCTGGTCGGTGAGCGTCGTCACGTTGCCGTCCGCATCGGTCTTGGTGCACGTGTAGCTCTCCACGCCGTCGCTGTCGAGGTCGAACTCCGCCCACTCGGAGAGCGTGTCCGAGATCGTCACGTCCGTGTACAGGGTCTTGGTCGTGGCAGTAATCTGAGCGGCAATGTCGCTGAACGCGGAGATGAGGTCATTCTTGTTTGAGGCGGAAAACGTCGCCGCGGCACCCGTGTCCTTTCCAAAGCTGGTCATCTTGTCAGAGCTTATGTCAGGTGAGAGGCCGACTCCATAGAGCGTGGCTCCGCCGTCGACGATTGCCTTGCCGGCTTTGACGCCCTCTTTGTAGTTGTAGCCCTTGGAGTCGTCTTTGCCGGTGCCATAGTAGTCAGCACCAGAATAATAATTTTGGGAATAGCTGAGGTGCCCGCTATCACCCTTGCCATAATACGCCTGATTGTACCAGTACCAAGAATAAGAAATGTTTGCGACTTTTTGACCATATGCGTTGTAACCGAGGTCGGTGGTGTCATTCCCGTCATAAGTATTTCTCAACGTCGGATTGCCGTCGGTGACGAAGACGACGTACTTCTTGGCGTCTACCTGACCTGAACCTGTGTCGGACACGCTCTTCGCGACCGTGAGGGCGTCCTCCCAGTTTGTCATGCCCTTGATGTTGTTCTGGCTCATGCCGACAACATTGTCACCGCTTGGATTCTTGATGCTCTCGACGGCTGCGTTCGCATCTGTCGCAGAGCTATACCATGCCGCGTCTGCCGCATCCATGGAGGTGCCGCCAGAACTCGTGTGGACCCTGGTATAGGTTGCGAAGTCGACGACTGCGACCCTGGCGTCAATGTCCGTGGAGGAGTACAGGCCGTTGATGAGCGTTTCGGTTGCGCTCTTTGCAACACTCAGCCGCTTCTTATTTGTATCAGTCTCGGTAGTACCGCTGGTGGAAGACCCCGCCGTGATGCTCAGGCGCATGGAGTCGGAGCGGTCGAAGACAATCACTACATCGACTGGTTGCTTGGTCGTCGTGGTTTTTGTAGCTTCCTCGCCCGTGACGGTGAGGGTGACGTCGTAGGTGCCATCACCGTTGTCGGTCACCGTCTTGTGGTGCGTAGGAGGATCGGACAACGTACTCCCATCCGCTATGCCCACCGGATACGCATAACACATTGTGGTTGCTATCGCCAAGAAAAAGGCAAAGAAGACATTGAGGCTCTTGAAGACCTTGCTATTGCGGACCCCATATTTGGGCGAGAAGTTTTCGCTACATGCACTCTTCCCAAAACATCTCATATCAGCCACGTCCTTCGCACAATATTTCATGCCATTGGTCTTGAAAGCTCACTGACGGCATTTGTAAATCTCTTGGCCTCGCAGGATTTGCTTTAGCCGTTGCTTCATTCGTTTACATCAGTATATACGGATTTCGGCATATAGGGAATATGCAATACATAGAAATCTGACAGTCGGGGAATCTGGAGCTCT
>JBMNPN010000185.1:0-2987 GCA_050943615.1 Coriobacteriales bacterium
TGCACAGTTGCCGCTCCGTGCCCGAGATTGGCTCGCGGGCCACGACGGTGACGATGCCGTTGGCGTCGATGTCGAAGATGATCTCCACCTTCACCCGTCCGGCAGGCGCGGGTGGCAGGCCGTCGAGCGTGAAGGTCCCGAGGCTCTTGTTGTCCGCTGCCATCGTACGCTCGCCCTGCAGCACGTTGACCGAGACGCGCTCCTGGTCGTCTTCGGTCGTCATGAACGTGAGCGCCGCCTGCGTCGGGATGGGGGTGTGGCGCTTGATGATCGTCTGGGTGAAGCCGCCCTTGGTCTCGACGCCCAGCGAAAGCGGCGTGACGTCGATGAGCTCGATGCCCTGGATCTCTCCCGAGAGCAGGCCTCCCTGGATTGCCGCGCCGAGCGCCACTGCCTCGTCGGGGTTCACGGAGGTGTCGGGCGCAAGGCCGGTGACGCGCTCCACGACTTGCCTCACCGAGGGGATGCGCGTCGAGCCGCCCACGAGCACGGCGCGCGTCGGCAGCACGTCCTTTTCCCTGGCGTCGCGCAGAATCGCCTCCAGCGAGAGCGTGAGCCGGGCGCGCAGGCTGCTCGTCATGTCCTCAAACTGCTGGCGCGTGACGGTCACCTCGAGTGGCTGTTCGCCTGCGTCTGCCGCCAGCTTCGCCGTCGCCTTTTCGGCGCCCGAAAGCGCGATCTTTACCGCGTCAGCGGCCTCCTTCAGTGCCTGCAGGCTCTCGGCATCATCTGCCAGCTCGCGCCCGCGCTCGCTTTGGTACGCATCTGCGAGGTGCTTCATCAGCGTGCGGTCCCAATCGTCGCCTCCCAGGTGGTTGTCGCCGTGGGTCGCGATGACGCGGAAGACTCCCTTTTGGATCTGCAGCAGCGAGACGTCGAAGGTGCCGCCGCCCAAATCGAAGATGAGGACGTTCTCGTCCTTGTCGGGCGAGCCTGCGCCGTAGGCAAGAGCAGCTGCGGTCGGCTCGCTGATGATGCGGCGCACGTTGAAGCCCGCGAGCTCCCCGGCGCGGCGGGTGGCCTGGCGCTGGGCGTCGTTGAAGTTGGCGGGCACGGTGATGACGGCGTCCGCGAAGTCAAAGCCGGTGTGTTCCTTTGCGTCCTCCTTCAGCTTGCCCAAGATCAGCGCCGAGATCTGCTCGGGGGAGTACTCGGTGCCGTCGATGTCGTCGATGAGGTAGTCCATCCCCAGACGCGCACCGCGCTCGGCGACCATCTTTTCGACTCTGGCCTGAATCTCGTCGGGCGTGCGCTCGTGCGTCTTGATCTTGACGCAGACGCCGCCGTCGCGTGCGTGCGCGGTCACATAGGGCGCCGACGTGCGCTCCAGTTCGCACTCGTCGTATCTCGTGCCGATGAAGCGCTTGATCGAGCTCACGGTGAGGGTGGGAAAGTCGCCTGCGCGCTGTGCCGCCCGCGAGCCGACGATGCTCTCGGTCTCCGTCGTGAAGCTCACGACCGAGGGGGTGACGCGCTCGCCCTGGGCGTTTTCGATGATGTAGGGACTGCCGCCGTCGAGCGCCGCCATGGCGGAGTTCGTCGTTCCGAGGTCGATGCCCAGAATGCGTTCCATAGTTCACCTGGTTTTCGCTGTGTATTCCCTCTTTATAGGCTGATGATGATTATAGCGGTGCATTTCCGAACTGGCAGCGCGCGTGTGAAAGCCGCAGGAAAAATTGAACTAAATGTGCGATTTTGTTTCGATTCTTCACGAAAAGACGCACATGGTAGAATCGCTTGGTGTAATAGAAAGTCCAGCTTAAGGGCGCGAAATTAGATGAAACTTTCGGATTGCGACAAGACGGTGCTCACGCCAGGCGAATACCATCTCAAGGGAACGCCGCTCTTTCCCTTCGTGTTTGCACGATGGTACCAGTTCTTCTTCTCGTTCGGCATCCACTCCAAAGACGAGGCGTACCACATCTCCATCGATACCTGGGATTTCGACGATGACGCGACAATCAAGTGGACGGCGGGGGAGGACTACGAGGCGCTCCGCCTTGCCATGGCAGAGGCGATGAAGCGCAACTCGATCCGGGGCGGCAGCGTGGAGGCAGAGCTGCCTGAAGCAAGCGTCGAGGTCTCTGTCACCATGGCCGAACTCGACCACTGCAGCATCACCGTGCGCGTTCACGAGGGAAGCGAGCTTTCCCTCTCTGAATTCAACGAGCTATTGGGCGCCGCCGAAGACGAGGTCCTCAAAGAGCGCAACATGTAGCTTGCATGAGCCCTATGCGTTTCCGTACCGACATGTCCGTGTCCTATAATGACGCAGACATCGCAGGAGAGAAGGAGGACGCATGGCACAGACGAAGCACTACCCCAAGGCAGCCCGCGGGCTGCGCACGCTTTCCGATGACGTCCTCGACGGCTTCACCATCGACCAGCTCAAGTGCCGTGCGTGCAGCGGCTACGGCAACTGCGGCTACAAGAGCATGTTCCTCAAGCCGGAAGGCGGGGTCGTCTCGATTTGCATGAACCGCCGCGCCGACCTCGAGGAGAAGCGCGCCAAAGGCGAGCTTGACTAGCGGTGCAGCAGGCGGCGCTTGAGCGCTGCCGCGAAGTTCACGACCTCTTCCACATGCAATAGACGGCAGATCATGTAGATGAGCCCGAGGCCGATGACGCCGGTCACGATGAGGGCGAGGAGCGCGCCGAGCGTGTGCGTCGTGTCGACGGCCGTGGTGAGAGGGATGGTCACCAGATAGGCGACGCCCGCACCCACGACGCTCGCGACGATGACCTTGGCGATCGGCGCGACGAGCGACCTGAAGCCGAAGGCGCCGATGCGCTTGCGCAATATCACCAGCAAGACGACGTTCATGAGCAGGTAGAAGACCGTGTCGCCCACGGCCAGCCCGACCAGCCCCAGCGAGAAGGCCCCGTCGGCGATGACGCCGGTGAAGGTGACGTAGCACAGGATCTGCACGCAGCTCAGGACCAGGTTGCAGAGCGCCACGGTCTTGAGGTTCTTCAGCGAGGAGTAG
>JBMNPN010000186.1:0-2980 GCA_050943615.1 Coriobacteriales bacterium
GGATTCGCAGTATCCCGGTTGCGCGCACGCCCACGGCTCAATTGGCACCAGACGGGGAAATGCTGTGCGCGAGTTCCGAAATCTTCGGGCCCGCGCGCACCCACGCCCCATTTGGCACCAAACGGGGAAATGCTGTGCGCGAGTTCGCAGAATCCCGGTTGCGCGCACGCCCACGGCTCATTTGGCACCAGACGGGGAAATGCTGTGCGCGAGCTTGAAAAATCCTGGCCGCGCGCGCACTCACGCCCCATTTGGCGTCAGATGAGCATATATCGTGCGCGCACCTCGGAGCTCTCAGGGCTTGCCATCAGAACTGTGCGTTTCGCATATGTTCTCTTGAACTCATTGTGCAGACTTGTGAGGGAACGGCCGCTTGAGCGGCTCGAAAATCACAGGGACGTTCCACCGATGAGGAGGAGTTCCCATGAATGATGCACGGTCTTTGTTCGTCCCTAGTGCAAACAGGCTGCTCGACGATGCAGGGTGCGAGCGTGTGCTCGACGCGGTGTGGAAGGTGCTCGAAAACACCGGCTGTCTCGTCAAACATGAGGAAGCGCGCGAGCTGCTCTCCAATGCGGGCTGTACGGTTGACGGCGAGCTCGTGAAAATCCCCCGCGGCCTCATGCTCAAGGCAATCGAAAGCGCGAAAAAGGATACCGAGTTCGCGCTGTTCAACCGGGACGGCGTGCGCTCGCTCACCTTCAATCCCGGCGAATCGCACTTCGGGCCCTCGATCACGACCGTGTTTCTCACGGATCCGCAGACGGGGGAGCGGCGTCGTGGAACTCGCGTCGACGCGGCCAACACGGTCACGCTCGTCGATGCGCTCCCCAACATCGAGTGGGCGAGCACGATCGCGAGCATCAACGATGGTCTCTCGTCTCTCACCGACCTCTACGAAGTGCAGGCGCTCCTCGAGAACACGAACAAGCCCATCATGTACTGGGCGGCAACCCCCGGCAACCTCGACTACGAGTTCGAGATGTTCTCGGCTGTTGCGGGAAGCATGGAGAAGTTCGCGGAAAAGCCGTTTGCGCTGTGCCTGGTCTGCCCGCTCGATCCGCTCATCCACACCGAAGAGGGCTGCGAGCAGCTTCTCAAGCTCGCGCGCGCCAATGCGCCGGTCGTCTATATCGCCGGCACCAGCATGGGCCTCACGGGGCCGATCTCCATCGCCGGCGGTCTGGTCGTCGGGATTGCAGACGCGCTCGTCGGGCTGCTGATCTCCCAGCTCGCGAACCCCGGCGCTCCGTTCGTGGTGGCAAAGTTCTCCGACAACGTCAACATGCGCACCGTGGCGACGTATCACTCGGGACCGGAATTCGTGACGGCCAACATGGCGACTGCGGCGATCTTCAGGTACCTCAAGCTGCCGTTCTGCCTCAATTTCGGCGATAGCGACAGCGGCATTTTCGACGAGGTGGGGACGTTCGATGCTGCAGCTCAGATTCAGGCGGCGATGAGCGTCGGCTCTTCCATGAACTTCGCGAGCGGCTGCGTGCAAAACGGCATGTGCGCCGATTATCGAACGCTCATCTGCAACAACGAGATGATCGGCTACTTCAGGAAGCTCTACGAGCCGTTTGACCTCGGCGACGAATCGTTCATGCTCAATTCGATCGACGAAGTCGGAGCAGGAGGCAACTTCCTGGCAGAAGACGAGACGCTCGACGAGTACGCCGACCAGTGGAAATCCGAGGTATTCAAGCCCATCACCTACGAGGACTTCAACGAGCAGGGCAAGCCGCAGATGGGCGACAAGCTCATGGCCTACGCCCGCGACATCATCGCAAAGGGGACGCAGCACCCGCTCGACAAGGGGATGGCGGACAAGGTCGACGCTATCGTGAAAGAGGCCGAGGCACAAACCAAAGAGTAGCCGAGCAACGCGACGCTCATAGCTGCTGAGCTGGAAGACGTGCCGTTAGGGCCAACAGGTTCTGGCGCCACGTGCACAACTGTGAGCCATCTGACCGGGAATTCGGTCAGACGACGAAATACGTTGCGCGGCTTCGCGGGAACCAGGGGTGCGCGCAAAGCTGTGAGCCATCTGACCAGAACCGCGGTCAGACGACGAAATACGTTGCGCGAACCCCGCGCCCCCGGCTGCTCGCACAAGGCGCCCAAAGCTGCCTATAGCGGCTGCGGAGTTTCAGGTCCTCTGATGGCCAAATTATTGCGTGTTGCCATCTCCTATATCCCCCAATTCGTATATACTTCTTAATACGAATGAAGTAACGGCTAAAGCAAATCTTTCGAAGTCAAACGATTGCAATCGCCGTCAGTGAGCTTTCCAGACCGAGGGCATGAAATATAGTGCGGGGAGCGTGGAATAGATGAAACGTTTTGAAGAGAACACACGGAGCGGGAACTTCTCGCTCAAACGTAGGGTTCTCAAGAGCAAGATAAGCAAAACGTTCAATGTCTTCTTCGCCTTTTTCCTCGCTGCGGCAGTTGTCCTGTGCTACGTGTACCCGGTGTCTTTGGCGAGCGCTGCGGACGGAACCGGTACGATTGATGACCCTAGGCTGAACCTGAGCGATCCCATCGCCCACGAAAAAACGATTACTGACAATGGCGACGGGACGTACACCGTCACGCTTAATGTCACTGGAGAGGTCAAGAAGACTGAAACGACTCCCATGGCAGATGTCGTCATCGTCTTCGACAGATCGAATTCGATGAATACGACTGCGGATGGATATAACAACACCAGGCTCGATGTCGCGAAAGAGGCAACAGATAACCTGGTCACCAAGCTGTTGACCTCTGACACTGTGGACGCCCGAGTTTCCCTGGTCGATTTCGATACCTATGCGCGTACCTATACCGAAAGCGGCGCTGACAAAGATGCGGATGCGACCGCGAAGTGGTATGAAAAGGACGATTTGACCACGCTGACGGGGACAATAGACGGCATTGATGCGCCTTCGGATAACCAGGGGGCCACCAACTGGGAAGATGCCATGGTGCACACGAA
>JBMNPN010000187.1:0-2962 GCA_050943615.1 Coriobacteriales bacterium
CATAAATTCAGGTACTCAAAGTAACCGGGGAGAGAATTCCCTGTCTCCCTACTAAGGGCCACAGAAATCAACCGGGCATGTTTTCAGTCGTCCAGCTCTTCCATCGAACCGAACGCGGGTCCGGCAGAGGCCTCCGCTATAAGCGGCAGGTCAAACTCCAGGAAAGGCTTCGCTTCCATGCATTTCTTTACAAAGGCGACAGCCTCAGAGAGTTTGTCTTCAGGGATAATAAACGTCAGTTCATCATGGATCTGCAGAATGGGCCTGAGCCACGGCCTCTCCGGCAGACCGGCCAGGATCCGTGCCACGGCGAGCTTTAAAATATCCGCTGCCGTACCCTGAATCGGCGTGTTCATCGCGCAGCGTTCGGAGAAGGACTTCTGTCCCCAGTCCGTGCTGTTGATATTCGGAAGGTATCTTCTGCGACCGATCCAGGTCTCCGTATACATCCTGCGGGCCGCCTGCTCTTTTACTTCCTCCTGCCAGACTGAAAGGCCGGGATAACCGGTCTTCAGGTTCTCGATCATATCGGCGCACTCTTCATACGAACGCTCGATGCCGGCCTTAAAGCGCAGCGTCTTCTGCAGGCCCCTCGGAAACAGGCCGTAAAAAACGCCGAAATTCACGTTCTTCGCAATCGTCCGGTGTTCCTTGTATCCGTGCGAATTCTTATCGTGCGCCTGCTCATACGGAACGCCGAAAATGACCGATGTCGTCTTCGCGTGAAGGTCAAGGTTCTTCATATAGACATCCTTCATGGTATCGTCCCCGGACTGGGACAGATAAAATGCCCCGACGCGGAGTTCGATCTGTGAGAAATCGAGACTGATAATAAGATGATGCTCAGGCGCACGTATAAAATTCCGGACGCCGATCGGATCATTTGTCTTGCGGGGCATGTTCTGGGCATTCGGGTGCTGGCAGTTGAATCGTCCTGTATCGGTCGACAGCGCGAAGAAGTCCGGATGGATGCAGCCGGTCACCGGATTCAGGAACTTAAGATATCCATCGATGTAGGTCGATTTTATCTTGCCCCACTTCCGATACTCCTGCACCAGCGTGAAAAGCTCCGAGAGTTCCGGCCGTTTCTCATCGCACCATTCTTTCAGCATCTGCATTGTCTGGTCGTCCGCTGCTTCCTTATTGGAGAGTGTTGTTTTCAGCACCGGCAGGCCGAGCGTTCCATACAGATAATCCTTAAACGCCTTCGTGGAACAGTTCGCGCCGATATTCACATCGCCGATCATAAAGGCAATTTTCTGCCGAAGATTCTCCATTTCAGATTCAGCCTCCGTCTTCTTTTTCTCCATGAGCGGAAGATCCAGCGGTGCGCCGTTATGCTTCATAATGCCGAGATAAACCGCTGTGGGTGATTCCAAGTTCTCAACAATCCATCTGTGCCGCGGAAGATACTTATCGAACCACGCATTAAAGATCCGGTACAACTGCAATGCCTGATCGGAATCTTCACAGGCATATTGAATGGTCACAGCATCCTGCGGATCCAGTTCATCAAAATGTTTTCCGTCCGTCGTCTCGGAAAATGTCTTGCGTTTCACTCCGAGAAGCGATGCCGACAAGGTCTTCAGGCCGCTCTCCGAAAGCTTCCGGAATGAATACTCTCCGTTCTGCGTCATCTGCGCCGCGCACATCGTGTCATAGACCGGAGCCTGAATCACAATACCAAGGTGATAAGAGACCATCGATTCAAAAGCGATGTTATGGCAGACCTTGATCCGCCTTATATCCATCAAAAGTTCTCTGTGGAATGCGAGCCAGACATCATAATCCATGTTGCTGCCCGTAAGATGTTTCAGAGAAACCGCGACAGCCGTGCCCTCCGCGACAGAATAGCTGCACTCCACGATATGCGACCGGAACGGGTCAAGGGACGCTTTGGCATCGTCCCGGAAGGCCTCGTCCGGCGCAGTCTCATAGTCAAAAGCGACAATCTTCGCGTCACCGATATACGCTTTCAGTTCCGCAATATCCGTGACGCATTTATATTTCACATCCATATGGAAAATCTCCTGTAAAGAAGACTCCGGAAGGCAGAATGCCCTCCGAAGCCTATGTCATTGCCCTGCGAATACTGCGGCTGCTTATTTCAGCGGCTCGATAATCTCGCCTGTCTCGGCGTCGACAAAACTGCCGTCTCCTGCCGCGTCCTCATCCCCGATCAGGGCATTTGCGGTAAGGTTCTCGGCATAGCCTTTGATCAGTTCCGTCATCTTCGCCACATACTCCTTCTCTTCCGCGTTCAGCATCCGCACGAATTTGAATGTGACTCTGGAGAAGGTGATGCTTCCTTCCTCGGATTTCGATTCCGCTTTTTTCAGTGAAATCTCCGTCACGATGCCGGAGAGTCTCCGTCCCCTGGTGATCTGCTTCTTCACGTAGTCGGTATAACTCTTGAGGCTGCCGGTCGGAATTGACATCATCACCGGGAAGATCTCGCCTTCACGCAGCAGGTAAAGCATCTGACGGTTCTTGCACGCCTTGGCTTTGCCTTCGCCGGACCCGAACTTATTGAACCGGCAGGTACGGCAGTCCCCGCCCGGATTCCCGGTCCCGTGCTCCCCGTCAAAAGATCCGCAGTCCGGCGGATTGTTGCCGCCGTGGAACTTTGTCGCGTAATACGCGTACGCCGGATGCTGGTAGGCAATGACTGCCGTGATCTTTGTCGCAAGTTCCGGGTCATCCTCCTCACCCGGCACCTCGAACGCAAGCCCGCCGCCGGACGGGATCCGGATCCGGTCGAAGCTGAAATCAAGCCCTGCACATTCCCCGGAGAGCGCCTCCCTGATCGTCTGAAGATTCTCGCTTAATGCAAAGCCCGAAGCCTCCGCGACCGCTGTTTCCTGTTTCTCAAGTTCTTTTTTCTCTGACATACTGTTGTCCTCCATAAAACTTTGATCTGTAGCACCTGAGGGAGAACTTATCTCCCTACTAAGTGCCACAG
>JBMNPN010000188.1:0-2960 GCA_050943615.1 Coriobacteriales bacterium
GGGCGTGCCCATCAGCGCCGGTAGATAGTGGTAGAGGATATCGCCCGTCTCGGAGGCGCGCCCCTTCATAAAGAGCACCTTTTGAGACTCCCCCGCATCGTGGATCTCGAGCCACTTGGTCGCGATGGTATCGAGTGCCTCGTCCCAGGAAATCGCCACGAACCCCGGGTCGATGCCGCGCCCCTTCTCGGGGTTCGTGCGCTTCATCGGGACCTTGATGCGATCGGGGTCGTAGAGCTGGCTTATGGCAAGAGAGGTCTTGGGGCACATCTGCCCATGTGTCGCGGTGCAGTTCTGATTGCCCTTGACGCGCACGACGCGCCCGTCCTGAACGAATACCTTGACCGGACAGAAACTTGTGCAGCCCTGACAACTCGACGAGACCCACTTTCCCGCGAGGTTCTTCTGATGAGATTCGTCTGCCGAAGCTTCCCTCACAAACGGCATCTTTCCGGCCGCAAGTGCACTCCCCAACCCCAAGGCACTCGCCTTGAGGAACGACCGCCTGGTGATTTTCACGGTTCTCTCTCCTCAACATCACGCCCCGTCTCACAGGGCAAACGCATGCATAGGATCGGCCAGTCGCCAACTGAGACCCCTGCTCTATCGGAATGTCGTTTCGCGGAGAGACATTTAGATATTCTAGTTACCTTTTTGCATTTTGCAACTATAAGATACGAACCATTAGTGAATAAAGTTATCTATTTGAACAATTTCAGTAGTTGCATTAGTCCTATATTGGGTGTTATATAAGAGCGTGTTTGTTTCTCGGAGAGCAAGGAGGGCCCGCCACCCCCTGACCACCTTCTGCACTCGTATTGGCTGCAGACGGCTACTACTTGCACGTTTATAGGAGGAACAGTGAAAAACGCACGTCTCTTTGCCGGTGAGCTCATCGGCACCTTCATCATGTGCTTTGCGGGCATCGGAGCGGTGGCCACCGCCACGCTCTACAGCGCTCTCACCGGACCCGGTCAGGTCGGATTGGTCTGGGGCATCGCCATCGCCCTGGGCATCTACGTCACGAGAAACCTCTCAGACGCCCACTTCAACCCCGCAGTCACCTTTGCCATGTGCATCAACAAGGTGACCCCGTGGAGGGAGTTTCCCATCTACCTGCTCGGCCAGCTCGTCGGGGCCTTTCTCGCCGCAGGAGCGCTCTGGGGGCTGTTCGCGGACTCCGTGGCAAAGAACCTCGAGAACGCCGGTCTTACCATGGCGAGCAACTCAATCGGCTCTGCCGCCAGCATCTGGTGCGAGATCTTCCCGAACACCACGAACGGGTCCGTGACCTATCTGACCGGCATGTTCGCCGAGGCTATGGGCGTGTTCGTCCTTGTGATGGTCATCTTCTGCGTCACCTCGAAGAACAACCCCGGCCGGCCGTCGGATGCCGTCGCCCCGCTGTTCATCGGGCTTACCATCACCATCATGATCAACGTCATAGGCCCGATAACCGATGCCGGGCTCAACCCCGCCCGCGACCTCATGCCACGCGTGTGGGCCTGCATCGTCGGCTGGGGACCGATCGCCTTTGGCACCAACCTCTTCGAGACTGCCATGGTCTACTGGGTCGGCCCGCTTCTGGGCGGTCTGGTGGCGGCCCTCCTGTACCGTTTCGTCATCGACCCGCTCTACGTCAAGCACAACGAGGAGATACTTGCCGAAGGGCAGCCAGCTCGTGAAAAGGACATCGAGGGCAGCGCCGCGAGACGTCTCGAAGGCAACGAGAGCTTAGCCTGAGAGCAGCGAAAATTATTATCTGAAAGGATCTGATATGAGCGTTTCACGTGAGGAAATCGAGAAGTACTACAGCAAGGTTTCCATGAAAGAGCACGGAGAAATGGCCACGCACACCTGCGCGTGCGGCCCCGAGGCCATGCCTCCCTATATCAGGAAGATCGAAGCGGAGATTCCCGAGGAGATAGAGAGCCGCTTCTACGGATGCGGCTCTCCCCTGCCGCCCGCCCTCGAGGGCTGCACGGTGCTCGACCTCGGCTGCGGCACGGGGCGCGACGTCTACCTCGCCTCCAAGCTCGTCGGCAAGAACGGGCACGTCATCGGCATCGACATGAGCGAAGACCAGCTCTCCATCGCCGAGAAGTACCACGACGAGATGGCCGGGAAATGGGGATATGACAACGTCGAGTTCAAACAGGGCTACATCGAGGACCTCGCGGCGTGCGGCATTGCCGACGAGTCCATCGACGTCGTGATCTCCAACTGCGTCATCAACCTCTCCCCCGACAAGAAGGCCGTGTTCGACGAGATCTGGCGCGTCCTCAAGCACGGCGGCGAGCTCTACTTCTCCGATATCTTCGCCGATCGCCGCGTGCCCGATGAGATCAACTCCGACCCGCTGCTCGTGGGAGAGTGCCTCGGCGGCGCGATGTACATCGAGGATTTCAGGCGCATGATGCGCGCCTGCGGATGGGAGGACTTCCGCTACATGTCCTCGAGCGCAGCGACCATCGACAACGACAAGATCGAGGCGCTCATCGGCAACATCCAGTACTCGTCGCGCACCATCCGTGCCTTCAAGATTCCCGAAAAGGTCGAGGACATCTGCGAGCAGTACGGGCAGACCGCCATCTACAACGGGGGCATCGAGGGCTGCGAGAACTACTTCGACCTCGACGACCACCATCGCTTCTACAAGGACCTACGTCTCGACGTGTGTGGGAACTCCTGCTGCTACGTCCAGGACACGAGATTCGGTAAATATTTCACCATCTACGGGGATCGCTCGAAGCATTTCGGCCCCTACAGCGGCTGCGGTAACGCGCCTCAAGTATCGTCGTCTGATGACGGGGGCTGCGGCTGCGGAGGCGGCTGCTGCTGAGCTTCCCACAGCTCGGGGGCCCTGCCGCCGGGCGATGACCTGAGCGACCTTGCGGAGCAGCTCGGGAGAGGCGGAAGGCCGGGGCCGAGCGCGTAGTGTGCGCAGCACACGGATTCGC
>JBMNPN010000189.1:0-2942 GCA_050943615.1 Coriobacteriales bacterium
AGGATCATGGCGACGTCCTTGCCGACGAACCACGGCTCATTGCCGATCGTTACAGTACGGACAGTTCCAAACTCCGCGTTTGTGAATGCTGTTACTTCGTTTGTCATAAGATTTTCCTTTCCGGGCGAGCGGAAAGTTTTCTGAATGCTCACCCTTTCACTTTCCACTGGAGAAGGGCAGCCGTTTTGAGCGAAAAAAATTCACCCCCGCTTTTTTGGGCGGAGGTGAGCACCGATATTGACGAAGCAATTTCAATCTTTTCTATAGAATGGAGTGGTATAACCATCAGCGCGAAGGACAAGCCCAGGAGTCCACGACGGTGTGCGGCCCATCTGTTCACAGATCGCATCAAGAGAGACCGACGGGTCGGCTTCGATGATCAGCTCATCGTGGACGTGCATGACGATCCTGCAGCAGCGAAGCGTTTTCATGGCGTGGCAAAGAATGTCGCGGGAAGTGGCCTGCACGACGTTTTCCACGAATTTCGGGCCGTAGGAGTCGAGACGCTCCCATTTTTTAGAAGGGCCGATGCCTTCATAGGTGACGCATTCGCTTCCGAACCTGTTCGTTCCGATCTTCGGTTTCACGTAAGCGAGCCTCCTGCCGGAGGGAAGCCGGATGAAAAGCATCCCGGAGCGGTGTTCGATCTTCAGGCCGTAAATGATGGAAGGAACATGATAGCGAACAGCGTTCATGACCGCCCTGTCCATGTCCCACCAGAACTGAACGATATGAGGGTTGGTCTGCCGCCATGCGTCGACCAGCGGAGGAAGCTCGTCCTCGGAAAGACCCATCTCAAGAGCTCCCATCGCCTTGAGTGCGCCGACCGAGCCGCCATAGCCGAGCGCGAGCTCCGCAATCTTGCCTTTCTGGCGCAAGTGCCCGTTCACGCCATGCTTCACGACAGGCACATGGAACATCTGAGAAGCCGACGCGCAGTAAATGTCGCCGCCGTCCTCGAACACCTTCTGCCGCCACTTTTCACCGGCATACCAAGCGATTACTCTCGCTTCGATGGCGGAGAAATCAGCGACGTAAAAGAGCATGCCGTCCTTTGGAATGAAGGCTGTTCGTATAAGCTGCGAGAGCGTGTCGGGAACATCCTCATAGAGCATTTCGACGGCTTCGAAGTTTCCGGATTTCACAAGCGCACGCGCGGAAGACAGATCCTCGAGATGATTCTGCGGAAGGTTCTGCAGCTGGATCAGGCGGCCTGCCCATCGGCCTGTGCGGTTCGCACCGTAGAAGGCGAACATCCCGCGGGCTCTTCCGTCATCGCAGACAGCCCGCTGCATGGTCTGATACTTCTTTACGGATGACTTTGACAACTGCTGTCGAAGCTCAAGAGCCTCTTTAAGTCTTGGCGGAACGGACTCGATAAGCTTTGCGACTTCTTTTTTCCCAAGGCTTTCAACCTCGACTCCCTGCAACGCAAGCCACTGCTTCATCTGCTGCACGCTATTCGGATTATCAAGTGAGGTCAGATCCTTCATGGCAGCGGTGAGTTCCGCGCGGGAGCGGGTATCCATTTCGATCGCTTTTTCCACGAGATCCATATCCAGACGAACACCGCGGTCGTTGATCTCCTGATCGATGTGGTATTCGTCCCATACGAAGTCCGACACCGGGAATTTGGACAGACGTTCCTTGATTCCCATTTCCGTTTCTACATCTCGGATGTTGTAGCGCTTGAAGGCATCCCACTTATCCGGAGCGTGGCAGGGAAGGTTTCTGGTCCGCCCGCCGTTCGATTTCGTCGGAGCGCAGGGAACGCAGAAGTATTTGATGAGATCCTTGCCTTCCGTGAGTTTCTGCTTTTCCAGTCCGAGGACAGCACCGACGCCTTCAAGAGAACGCGGCAGTCCCATCGTGGAAGCCCAGACCATTGAGCAGCGCCAGCTTTCAGGATTGAGAAAACGGGCACGTTCCATACACAGCGGGTGATCATCGTGAAACGGGTCGAGACTGATTTCCATGTCACGCAGATAGCGGGAAAGGCAGACCCGTTCGAAGTTAGCGTTGTATGCCCATTTGACGACTTCGTCGCTGACAAGGGCGTCGATGAGTTCCGGCGGAAGTCTCTCCCCCTGCGCGAGATCGATCGTCCTGACTTCGCCGCCGTCGGCGGAATATCCGAACAGCAGGATTTCGAAGTCGGGTGATTCGGCGTACTTGTACACGCCGCATTTGCCAAGGTCGACACTGGAGTACGTCTCCAGATCCAAAGACAAGGTATCCATTTTCGCCTCCAATCAAACAGGCGGTGGAGAATGCCCCACCGCCTGCCTTTCACTTATTTCAGGTTGAGTTCCTTCATCCGCGCGTCGTGATATTCCTTGTCACGCTGTGCTTTCTCAAGCTCGAGTTTTTTCTTCTCGGCTTCCCACTTCGCGTTTTCCTTATCGCGCCTGCGGTCATCGACCGTGTCGATGATCGAGCGGACGATCCAGAAGACGGCGAGGATGATATACAGGGACAAGGTCAGTGCGCTGAGAACGTATGTCCAGGTCATGGCAGCCTCCTTTAGTTCAGGAAATCTTCATCGTCGTCGGTTGCGAAGTCGGCTTCAGCGCTTGCCTTGCCGCCGAGCGGCTCGCCGTCGCGGATCTTCTGCAGGTTGTTGAGCCCACAGGCGATGCCCTTGTTGCCGGAGCTGTTGAAGGCGTAGAAGGTGATGGAAGCACGCCCGTAAACGCCGCTGTACACTTCCGAGCGGGTGAGGATCGGATTCAGGTCGGCATCTACGATGCCCGGTGCTGTGGTTGCATTCGCATTGACGAAGTAAGCGTTCTTGTAAGCCTCATCGTCCGGACGTTCTGCGTCGCCGTCACGGAGAGGGGTCTTGATCGCCGACAGGGCCGGCACGGTCTTTCCGTTTCCGCGGAGCTTTGCCTCGCCTTCCTTGTAGGCCGCCTCGATGGCCGCCTTGATCTTGGTAAGCG
>JBMNPN010000190.1:0-2905 GCA_050943615.1 Coriobacteriales bacterium
ATTGCGAACGGAAGGGGAGACAATGGTCACCGAGCTCACCGACGACAACTTCCAAGATGAGGTCCTGAACAGCGATATTCCCTGTCTCATCGACTTCTATGCGCCGTGGTGCGGCCCGTGCGCCGACATGGCACCGCGCTTCGAGGAGCTCTCGAAGCGCTACGAGGGCAAAGTCAAGTTCTGCCGCGCGGACAGCGACGCCAACAAGCGCCTGCGCATCGCGTTTCTGGTCGCCGCGCTCCCGTATCTGGTCTACTTCGACGGCGGAAAGAAGTCGCCGCTCTTCGACGAGTCGGTTCCCATGGAGCGCCTGGCCGAGCGTCTCGACATGATGCTCGAAGGCGGAGAGGCCCCGACGACATCCCCGCTTGTGTGGAGGTAGCAGACGCACTGGCGGCTCTGCACGCAACGAGGGCGCACCCTTAAATTGGATGCGCCCTCGTTTTCTAGCCAGCCGTACTAGATTGCTGCTGGTCTACTTGCCCTGCTCCTCGGCCTTCTTCTTGGCGATTTCCGCGGCGTTGGTGGCGTTGGGACCCCAGTCCTGGTCGTTGGGACGGGGCATCCAACCGCCGCCGAGCAGGTGCACGTGGAAGTGCTTGACGCTCTGGCTGGCATCCTCGCCGGTGTTGACCATCAGGCGGTAGCCGCGCTCGGTCAGCCCCTTGATCTCGGCGACCTTGACGACGGTAGAGAAGACGTGCCCGTAGACCTCGGGCGGCACGTTGTCGCCGATGTCGCGGTAGTGGTCCTTCGGGATGATCAGCGTGTGGACGGGCATGAGCGGCTCCATGTCGTCGAACGCGATGGTGTACTCGTCTTCGTAAACCTTGTTCGTAGGAATTTCCCCTGCGGCGATCTTGCAGAAGATGCAGTCCTCGTCTTTCATGCAATCCTCTCTTTCGAGTTGCGACATGTCAGCGGCGCTCGCCCTTTGCGTGAAAATGCACGGCAACGCACCGACCGTGACCGATATAATGCTTCACCAAATATGGAGCAAAATGCACTTGGTCGCAAGTGATGAGAGGCGGCGGTATGGGAATCAACTATCAAAAGGCGCGCTTCGAGGCGTCGTACGGCACGGTCGAGCAACTTCCTGCACCGACCGCCCCCGAGGTCTCGTTCGCAGGGCGATCCAATGCGGGCAAGTCCTCGCTGTTGAACAAGCTCCTCAATCGCAAGGCGCTTGCCAAGGTCTCGAGCACGCCCGGGAAAACCGCCAACATCAACTTCTTCGACGTCGATGGCGTGAAGTTCGTCGACCTGCCCGGCTACGGATTTGCCAAGGTAGGGCAGGCAGAACGCCAACGCTGGGCCGATCTCATCGGGGGCTACTTCGATCAGGAGCGCAGCTTCAACCTGGTCGTCGTGCTCGTCGACATCCGCCTGGACGCGCAAAAGCTCGACGTCGACATGATTGAGTTCCTCCGCGAAGGGGAGTACCCCTTTCTCATCGCGCTCACCAAGGCCGACAAGCTCAAGCGCGGCCGGCAGATTTCCAACCGGCAAAAGCTCGCCAAGCAGTTCGGCATCGACATCGAGCAGATGGTGATCACCTCCGCCAAAGACGGCACGGGCATCCCCGAGATCAGAAAGCGCATCGAGGACGCCTGCCTCTAGGGGAGATTCCTCTCAATTTCATACGCAGTGTTGGTTGGGGCGTGACGGCTGCTCAAGGAGCATGCGTGCGAGCTGACGTCTGGATTCTCCCGGTATGCGCGCGCATACCAAGCAGATTGCAGCAATAGCCGACACGCAGGGAACACCTGACGCTGCAATCGAACGGGTATGCGCGCGCACGCCAGGCAGTAAGCGACAGCAGAGAATCTGCGGGGCTTACGCACCGTCGAGATTGTCCGGGTATGCGCGCGCACGGCTGATCGTTTGGTGCGTGCAGAGGATGCGATGCGGGGATAACTGTCTCGAATGAACGGGTATGCGCGCGCACGCCTGGAGAATCGCGGCGCAGGGACGAATCGTCCGGGTGTGCGCTCCTCGAACTCCCCGTACGCTCCCTTTCGCATACATGCAAATCCCGTCAACCTCAAATTAGATGTCTATCTGCAATATTTATGCTTGTGAAAAGACATAAAATAGATATAATTTAGACAGCCATAAGTACTCAATTAGATTTGCAAACGAACTACAAACGCAGCCAAAGGCATTTGACATGATGAAGTCGACGACGATACGTATGGACGACGAGCTCAAGAAAGAGGCCACGGCCAAGCTCGAGGCGTTGGGGTTGAACTTCAACACCTTCGTGGTCATGGCAACAAAGCAGCTTGTCGCGCAGAACCGTATCCCCTTCGACCTCGTCGTTCCCGGCAGCGAAAGCTCAGGGGACGAAAAGTCGCAAGGGTAACACTGGGAACATCCGCCGCACGAGGCGGAAGGACTCCCGCGGTTCGAGCGGACGGCGTGGAGCGGAACATGGCATTGAGGCCGGCTGGCGTCGGATGCGCATAACCGGCCTGTGAATAGGGTGCGCGGTATGGGGCCGCGCCCGCGATTGGATAGGATGCGCTATGTGGTTCTCCAGGATCTTTGGCCGTAATCGAAACGCGATCTACGTGAGGCGCCACCGCATCTTCTCGCGCCGCAGCTCGAACATCCCCGTTCTCGGGCGCCGCTTCTACTAGGCACTTCCCAACAACCTCATAAGCTCATCGACAATAGCTTCCTTGTCTTTCTCGTAACGGCTGGCACGGCAGAAGTTCGCATCGTCTATCATGCAGTCGAACATTCGCGCGGGGCGCGCATAGCCACGTATGCCCCGGATTAAGACTAAGGAAGCTTTCGATGTACGACGAGATGGAGACCCCGGGCCGCAACGACGATTGCTGGTGCGGCAGCGGCAAGAAGTACAAGAAGTGCCACGTGCACGCCGACCAGCGCATGCAGG
>JBMNPN010000191.1:0-2877 GCA_050943615.1 Coriobacteriales bacterium
AAGTGCTGGAGGAAAAAGGTACAGAACTCCGGATGCCGTATTCAGAGTATCTGGATGATGGCATTTTTGAACTGCGTTGCAAGCAGGGAAGTAATATAACAAGAGTGCTGTATTTTTTCTACATAGGAAAAAAGATTATTGCTACAAATGGATTTGTGAAGAAAACACAAAAGACACCACCAAAGGAACTAAAACTAGCAAAGGAAAGACGGGCTGATTGGCTGGAACGCCACAAGGAGGTTCGAGATGACACTTAAGGAATATAAGAATAACAGGATGAAGGATCCCGGGTTTGCGCAAGCATATGAGGAGATGCAGCCGGAAATGAATGTCATCCGTGCCATCATAGATGCGCGTATATCACAGAATATGACGCAGAAGGAACTGGCAGAAAAAACAGGGATTGCGCAAACAAAAGATCAGCAGACTTGAGAATGGAACCAGAAATCCGTCCATTAAGCTTCTTCAAAGGCTCGCGGATGGAATGGATATGGTTTTGAACATTTCGTTCACGCCCAAAGCGAAGAGTCATAGATGATCTATGAAAATCTGAATGTCAGAAATTCTGACACGAAAGTATTCGGCATTTCCCGTCCGGCCTCTTATAATCAGAAATCAGTGAACCGTGCGGAAAACAAAAACAGCATGGCGAAACAACAGATGAGACCGAATAGTTTCGTAAAACAGTACGCAATCTGGATGGTTTTTATTGCCATGGTTATCATTTTCGGTGCTAAAGATCCGATGCTTTTCAAATCATCTACTCTGAGGGCCATTGCCCTGCAGATTTCTTCAATCGGAATAGCAGCCGTCGGAATGACATTTGTGATTGTAATCGGGGGAATAGATTTTTCTGTCGGTTCCGTTATTTTGTTTGCGGAATTTTTCTTTTCCTGGTTAATGGTTTACCACAATGTTCCTGTTTTACCTGCAGCTCTGCTGACATTGGCAGGTGCGGTTTTAATCGGATTGTTGAATGGATTTATGATTACGACAATACGGATACCTGCCATGATTGCAACACTCGCGACACAGACCATTTTTACGGGAGTCTCTTACCAGTTCTCCGAAGGCCATCCAATTACGAATGAATTCTCATCAGTTATTGGTTTTCCGTGGTATGGCAGTGTATTTATCGTAATTCTCTGTTTTCTTGCCGGGTGGATGATTCTGAATAAGACTTCTCTGGGACGTAATTGTTATGTAATCGGGGAAAATGAGAAAGCCGCCGAATTATCGGATATCCGGCATTACCGTACAAAGTATATCGCCTATGTTCTGTCCGGATTCTTTTCCGGGCTTTCTGGAATCATGATGTTCTATGCTTATGGCGATACATCTATATTTTTTAATTCTGGCTATGAGAGCATTATCATCATAACCTTTGTCGTCCTGGGCGGTGTATCCGTAATGGGAGGCACCGGCAGAATTTCAGGCGTGATTGCCGGTGTTTTAATTATTGAATTTCTGATACTCGGTCTCAATCTGATGAATGTGACCTCTTATCTGCAGATGGTTATCGTCGGAATCATTCTTGCACTTGCCGTCGGTATCGACTGCATCTTAAGGGAACATCAGGCTGTTTAACTGTTTTTTTGTATGTAAGAAAATGCTATGCAATAGGATGCCATAGAAAATCTCCTTTCAGGTGTAGGCAACTGCGTTGCAGTGAATCCGTTAAATGCAGAACGCAGAGTTTATCTTCTTTATGCAGAGAGCAGAAGTGGTTTTGTTGATTACTTTACTGCTCTCTTTATTTTGCTTTTTTAGACGATATCATGAAAGTCAGGATACATTGCAGCATTATCTGCCCGAAACTGAGAGCTGGAAAACACGTTGTCATCAACGATCAGCAACGATATAATAAATACAGCCAGCAGAATACTTATCGACTCGTGTATCAGGCTTCTGGGGTGATCCGAATGTTTAACTTTTCGTCGGCGTATTTCTGATCTATGCCGTTTTGCCGGAGCTTCTGACAGGCGTGTTTCTGTTTCTGCCGGCAGACGGAAGCGCACGAAGAAACCGGATGAAGAGGACTGATTCTGCAGGAGTAGAGAAGATTTGAAACTCAGTGAATTAAGATTTCAGGGAACCTTTCGCAATTATCAGCAAAAAATTCTGGATGACGCGGAAAGCTATCTGGAGGATGGGAAAATCCATATAGTGGCAGCTCCGGGGTCAGGAAAAACCACACTGGGACTGGAACTGATCTGCCGTTTAGGAAACCCGGCGCTCATTCTAACGCCGTCCATTACGATTCGCCAGCAGTGGGGCGAGCGATTTACCGATGCCTTTCTGCCGGAGGGAGAGAATCCGGAAGCGTACATTTCCTGCCATATTTCAGATCCCGGAACAATCACATGCATCACCTGCCAGGCCCTCTATGCGGCGATGTCCGGAAAGGGAGCGGAAGAGAGGGACGAAGAAGAGCCGGAAGAACAAGAAGGTAAAAATGGTCTGAGCAAATCAGCTGCGTCATCCCGGCTCGATGTAGCCGCTATTATGAAGCAGAAGCATATTACAACGATATGCCTGGATGAAGCTCATCACCTTCGTACAGAATGGCACAGATCCATCACCAAGCTATTGGATGAGTTGGGGGACAAAGTCACTGTAATCTCACTTACTGCTACACCGCCGTATGACAGTTCTCCTACAGAGTGGAAAAAGTATACGGATCTTTGCGGACCAATCGATGCAGAGATCTCCATCCCTCAATTGGTAGGGCAAAAGACGCTCTGTCCTCACCAGGATCTGGTCTATTTTTCATATCCTACAAAAGAAGAGCGGGTTGAGATCCATGCGCTGAAACAAAGGGCATCACAGGCCATCACAGATGTGTTGAAGAGCGGTATCCTCGAAAAAGCCTTCACA
>JBMNPN010000192.1:0-2875 GCA_050943615.1 Coriobacteriales bacterium
GCTCGAGCTTGATGATCTTCGTTTCTTTGAAATCCTTCTCGAAGTCGAGTATGTTCCTTATGTCAGCTCCGCGCCATTCGTAGATGCACTGGTCATCGTCGCCGACTACGCAGAGATTATGGTGCTTCGCCGCGAGCATCGTGATGAGCATGTACTGCGTATGGTTCGTGTCCTGATACTCGTCTACCATGATGTACTGGAAGCGTTCCTGATACTTCGCGAGCACATCTTTGTGCTCTCTGAAGAGGTCCACAGTATTTACGAGCAGGTCGTCAAAATCCATGGCGTTGTTCGCCTTGAGTCTCTTCTGATATTCAGCATAAACGATCGCTACAGCCTTCGATCTCGCGTCATGCATATCCTCGATATGCATGTCGGAAGGCTTGCGTCCGGATTCCTTGCACTTGCTTATCGCAGAGAGTATGGCCTGCGGCTGGAACTCCTTATCGCTTATGTTCTTTTCCTTCATTATATTTTTTACGAGAGTCTTCTGATCTGAAGTGTCGTAAATGACAAAATTCGGCTTGTAACCTAATTTTTCCGCGTCTGCGTGGAGTATCCTGAGGCACATCGCATGGAACGTCATGATCCACATGCCGCGCTGCGGTCCTATGAGCGCCTCCACTCTGTCTCTCATCTCCTGAGCCGCTTTGTTAGTGAATGTCACAGCAAGGATGTTGTACGGAGCGATGCCCTGGCTCACCATGTAAGCGATCCTATTAGTCATCGTGCTCGTCTTGCCGGAGCCTGCTCCCGCCAGTATGAGAAGCGGTCCGTCTATCTGTTTTACAGCCTCCAGCTGCTTGTCATTCAGGTCTTCTAAAGCCAAATCAACTACCTCCGTTTTTAATGCGATACTTATGACAGTTTATCAAAAAGGACGTCTGTTTACAAGGCGGCAGCATGGGCTCTGTCTCCCCTGGAATGTGAATTTTTATTTAAAAAAATAAATGAGGCAGGGTGACGGGTCCTGCCTCTGATGAAAAAGAATGAAAAGCAATTGGGGCGCCACAGCTGCAGGAAACACACAAAAAGAGCTGCGGCTAATCGCCCACAGCCCGTATTCGCTGATGCTTTGTCTGCTTAACTGGTTCTCCGCCGTTTACAGACATTTTATGCAGGTCTCCTGGCTCGTGGATCGGCACATCCCTCAAATCCTTCCCGACCTGTTAAAGTCAGTGGATAAATTCATGAAGTCTGCTCCCCACATACAGTGGCGGGACCGCGCAGGCCTTTCACCTGCTTCCCTCTTAGCTCCCTCTCGGGAGAACATAAAACGCATATTCAATTGCAATTCCATAATAAACCGGCGGGACTTTTTTGTCAATGAATGCACTGGTCAAAAAGACATGAAAAAATATCCAAATTATCATGTTTTCGCAGTATTTTCCCACATTATCCCATTTTTTCCCTGCCAGGAGCAGCATCTATCTGCGAAAGGCCGCTTTCGATAACGCGCACTTAAAAGATCAAATAAAAAACCGCCCTCAACTCATCAGAGTTGAAGACGGCTTAACTTCCAGTTAAAGCTTATTATACGAGCTCCAGGAATGCCATCTCAGCGGCATCGCCTCTGCGAGGTCCAAGCTTGAGGATCCTTGTGTATCCACCGTGCTTTTCTTCGTATTTAGGAGCTATCTCTTCAAAGAGCTTTGTTACAACAGCTTCATCGTATACGTAAGCGAGGACCTGTCTTCTTGCATGAAGTCCGCCGCGCTTTGCGATCGTGATGAGCTTCTCAGCTTCTCTGCCAGCTTCCTTGGCTCTTGTGTCTGTTGTTGTGATCCTGCCCTCTCTGAACAGATCTGTCACGAGATTTCTCATCATGGCTTTTCTGTGGGCGGATTCCCTGCCAAGCTTTCTGTATCCAGGCATCACAGCCTCCTTTCCCAATGATCAAAGCAAACCGGTTTTCCGGTGTAATTTCTCTTTTTAACGTGCGATAAATACCTCTGAGGTTCTATCAGTCCTCGCTCCTGAGGCTGAGGCCGAGCTCTGCCAGCTTGTTCTTGACTTCGTCGAGGGACTTCTTTCCGAGGTTCCTTACTTTCATCATGTCGTCTTCACTCTTCTGAGTGAGCTGGTCAACAGTATTTATACCTGCACGTTTGAGGCAGTTGAAGGAACGGACTGAAAGTTCGAGCTCCTCGATAGTCATCTCGAGTGCCTTCTCCTTCTTTCCTTCTTCCTTTTCTACCATGATCTCCATACCGCTTGCGGTATCGTCAAGAGATACAAACAGATTCAGATGCTCCTGCATGATCTTCGCAGCGATCGAAACTCCCTCTTCAGGAGTTACAGAACCGTCTGTCCACAGCTCGAGCTCAAGGATGTCTCCCTTACCTACCTTGTAAGGCAGGATGTTGAAGTTCACCTTGCGGACTGGAGTGAAGATCGAGTCTACAGGAATGACTGAGATAGGCGCTGCCTCGTTTTTGTTCTCGTCAGCGGTGATGTATCCGCGTCCGTTCGCAAAATGGATCTCCATGTAAACGTGAGCTGAATCATCGAGCGTCGCGATGTGGAGATCAGGGTTGCAGATCTTGAGGTCCGGACCGCCGTCTATGTCGCCGGCTGTGAGTTCCTTAGGGCCTGTAACGTCTACTACAGCTGTGAGTCCTTCCGGATCATCCGTGTAGAGTCTTGAAGCGATCTGCTTGAGGTTGAGGATTATTTCCGTAACATCTTCTCTTACTCCTGGAATAGTTGAAAATTCGTGGAGTATTCCGTCTATACGTACAGATGTAACGGCTGAACCCGGAAGTGAGCTCAGGAGCACACGTCTCATTGCGTTCCCGATAGTTGTTCCGTATCCTCTCTGCAGCGGTTCGATAACGAACTTGCCGTATTTCCCGTCTTCTGAGATCTCTTTGTT
>JBMNPN010000193.1:0-2844 GCA_050943615.1 Coriobacteriales bacterium
GGTGGTCGACCACGTAAGGGAGTTCGATGCGCTTTCTGGCCAGTTGCTCGCCCACGTGGCTGGGTTCGATGCGTTTTCTGCATCGAGAGGGCGTTGGTGGTCGACCACGTGGGAGGGTTCGGCGCCGGCTGCATCGAAGGGGCTTTGGTGGTCGACCACGTAAGGGAGTTCGATGCGCTTTCTGGCCAGTTGCTCGCCCACGTAGGCGGGTTCGATGCGTTTTCTGCATCGAGGGGCGCCTGGTGGTCGACCACGAGGATGGCTTCGATGCACGGTGTGCAGAACTCCCCTTGGTGCGCGCACACGTAAGGGAGCTCCACACGCACAGCGCCGCCGCCAGACCTCATCATCTGGCGACGGCGCTTCTAATACCTGCTTAGCGCTGGACTAGAACCCTACAGCTCCGGGAACCAGGCATTCTTGCAGTCGACGGCGCGCATGAGGTCATCGCGGATGCGGTTGGGAACCGGGCGGTCGACGTTCATGAGCACGGTCGCGGTCTCCTTTTCGGGGTTGTTCGCGATCTGCATGGACTCGACGCTGATGCCGGCGTCGCCCAGAATCGTGCCGAGCTTGCCGATGCGGCCCGGGCCATCGACGTACTCCATGATGATGAGCGTGTCCTCGATGGTGAAGTCGACCGAGTAGTACATGATGTCGATGATGCGCGGGCTCTCGCTGCCAAAGGAGGTCGTCGCGGCGACCTCGATTTCGCCCTTGGACGTCTCGACGAAGAACTGCACGTAGGAGGGGTACACGGAGCTCAGCGGGTCGGTGATAGTCTCGATCTCGATGCCGCGCTGCTCTGCCAGATAGCCCGCGTTGATGATGTTGACGGGGACCTCGCTGCCCTGCGAGACGATGCCCGCGAGCGCCGCCGTCCCCAGAACGCTCGGGTCGGTCTTGGAAAGCTCGCCTGCGACCTTGAGCTTGACCTTGGAGATGTTGCCCTTGGACATCTGCGCGACGAGCTCGCCGACCTTCTGGCAGACCGGCATGAAGGGGCTCACCGCCTGCATGACCTGCTCGGGGATGCGCGAGGCGTTGACGACGGTGTTGACGGTCTTGCCGTGCAGCCCTGCGATGACGTACTCGGCGATCTGCGTGGCTGCGCGCGTCTGCGCCTCGTGCGTGGAGGCGCCCAGGTGCGGTGTGATGGTCACGTTGTCGAAGCCGTGGATCGGGGAATCCTTGACGGGCTCATGCTCCCACACGTCGACGCCCGCGCCGCCGATGTGGCCGGTTTCGAGTGCCGTGGCAAGCGCGTCGAGGTCGACCAGGCCGCCGCGCGCGACGTTCAGCACGATGCCGCCCTCGGGCATCTCGTTGAGCTGCTTGGAACCGATCATGCCCGTCGTCTCGGGGGTCTTGGGCATGTGCAGCGTGATGATGTCGGAGCGGCGGCAGACCTCGTCGATGTCGTCGAGCAGCGTGATGCCGTAGTGCGCCGCGCGCTCGACCGGGCAGTAGGGGTCATAGCCGATGAGCTTCATGCCAAAGGCGGCTGCGCGCTCGGCGACGAGCAGGCCGACATGGCCGGTCCCGAAGATGCCGAGCGTCTTTCCCTGCAGCTCCATACCGGTGAACGCCGAACGGTTCCAGTTGCCGGCCTTCATGGAGGCGGTCGCGGCCGCCGTGTTGCGCGCGACGGCGAGCATCAGGCACATGGTCTGCTCAGCCGCCGAGACGATGTTCGAGAGCGGGGCGTTGCAGACGATGACGCCGCGCTCGGTCGCCGCATCGCGGTCGATGTTGTCGACGCCGACACCGGCGCGCCCGATGATCTTGAGCTTGGTGCCCGCCTCGATGACCTCGCGCGTCACGGTCGTGGCAGAGCGGACGATGAGCGCGTCGTACTCGGGAATCATCTCGAGCAGTTGCTCGGGCGTGGTCTCGGGCCTGAACGTGACTTCGATTCCGGCATCTTCTAGAACGGCGATGCCCTCTTTGGCGAACTTCTCGGGGATGAGTACCTTCATGAGCGACCTTCCAATCTTGCCGCCGTGCACGCACAACCCACACGACGGCCATTTTTCTGTTGGGCTCAATTCTAGCCACGACACAGCGATACGCCTGTGCCAAGAAGGTACGAGAGCCTTAAATGGTCCATATTTTTGCATATTTATTTCGATTTAGAATTTAATTTCAATTTATTGTGATGTAGTCTGGAAATATTAAATACAATATCGTTAGTTTTTCGCTCTGTAGACGCACATGGAATTGGAAAGGGTCTCAGCATGGCCGCCTTGGTACTCTCCCACGACACGGCGCTCGCCTATTGGAAATCCGCGTGGATAAAACACGATGAGGAGCTCTTGGATGCAGGACGCTCCCAGCACGTCTTACAGAACGCCGATTGCACGGTGGCAAAAGAGACGCTCGAGGCTCTGGAGGCAAGCGACCGCTTTGCCGGCCTTCCCCGCCCCCTCGACATCCTCGTCGCAAACAGAGAGCGACGCAGGAGCAGCTCCCGAGCGCGTGCCCGCGCAATCGAGACACCGCTACCCGAAGGGTCGCTCGTCTACGCCGAGCACCTTGAAACATCTGAGGGCGATATCGACGTCTACATATGCACGCCCGCATTCTGCTTTGTCCAGAAGGCACACGGGCTCGACGCGATCAGCCTTGCGTGCCTCGGGTTCGAGCTCTGCTCCCAGTACGCGCGAGACTCGAAGGCCGAAAAGGGCTTCTACCTGCGCCCACCCGTTGCCACGCCCTAAAAGATCGCGCAGTTCACGGGCAACGCACCGGGCATGACCGGTGCGAAGCCCGCAAGGAAAATCGCCGAGCTGCTGATTGCAGGATCGAAGTCACCGGACGAGACGGCGCTTGCGCTCTTCGCGC
>JBMNPN010000194.1:0-2830 GCA_050943615.1 Coriobacteriales bacterium
AGGCACCCCAGGCGCTCGGCAAAGACGTGGCGCGTGGCAATGGCGCGGTCGGCGTTGGTGTGCATGGCGATGACGTTCACGCCGAGGCGCGCCGCCTCGAAGACCATGCGTCCCGGGCCGCTCGTGGTAATCTGGCTCTCCGGTCCGAACTCGGTCGGTCCTCCCTTGATGAAGGGCGGATGGTGCGTCACGAGCACGTTGCAGCCCGCCTCTGCCGCCGCGAGCACCGCGCCCACGCTCTGGTCGAGGTTGAGCGCCACCTTGCCGACCAGCGCGTCGCGGTCCCCTACCGAAAGGCCGGGCTGGTCCCAGTCCTCGGCGTCCTCGCGCGGAAATGCCTCGAACAGTGCCTGCTCGAGCTCTCCTACCGTCTTGGGTGCCTCCATGTCATGCCTCCAGATCTATAGATTTCAGGTCCCCATCTGGCGTGGGAACCGTTACCTGCTCATAACCTGCCGCGCGCATGAGCGCGGCCCCGCGCTCGATTCCGGCGCCCACTTCTTCGGGTCGGTGCGCATCGCTTCCGAGAGAGCAGGGTACGCCCGCCTCGTGAAACGCGCGCAGCAGCTCCAGCGAGGGATAGCACTCCCCCACCGGCTTTCTGAGACCGGACGTGTTGACCTCGACCATGCCGCCGCGGACCGCAACCGCCTCTGCCATGGCCGCATACGCTTCGCACAGGTCGAAGCTGGGGTACTGCCCGTACTTCTTGGGCAGGTCCGGGTGCGAGAACGCCGTGAACGGCACGGGGCTTTCGACCATGGAAAGCCAAGTCTCGATATAGCGTTCCCAGGTGCCATCGACGCCGAATGCCTCCCATGCTCCCACATCGGGCGCATAGTCGAGGGCAAGCCCGTCCAGAAAGTGAACCGAGCCCAGCACGTATGAGTACGGTGCGCACAGGCGCTCGAGCTCTGCTTGGCGCCCCGGGAGCCAGTCTGCCTCGATGCCGGCGACGAGGCAAAGCCCGCTTTCGCGCTCGGACAAGAGCTCTTGCAGGCGCGAGATCTCGGGCAGGTAGCCTGCCTGCTGCTCCCCGTCCATGGAGTCCTCGTGGTCCGGGTCGAGCGTCTCGGGAAGCCATAGGTGCTCGGTCTGCACCAGCGTGGAAAGCCCGCGTTCTTCTGCGGCGCGGACCATGTCCTCGATGCCTCCCGAGCCGTGCCCGGAAAGTTCCGAGTGCGTGTGGCAGTCGACGAGAACCATCTCAGCGCAGCACCTCCGGCAGCGCCGCGATGAAACACGCGACGTCCGCCTCGGTCGATTCCCGCCCAAAGGAGAGGCGCAGACTGCCAAAGGCGCGTTCGCGCGGGATGCCGAGTGCCAAGATCACGTGGCTCGGATCCAAAGACCCGCTCGAGCAGGCAGAGCCCGCCGAAACGGCGATGCCCGCGCTGTCGCAGCGCAAGACGAGCGTCTCGCCCTCGAGGCCCTCGCAGAGAAACGAGAGGATGTGCGGTACGCGCCCGCCGGTCTCGAGAAGCGGCTCGTCCGGGCCGCTCGGATCGCCGGCAAGCGTCGGGGCAAGCGCATGGGCAAAGGAGCCTCTCTTCACGCCCTCGCGCACGGCGGCGTTGAGGGCGGCGACATGCATCCAGGTATCGATGCGCTCTTCTGAGGCAAGCTCGACGGCACGTGAAAAGGCGCGCGCGCCGGCAACGTTCTGCGTGCCCGAGCGCATGCCAGATTCCTGGCCGCCCCCATAGACGAGCGGCGCGATGCGCGTGCCGCGGCGCAGGTAGAGCGCGCCCACCCCCTTGGGGGCACCGATCTTGTGGGCGGAAAACGACGCCGCATCGACCCCGCTTTCCTCCAGGTCCAAGGGCAGCTTGCCGAGCGCCTGGACCGCATCTGTGAAAAAGCGCGCCCTGTGCGCATGCGCCACTCGGACCAGGGCGCGGATTGGCTGCACGGTCCCGACTTCGTTGTTCACGGCCTGGACTACCACGAGTGTGCAGGCATCCCCCCGTTCATCGATGTCCGAGAGCATCTTCTCGAGGGTAGCAGGACGTACGATGCCCGAAGCATCGGGATCGATCTTGTCGATGACGAGTCCCCGCGCTTTCAGGGATTTCGCGGAGTTGAGCACCGCGTCGTGCTCGATCGACGAGACGACGACATGCGTCTTTCTCGCCCCGGGAACCGCACTTGAAAGCCCTGTGAGCGCCGTTGTATCCGATTCGGAGCCGCCCGAGGTGAAAACCATCTCGAAGGGAGCATGGGCGCCGAGGCTTTTCGCAAGGGAGCTGCGAGCCTGTTCGAGCTGGGCTGCCGCGGCGCGTCCCTCTGAATACAGCGCGTTCGCATTCGCCCACGACGAGGAGGCCAGCGCCTCGACGAGCCGCTCATCGAACGGCGCCGTGGCGGCGTAGTCGAGGTAGACGCGCCCCGTCGGCTCAGGCTCGTGCATCGCGGATCGCCTTCAGAGCCCCTGCGGGGTCGTTCGCCTTGAAGATCGCGCTTCCGGCGACGAGCATGTCGGCGCCGCGCTCGACCACGAGCGGGGCGGTCTTCACATTGATACCGCCATCGACCTCGATGATGGGGTCGGCGCCCGTCTTCTTGCAAAGCTCGACGAGCTCGGAGATGCGCTCGGGCGTCGTCTCGATGAAGGACTGCCCGCCGAACCCCGGGTGCACGCTCATCATCAGAACGAGGTCGACCGCATCGACGATGCCCTCGAGCTGCGAGACGGCCGTCTCGGGGTTGATCGAGATGCCCGCCTTGGCCCCGGCGGCGCGGATGCGCTCTGCCAGGCGGCGCGCATTGTCGACGGACCAGATCGCCTCGCGGTGGAAGGTCACCGAATCCGCCCCGGGGTCCAGGTACC
>JBMNPN010000195.1:0-2829 GCA_050943615.1 Coriobacteriales bacterium
GTGTATAACCGTGATTTCGTAGAAGATAACTTCTCAAATTATGGTGATCTCCCTGGCGTTTTTATTTTCAATAAAATCAACAAAGACGTACAGAGCCAGATAGATAAGAAGAGTAAAGAAAAAGATAATCTCAACGAGTCTTTTACGAAGGTACAGGAAGACTGGCATACAAAGAAAGATGGAGTCGGGACACTTCTTTCAACATTTCAGGACGAGTGTTTCAAGAAAACAGCTAAAGAACGCGCTGCTTTAGATAAGGCACTGGAAGGTAAGAAACAAAAACGAGGATTCGTAGAAGCAATACTTTCTGAGAATAATCCTACCGATCATAAATTAGAGGAATTAAAACAGCTTTGTGATGTGGCGTTTGATGCGAATTCTCGGACGTATAGTGAGTTTCGCCGGGCAGACAGTTCAACTACATATGGAAAACTCCCAGGAAAAGATCTACTGGCTACAGTTGTAGTCAGCAGTGCCAATACTGATTTTGCTAAATTCGTAAGGAAAATACAGGCGACCGACTGGGTGCGCCAAGGTTATACACACTTCGTACCGAATTCAGATGGTAAGTGCCCATTCTGTCATCGAGATCTGCCGACCACATTTGAAGACGATATTCGGAAGTGTTTTGATTCCCAATATCAGGAAAACGTTTCCGAAATAAGTAAGTTCCAAAGTACATATGACCGGGAAACACGGGGGATTGTTCAGAATCTTGAAGCAAACCTTGGAGACCCTATGCCGGGATTGGACGCCGAGCTTGAAGAATATAAATCAAAGCTGAGTCTTTTGAAAAGTAAAATTGACATCAATTCCGGGAGACTTGCCGAAAAGGTAAAAGAACCTTCAAAGATTGTTTCACTTGAAGATACGGATTCACTCTTACTTGAAATTGGCGACATAATAGACATTATCAACAAGAAGATCAAAGCAAACAATGACGTCGTAAATGCCAAAAGAACCAGTAAGACAAAATGTAAGAAGGAAGCCATTGAGTATTTCGCGTTTTTACTTAAGGACGATATCAAGGATTATATTGCGGAAAAGAAAACGCAGGAAGAAGCTGTAAAAAAACTTGAGGATGAAGGTCGAAAACTGAAAAAGGCAATCGGAGACCTCACTACGGAAATAGCTGCGCTCAATTTGCAGGTTGTAAATACGCAGGCAGCGGTTGACGGTATCAATAAGATTTTAAAGGATTCGGGATTTCAGGGATTTCATATTCGTGAATGTGAAAATAATAAGAATCATTATGAGGTCATCCGTGATACCGGTGAGGTTGCTGAAAATCTTAGTGAAGGAGAGCGGAATTTTATAGCATTCCTGTATTTTTACCAGATTGTACGCGGTAGTCAAAGCAGCGAGGAAAAGAAGGACAAGATCGTAGTCATCGACGATCCGGTATCCAGTATGGATAGCACCGCGCTCTTCCTTGTTAGCGCTATCGTACGGGAAATGATTAACGTCTGCCGAAATAATACGGAATGGAAAAATCCAAAGGTGCCGGGAAATTACATCAAGCAGATCTTTATTCTGACACATAATGTGTATTTCCACAGAGAAATTACCTACCAGCAGGTCGGATATTACGACTGCACCACATTTTATATTATCCGTAAAGCCGGTAATATCTCAAAAGTTCATATATGCGAACGGCCGAAGGACAACGCAAAAACCGAGCTTGAAAACTATAATCCAGTGCAAAGCTCTTATGCGGCTTTGTGGGAAGAACTGCGAGATGCCGATACTGTTATTCCGGCGCTCAACATCATGCGCAGAATTCTTGAGACGTATTTTTTACAGCTTTGCGGATACGAAGGAACGAGCTTGCGAGAGCAACTTCTCGAAGATCCAGAAAACAGGAAGAATTTTATCAAAGAAGTTCCCGGAGGAGAGCCAGACATGACGGATTATGAATTGGCATCAACAATGCTCGCCTACATTAATAATCCGAATGGTATTACAGACGGACTGAATTTCGTTGTTGAAGATTACGATGATGTGAATTTGTATAAGCAAGTGTTCAAACAGATATTTTACGTTATGCATCAGGATCAGCACTATGACATGATGACTGCGGCTGTTAAGAAGAGAAGTTAAAGTTTGGATTATCGACAATAGTAATAAAGCAGCTGGTATTGCTGCAACGAATGGAGAATAAATAATGTCAGAACATCAAGTTATAGATGCCATGTGGGATGATACCCCGGTAGATGTATCGGAAGAAACAAATATGATCTGGTCTATTGCCAACAAGCTGCGTGGACCATACCAGAGTGACAAATACAAAGACGTCATCATCCCGATGACGATCATCCGCAGATTTGAATGTGCACTGGAGCCGACAAAGGAAAAGGTTGTCGAGCAGTATGAGAAGAATCCTAATTATCCGGAAAAAGCTATGTATCGTATCTCTGGATTTCAGTTTTATAACACAAGCCGTTTCACGCTTGCTGAGTTATGCAATGATCCAGACCATCTGGCAGACAATTTCGTATCATACATTCAGGGCTTTTCCTCGAATGTACAGAATATTCTTCTGTCCGAGGCACAGGGGCTGGATTTCAAGAAGCAGATCACGAAGATGGACAAGAACAATCGTCTGCTGGCTGTCGTGAAGGCATTTTCAGAACTTGATCTGAATCCACGTACGATTGACAACGTGAAGATGGGATATATCTTTGAGGACCTGATTCGCCGTTTTTCTGAGAATGCTGAAGCCGGTGATCACTACACCGGTAGAGACATCATCAAACTGATGGTTAATATTCTTCTGGCAGAGGGCTGCGACGACATCTTCGATGATGGCAAGGTCATTACAATTTTGGA
>JBMNPN010000196.1:0-2803 GCA_050943615.1 Coriobacteriales bacterium
CGCTCAAAGGCGGTGTCGTTCCCCGGATCTGGCTTCCCTACATCACCGTTGGACGCGAAGCGGAGATCGAGGCGCTCTTGCGCGACCTCGAGCTCGTCTCGCAGGGTGGCGCCTCGTTTCGCGTGATCGTTGGCCGTTATGGCAGCGGGAAGAGCTTTCTTTTGCAGACCATCAGGAACCACGCGATGGGAAAGAACTTTGTCGTCGCCGACTGCGACCTGTCCCCCGAGCGCAGGCTGCAGGGCACGAAGGGTCAGGGTCTTGCCACCTACCGCGAGCTCATCTCGAACCTCTCGACCAAGACGCGCCCCGAGGGCGGCGCGCTCACGCTCGTCTTGGACCGCTGGATCTCGAACGTGCAATCCGAGGTCGCGTCCTCGGGCGTCAAGCCGGATGCACCTGAATTCCCCGATCTGGTCGAACAGGAGATCTATTCGGTCATGCGCGATTTGCAGGAGATGGTCCACGGCTTCGACTTCGCGCGCCTGCTCTCCGCCTATTACCAGGCATTCCTTGCAGGCGATGACGACACGCGCGCAAACGTCGTGCGCTGGTTTCGCGGGGAGTACCGCACCAAGACCGAGGCAAAGGCCGACCTCGGAGTAAACGTCATCATCACCGACGACGACTGGTACGACTACCTCAAGCTCTTCGCCCGTTTCTTGCGCGGTGCCGGCTACGAGGGACTCGTGGTGCTCGTCGACGAGCTCGTCAACCTCTACAAGATTCCGAACGCCATATCGCGCCAGTACAACTACGAGAAGCTCCTCACCATGTACAATGACACGCTCCAGGGCCGCGCGCAGTATCTGGGGATCATCATGGGCGGAACCCCGCAGTGCGTGGAGGACCGTCGCCGCGGGTTATATTCCTACGAGGCGCTGCGCTCGCGTCTCACCCAGGGGCGCTTCGGGCGCGAGGGACATGCCGACCTCATGGCGCCTGTCATCCGCCTGCAGCCGCTCACGCCCGAGGAGCTCATGGTGCTCATCGAGAAGCTCGCAGACATCCACGCGGGGCTCTACGGCTACGAACGCGACCTGACTGAAGACGACCTCGCGACCTTCCTCGAGCTCGAGCTCTCGCGCGTGGGATCAGACACCCACGTTACACCGCGCGAGGTCATCCGCGACTTCATCGAGCTGCTCGACATCCGCTTCCAGAACCCGGGCTTATCCGTGGCCGATCTTTTGGGTTCGGACGATTTCAAGCACGCAAGCTATGGCGGCGAGAACGAGGATGGAGACTCCGACGTGGCACCAGGCTACGCCGAGTTCAGGCTCTGAGGGCTTAAGCGAAGGGTAGAAGGAGGATTCTTGGCAAGCGTCTTTGACCGGTTCGCGCCGTTCGTGCAGGACTTCGTATACGAGCACGACTGGGAAGAGCTGCGCGCGATTCAGGTCGCCGCGGCGCAGGCGATCTTCGACACCGACGAAAACGTCCTTTTGACCTCGACGACGGCCTCGGGAAAGACCGAAGCGGCCTTCTTTCCCATCCTGACCGAGCTCTGGGAAGACGAGCCCTCCTCGATTGGCGCGCTCTACATCGCGCCTTTGAAGGCGCTCATCAACGACCAGTTCTACCGCTTGAACGACCTGTGCGCCGAGGGCAACATCGCCGTCTGGCACTGGCACGGAGACGTCTCTGCCTCGCACAAGGCAAAGCTCATGAAGCACCCGAGCGGCATCCTGCAGATCACGCCCGAGTCGCTCGAGTCGATGCTGCTGCACCGCCATGCCGCCATCCCCAAGCTCTTCGGCGACCTGCGCTACGTCGTGATCGACGAGATGCACTCGCTGCTGCGCGGCGACCGCGGCGCCCAGACGCTGTGCCTGATAGAGCGGCTCTCCCGCATGGCAGGCTGCAAGCCGAGGCGCATCGGCCTTTCCGCGACGATCGGCGACCCCGAATCGGCGGCACGCGTACTCTCATCCGGCTCGGGGCGCGGCTGCATGGTGCCGAAAGTTCCCGATGCGCACCCGACGTGGCGCCTTTCCATGGAGCACTTCTACACCTATGGGCCGCAGGCCTCCGAGGAGACGACGCGCCTGCACTTCAAGGCGCAAGGTCCGCTCGATGTGGAAGCGCAGGTAGAGGACCTGGTACCAGTGAGCACGGGTGCCCCAGAAGAGACCCTCGCCCTTGCAGATGCAGGCGATGCCGAAAATAAAGGTGCAGCCGGTTCGACGAAAAGGCCCACTGACATAGAGCTAACTGGTGAGGAGCCTGCCGATGACATCGCGCCCGAGAACGCCGACCCGGGCATCGGCTACATCTTCGAGCACACTCGGAACCGCAAGTGCCTCGTCTTTACCAACTCGCGCGAGGAGTGCGAGGCGGTCTGCTCCACCTTGCGCGGCTACTGCGAGAAGAACAACGAGCCCGACCGCTTCCTCATCCACCACGGCAACCTCTCTTCGAGCTTTCGTGAATCGGCAGAGGAGCTCATGCGCGACGAAGACGTGAACCTCACGACCTGCACGACCGCCACCCTCGAGCTCGGCATCGACATCGGCCGACTCGAGCGGGCGTTCCAGGTCGACGCCCCCTTCACGGTTTCGGGTTTCCTGCAGCGCATGGGGCGCACCGGTCGCCGCGGGCAGCCTCCCGAGATGTGGTTCGTCATGCGCGAGGACCCGCCCACGCCTCGCGAGCTTGTGACCGAGACCGTCCCCTGGAAGCTGCTGCAGGGCATCGCCCTCGTGCAACTCTACCTCGAGAAGCGGTGGGTGGAGCCCGTGCGCGAGGGGAGGCTGCCGTACAGCCTGCTCTACCACCAGACCATGGCTACGCTCGCGAGCTG
>JBMNPN010000197.1:0-2753 GCA_050943615.1 Coriobacteriales bacterium
AAATTGTCGGTTTTCCACTAGAAAGAAATCCATGTTGTATTTGGGTGCACATCGGACGAACTCCCCAGTTCGCCCGATGAATCTCGATCACCCAAAACGCCAAGTACGCTCGATTGGGCGCCTGTCTAGGAAAAGACCTGATTCACCGTGTTCCCCATTTTCCGGTGAGACTCCCGGATGGACGTACACCTCTCAGACACGAACACGTGAAACGACGGACCTGAACCTACTCGACGTTACAACCGATAAGAAGCGAGCTTCTTATTTGGAGCCAGGAGCCTTGGGGGCGCCAGGAGCACCGGGGGCAGCCGGAGCACCGGGAGCGCCAGGAGCAGCAGGAGCACCAGGAGCGCCAGGGGCGCCGGCTCCACCAGCCATGGACTTCATCTTGTTGATGTCGTCCTCAGTGAACTCCTTCTTGCAGAAGGGGCACTTCTTGAGAACAGTGTTGCCGATAACCGGCAGCTTCTTGCCACAATACGGGCAGTTGATGTCGATCTCGACACCTGCAGGCCTAAAACACATGCTTACTCCTTTGTCTCTGCCTCTCGTTATGAGAGGTACCGAAACCGGCTACGCGCGATATGGCTCGATTATCCAGCCATATAGGCACTCGCTCGCAGACGGCACATGTCCCGCAAGAACAGGACACCTTCGAAATACTGGGCAGACTATAAGCTCATGCATTTAATCTGCCCTATGCAGAGATTGTAATACAGCTTGCTCTCACTGCAATACAAATCCTACTGAAATATTCCGCGAGCTGCCTGTTCTGAGCAGGCACAACATTTTCGATGAGCAACTGAGCGCACCGAAACTGCTCCAACCGAAAGGAAACACGCAAGAACGTACCTGTCTTTGCGGGAGCTGCAACACAAGCCAAGTTCCCGAGCTCTACGATCCCAGACACGCCCCTATTCACTAAATACTAGTAGTGAAAAGGGCAATCGAAGAGCCGAAAGACGGATAACCGGTCCTGCAAACAGGACCTTGCACCCTCCTCGGTTTAACAATTGAAATGATAAACGCTTGTGCTCTTCATTCAATAGTTTTCAAGATGTGATTCGAAAATTTCTTTACTCGCAAGCGAGAATGAAGCTGAACGGGCACAACGTGCAAATACACAGGTAAAGACGTCATACTGTTGGCTATAGGACTCATACGCCTAGCGTTATTACGTGATAGAATTTTCAAGAGCTCATCAAGCCGTATCTTCCTTCATGCGGCATTTGGGGATTGATAGAGGAGGCATTCGGGAGTGCCATCAGGCAGCGAAACACTCTCACAGACAGCTGACATCTCAGCAAGCAGCAGCACTGGCCAGCCCGACGAGCAGAAGTACTCGCTCACGGGTTTTTGCATCATGTGCTCCTGGCACTTCCTCATGCTCTTTTCAGCTGCGCTCAACTTGAGCTCTCCCCCTCTCGACGGGCGCCATTTCTGGCTGCAGTTCTCGCTCTACGCCGCACTTGCAGTGACATACGGCATCTTGAGCGTGCTGCCGGACAAGATAATTAACCGCATGTTCAGGCGCAGTGCCACACGTTGGAATCTCGTGAACATCTGCATCGCGCTTCTCGCGACGATTGCAAGCCTGCTCGTCGCCTTCTCGGGTGGAACCCCACTGCCCTGGCAGATTTTCTGCTACGTGCTGCTCGGCTTTGGAGGCGCCTGGCTCATCTTTCCCTGGTTGGAAATGCCCAAGCACGACGCCTCGGGGGCATACAGCTATCGCAACCTTGCCTTCAACATGGGAGTGGGCAGCGTGCTAGCCGTCTTCATCAGCTTTCTGCAATCCCCGCTCCTCAGCATCGCGACTTGCATTCTTCCACTGCTCTCAAACGGCATGCTGATACTGCGAAACAGAAACGAAACGGACGCGCATCCCGGCAACAGCAGACCGAAGGAATACGAGGAACGTCCGCGTCTCGGCGAGCTCGTCTCGCAAAACGTGCATTTCATCGTCTACGGTCTGGCATTCGGAATCTGTCAGGGCATCTTCGCGACAGGACACAGCATCACCTTCGTGCTCAACACGGGCTGGCCGATACTCGGTGCCGCGCTTTCCGCCGTCGTGGTCATATTCATGCCTATGAAGTACCTCAAGAAAAACGGCATCTTCACCTTGCAGCCGGCAAGCACCGCCCTGCTGTTCGCAGGGCTTTTCCTGATGCTGTTCTTCACGATTTCCACCGCATCCGGCATCGACCAGGCGCGTATCGTCGGTCAGTACATTGCCCAGATCCTCGCTTTGGCAGGCTTCAACATCGTCGAGTTCGGATTCATGGTCTTCTCGTTTTCTTGGGCAAAGAAGCTCAAGACGGACTTCACCTTCTACGTCGGAATCAACCGTGTCTCGCTTTACCTTGGTCTTGCCACAGGTCTCTTTTGCGGATATGCGGTCCACCACCAGTTCGGCCAAGACGTGGGAGTGCTGATCTTGGGAGTCGGCATCGTCGTTCTATTGCTCACGATTATGGAAATGCCCTATTTCGACGAGCTCATCCCCTATCGACAGGTAACCCTGGGCGAAGAAGACGAAGATGACGAAACAGCAGGGGACGAAAATCAAGCAGAACCGATCAGTGACGAGACTGCCGCGGAGCTGTGGGAGGACCACATCACGAGGATTGCCGAAGAGCACGACCTCTCGCAGCGCGAGACAGAGGTCTTCCGCTATCTCGCCCGTGGACGCAACGCCTCCTATATCCAGCAGGAGCTCTGGATCTCGATTCACACGGTAAAGACGCATA
>JBMNPN010000198.1:0-2739 GCA_050943615.1 Coriobacteriales bacterium
GACAGACTGGATAAGCTGAATTCCTATATCGGCAAATAATTCAGCAGGCCGCTGCAGGGAGCTGTGATCACAGGATTGTGCTTCGGCAAATAGTAACAGTCGGGTTGTGAGAATGGCATACCGGAAAAAGCAGATATCCGGTATGCCTTCTCATTCAGTCCGAGGGAGGAGGTATTATGAGCGAGTATATTGTGGAACTCAAAGATGTCCGAAAGACATTTCCGGGTGTGGTAGCTCTTGACAATATGCAGCTGAAAGTAAAGCCCGGGGAGATCCTGGGACTGATCGGTGAGAATGGAGCGGGAAAATCTACGCTGATCAAGGTGCTTACCGGCGTTCACCAGCCGGACAGGGGACAGATCTTGTTCGATGGCAGAGAGTGTCATTTTAAAAACCCCCAGGAAGCTATTGATACGGGAATTGCCTGTGTGTACCAGGAGCTGAACATGGAAAAACTGCTCAGCATTACAGACAATATTTTTATTAATAAGTGGTACAAGAAGGGATTTCTGCTGGATTACGCGTCCATGAACAAAAAGGCAAAAGAGGTCATGAAGGATCTGGGTCAGGAAGTAGATGTCACAAAGCCTGCCGGAACCTTTGGTATGGGTGTGCAGCAGATGATCGAGATTGCGAAAGCAATTTTGTGCAACGCGAAATGTATTATCATGGATGAGCCTACTTCTTCACTTTCCGCAAAAGAAGTCACGCAGCTGATGAAAACCTGTCGGGATCTGAAGGCAAGGGGCATTGGTATCATTTTTGTATCTCACAAGCTGGAGGAGCTGTTTGAACTGTGTGATCGTGTTACGGTAATCCGTGACGGAGAGTTCATTGATGACAGACCTATTTCTGAATGGGATAATGACAGCCTGATTAAGGCTATGGTTGGAAGAACACTGGATAACCAGTTTCCGAAGGAATTCGGCAAGAGGAGCAAAGAGCCGTTTCTGGAGGTGGAAGGACTGGAGGAAGCCGGTGTTCTGCATGACATTTCCTTTAAGGCTTACGGCGGAGAGGTTCTTGGATTTTCCGGTCTGGTCGGCGCAGGGCGAACAGAGACCATGCGGGCAATATTCGGAGCGGATCCAATAGATGGCGGCACCATTAAGGTAAAGGGAAAGAAGGTAGTAATTAAATCCCCCGCGGACGCGATTAAAAACAAGATCGCGTTTCTGACAGAGGACAGGAAAGGACAGGGACTGGTTCTGGCGGAATCCATTCGTACGAATCTTATTCTGGCGAACATGAAGGGATTTTCCACCGGTGCGTTTCTGGATGAGAAGAGAATTGAAAAGACCGGAGAAGAAAATGTCAAAGACATGAGTATTAAGGCCACCTCTCTGGATGAGAAGGTGAATCAGCTTTCCGGAGGAAATCAGCAGAAGGTTGTCATCGGAAAATGGATCAATACGGATGCGGATATTTATATCTTCGATGAGGCAACCAAAGGAATCGACGTCGGCGCTAAGGTAGAGGTATATCAGATTATTAATAAACTGATCAAACAGGGAAAATGCGTCATCATGGTTTCTTCGGAAATGCCGGAGATCCTCGGTATGAGTGACCGCGTAATCGTTATGCGCGGAGGGAGAATTACCGGTGAGATCAGCCGGGAGGATAAGATTTTCGATTCAGAACACATTATGAAAGCTGCCTGGGAGGTATAACTATGAAAAAGAAAAAAGCAAGTGGACTGATGTCCTATCTGGGTACAATTCTTGCCCTTGTGATCCTTTGCGTCGTAATTTCCATTATGTCGCCGAATTTTTTGAAATATGACAACCTGATGGCTATCCTGAAACAGACGTCTTTTAACGCGCTGCTTTCCGTAGGAATGCTGCTCTGCCTGATTACTGCAGGAATCGATCTGTCGGTCGGAGCGAATGCAACCTTCGGTGCCTGTGTGGCAGGCGCGCTGATCAGCAAAGGAATGCTCAGTGTTCCGGTGCTGTTTATCGTTGTCATTCTTGTCTGCACGCTTGTCGGTTTGGTCAACGGTGTGCTGCTTACCAGACTGCATCTGCCGCATCCTTTTGTATCCACCTTGGGTATGAAAAACGTTCTCTGGGGCGCAGGTCTGATCGTAACCGGATCACAGATGATTTCCTTCTCCGGAACTGGAGCGGACGGCATTATGTGGCTTGGCTCCGCTACTATCGGAGGATTCCCGATCAGTTTTATTCTGGTCATTATTCTGTACATCATTATGCATGTACTGCTCACCCGCACTCGTCTTGGACGTTCTATCTACTGCGCAGGCGGTAATATGGAAGCAACCAGACTTTCCGGTATCAATTCCGCGAATGTCCTGACGTTCTGCTACGCGCTTTCCGGACTGATGGCAGGACTTGCCGGTATCGTAACGATCGGCCGTTCCGGTATCTGCAATGGAGCCAATGCCATTCAGCCATTTGATACAGACGCCATCGCGTCCTGTATTATCGGCGGTGCCTCCTTCATGGGTGGAAAAGGAACTATGCTTGGAACCATGCTTGGCGCTCTGATTATCTCTGTGCTGAGAAACGGATTTACACTTCGTTCTGTTTCTTCCGCGGTACAGAACCTGGTTCTTGGCCTGGTTATTATCGGCGCCGTTCTGCTGGATGTGATTCGTGAGCAGATGGCAGCCAGATCCCAGAAGCTGGAGGCTGCCAAGCAGCAGTAAACTTTTTAGTATTTGATATGGATTTGTAGATAAAATCAGGACTTTTCGTATTCGGGAGGGACTGCTGCCGG
>JBMNPN010000199.1:0-2730 GCA_050943615.1 Coriobacteriales bacterium
ACGCGCATGCGCACCGGCCGGACAGCATTTTCACCGGAGTGATCAAATATCTGGGCTGGGAGAAGTACGAAAAAAAGGATGAGCAGATCGTTCCCTTCGGCTATCTGTTCGAATTCCCCGAACCCAGGACAGTAAACCAGCTGAACCGGGAATTCCTGGAGAAAATCGGCATAAACGGCATCCGCTATATCGGAAGGGAGGACGCGCAGATCAGGCGCGTGGCCCTGGTCGGGCATATCTATCCGGGAGCATTCGTGCAGGAGTCCTTCGAGAACGGCGTGTACAACGATTATTCCACCGAAATCATCCGGATCATGGAACAGAACAATGTAGACTGCGTGCTGCCGGGAGAAGTGATCGAGTGGAATCTTCTCTCCTATATCCGCGACGCGGCGGCCATTGGCGAGAATAAAGTGTGCATCAATATCGGCCATTTCAACTGGGAGCAGCTCGGCGCGAAGTACGCGGCCGACTGGATTTCAGAACTGGTCGGGAAGGAGATTCCGGTGACGTATATGCCCACAGGCGATATCTGGAAATACCAGCTGCGGTAAGGGCCGGCTGCGGTAAAGGCCAGCAGTAATATAGGTCAGCAGTAATAAAGGCCAGCTGCGGTAAAGGCCAGCAGCAATATAGGCTGGCAGCAATAAAGGCCAGCTGCGATAAAGGCTGGCAGCAATATAGGCTGGCAGCAATAAAGGCCAGCTGCGATAAAGGCTGGCAGCAATATAGGCCAGCAGTAATAAAGGCCAGCTGCGATAAAGGCCGGCTGCAATATAAGCCGGTTACAATAATGGGAGGCATGTATGGCATCAGGAAGGATGCGTTTCTATTCACAGTGTCTGAGCGGACAGACGAATTTCTCTTTCGTCCTGCCGAATGAGATCCCGCCGGACAGGGTCAAGGACAATCCGCACTTCGCCCGCCCGGCAAAGAACCTGTATCTCCTGCACGGATACTCGGGCAATGACGAGGACTGGGAATTCAACGGCGTGGCGGAGGATCTCTCGTCGGAATACAACCTGAACGTTTTCATGATCTACGGCGCCAACGAGTTCTATCTGGACCGCGCCGCGACCGGCCGGAAATACTGCACCTATGCCGGAAAAGAGATCATCGAATACACCCGCAAAACCTTCGGCCTTTCCAACCGCAGGGAAGATACGATGGTCGGCGGCCTGTCGATGGGCGGATTCGGAGCCCTTCACACGGGACTCGCCTGGCCGGAGACTTTCGGCGGGATCATCGCGCTTTCCTCCGCGCTGATCATTCCTGACATCGCGGGCCTGAAGCCCGGGTCAAAGTCCGGGGACATCATGGCCAACTACGAGTATTACCGCGAGGTATTCGGGGATCTGGACCAGGTGGAGAAATCCGACGCCAACCCCGAGGTCCTGTACGATAAGCTGGCAAAAGAGGGCCGCGGCATTCCGCCGATCTACATGGCGATCGGAACGGAGGACGGTCTTTACCGGAACAACCAGATCATGAGAAAGTTTCTGGAAGACCGGCACGCGGATTTCCGGTATGAGGAAGGTCCCTGCATCCACGACTGGAAGTTCTGGAACCACTATGTGCATAACGGCGTCAAATGGCTTCTGGAGAAAAACGGAGGATGCTGAAGGCGGCAGGGCGGTCTTAGACTTTTGTGCGTCAGTGCTGCACTGATCTCTCTGCCTGAAAACTTCTGAAAGCCGGCTAGTGCTGAAGCCGGGAGCGTGTGTGCCAAGCCTTGTGCCACAGGTTAAAGCTCTGCTGGCAGCAGTTGAAGCCGTGAGTGCGCAGGGTCGGACAGGTCAGAAATCTGCCCGGGGTGATCTGCGCGGAAAGGAAAACCTGAAAATGGAAGTTCTGGAGAAATCCGTGACGGGAAAGATATCCCCGGAAGCCTGTGAGGACGCGGTGTTCGTTTCAGATCATTTCGCGGCCGTGGTGGATGGCGTGACGTCGAAATCCGATTTCCGTTACCAGGGAAAGACCACCGGAAAGCTGGCCGCGGAGATGATAACGGATGTGCTGGCGGGTCTTTCCGGAACAGAAAACGCGCGGGAGATCATCCGGAAAATCAATCAGAAGTTTGCCCGGTTCTATGAAGAAGTCCCTTTTCCCTACAATGTCAGGGAAAAGGGACTTCAGGCTGTCTGCGTAATTTACTCGGAATATTTCCAACAGGTGTGGATGATCGGAGACTGCCAGGCGGCGGTGGACGGCCAGGAATACTACAATCCGAAAAAGAGCGACGTCGTCCTGTCGGAGATGAGAAGCCTGGCGCTGCACGTCGCGGCAGCGGAAGGCAGCTCTCCCCTGCCGATGGGAGACGCGCGGGCCCTGATCGAGCCGTGGCTTCTGAAGTCCACAGTTTTTGCGAACCGGGAAGATTCTCCCTACGGCTATGCGGTCATCAACGGGGAGGAAATCCCGTCTTCGCTGATCCGGGTTATTCCGATCCCCGAGGGCAGGCATGAGATCGTGCTGACGAGCGACGGCTACCCCAGAGCGCTGGGAACCCTTCAGGCTTCGGAAGACTATCTGGCGGAAATCCTGCTTAAAGATCCCGGCTGCGACGAAATCTTTCTGTCCACTAAAGGGCTGGCCGCCGGTCAGAAGAGTTTCGACGACAGGAGCTACCTGCGGCTCTCCGTCTGTTGAACGGTTGACAATCATTCGATCCGGCTCCGCAACCTGTCCGTCGGGTTTAGGTCCCGGATCTTTTTATGTGCGGGAGAATCT
>JBMNPN010000200.1:0-2694 GCA_050943615.1 Coriobacteriales bacterium
ATCCCGCAACGCAGCGCGGCACCCTGGCTTGGCATGTCAGGGTGCCGCGCGAAGAACGGGTCTGGGAACGGACTGCTGCCCTGTCCCCAAGGAGAGGTGCTATTTAACGCGAACCTTCTTGCCGCAGACCTTCTTGGTGAAGATCTTCTTGTACTTCTTCGCGTACTTCTTGTCGGCCTTCTTCTTGCCGACGTTGACCTTGACGGTCGTGACCTTGGAGCCCTTCAGCGAGCCCTTGACGGACTTCTTGGTGAGCTTCTTGGTCTTGACCACGAGCGTCTTCAGGTGCTTGTAGGCCTTCAGCGCCCCCTTCTTGACGGTCTTCACCTTCTTGCCCAGGGTGAGCTTGGCGAGCGACTTTGTCGTGGCACCCGCCTTCTTGACGGCCTTCTTCACGGCCTTGGCGGTCACGGTCTTCGCGTTCACCGTGGCGCTCTTGCTCGCCTTGCTCTCGGCGGCCTTCGTGTCCTGGGCGGCCTGCTTCTTGATGGTCAGCTCTGAGGTGCCGTTGAGCTCTGCTCCAGTGATGCCGTTGTAAGTCTTGATGGAGAAGGTGTCCTTGGTCATGTTCACGACCGAGTAGCTCGGCGTCCAGGTCTGGCTGCGCTCGGCGATGAAGTCCGCGCGGGTGGGATTCAGGTTGTAGAACTTGGACCCCGAGCCGGAGTTCGCGGTGATGTAAATGGTACCCTTGGGGTTGGTCACCGTGCCTGTGCCCGTCGTCGTGTCGACGTTGTAGCAGCGGTTTTCCTGTGCGTACTCGGCCTTCTCCTGGTCGGTGTTTCCGCCGTAGTACTGCCAGGTCGTGTCCTCATAGGACTTGTGCTGCTTGCCGTCGCTGTTCAGGGCATAGGTGCGCGAGTAGGTGTGGTCGTGGCCCTGGAGGGCGACGTCGATCTTGTACTTGTCGAAGATCGGGGTCAGGCGCGTGCGGAGCACGATTCCATCGCTTTCGGAGTGGGGAGCGCCTGCGCCGTAGACGTCCTGGTGGTAGACGGCGATGCGCCACTTGGCGTCGGAATTCTCTTCGACTGCCTTCTTGATGACGTTCTCATGCGTCGTGCAGTTGTAGTTGTTGGTGTCCAGGAAGATGAAGAGCGCATCGCCATAGCGGTAGTAGTAGTCCGTGCCCGCCTCGGTCGCGCCCTTGGTGGTCGTCTCGGAGCTCTGGGTGTTCGGCGCGTTGAAGTGGTAGCTCCAGAGCGGGGAGTGCTGGTAGACCTCGTGATTGCCGATAGCAGGCGCCATGGGAAGGTTGGCAAGGGCGCTCGCGCTCAGGTAACCGGCGTACTGCGACTCGTTGACGCCGGTATCGACCTGGTCGCCTGCAGAGACGAGGAAGCTCGCCTCGGGGTGCTCGGATGTCGCGCGGTCGAGCACCTGGTCCCAGTTGTAAGAGTCGTTGCGCGCGGAGTAGTTCTTGTCAATCGCGCCGGTCGAGTCGAGGCCAGTGTTTGCATCCTTGCCATCTCCGACATCAGATGCCTTGGACGAGCTCGAGCCGATCTGCGGGTCGCCGACCAGGAAGAACGAGAAGTTCGAGGAGTCGCCTGTCTTGACCTGCTGGGCATCCTGCCATTCTCCGTCCTTGAAGACCTGGTAGTAATAGCTCGTCTTCTCCTTCAGGTTCTTGACCGTGACCTTGTTGGAGTGGTAGTCGGCAAGTGCGGTGTGCAGGTTGTCATAGGAGCTGTCCGTGCAGTACTTGGTAAAATCGGTGGCAAGCGCAGTCTGCGTGCCCTCGAAGGGGGTCGCCTTGGCCAGATCTGCCTCGCTTGTGGCAATGCGGACCTTGGGAGTCTCGGCGGTCTTGGAAAGCCAGGCAAAGTTCAGCTCGGACTGCGTAGCACCGGGATTGATCGAAACATTTTCCCAATTGGACTGGATCGTGTTCCAGTTGTCCTGGTACGCGCTCCAGTTTGCGTTCCAGTCGTACATGCGGCTGTTCGCCTGGGTGGGGTCGGTGTTCTTCTGAGTCGTGTCCCAGGAGGGCGTCGAACCCTGCGCGACCATGCTCGCCACGCCCGGCCCAAAGCCCATGACGCCGACGCTCAGGGCAAGAGCACCCGAGATGCCGCAGACGGCGACCTTCTTGAAGCCTTTACTGAATTTCATCCAATTTCCTCCTCCAGTTCACTGTGCATTCCCCAGCCAGCTAGGTGACTTCCTGAATCGCCCGTTTTCGCTGACCTGCAAGACTGAGCATAAATAGGAGAGGACAAGAAGGTGTCAGGTGCACGAAACATTTGGGTGAACAATATGCAAATCCCGTGAGCTACCTGTGAAACGAGCAGTTCAAGGCCCATTTTTGCGATCATAGGCCAATCTCAAATGGAAAATGCGGGCCACCCTTGTGGGGAGCCCGCACTCCGAAAAATCCAGGCGCGAGAGGGAGAACGCGCCTGCGAGGACTGGCAGTGTTCGAAGATACTTACTTGACGGTGACCTTCTTGCCGCAGTTCTTCTTGGTGAAGGCCTTCTTGTACTTCTTCACGTACTTCTTGTCGACCTTGGTCTTGCCGACGTTGACCTTGACGGTCTTGACCTTGGAGCCCTTGAGGCTTCCCTTGACGGACTTCTTGGTGAGCTTCTTGGTCTTGACGACGATGGTCTTGGCCTTGGAGCCCTTGAAGGCATTCTTCTTAATGGTCTTGACGTTCTTGCCGAGGGTGACCTTGGTGGCCTTCTTGCCCT
>JBMNPN010000201.1:0-2618 GCA_050943615.1 Coriobacteriales bacterium
CTATGCGAGCTATACTTTCGAATTGGACTTTGCTTTTCTTTAGATAGAAAGTGAATTCATCTCTGTTACTTGCGGTTGATTTCCCCGTAAAAATGCGGTGATGCCTGTTCTTGTCAATTCTTTAATTCCATAGGACTTCAATAATTCAATTAAAGCGTCAATTTTATCCGGTTTCCCTGTTACTTGAATAATCAAACTGTCTTTACTCACATCAATAATTGAGGCACGGAAAGGTGCAATGACACTTTGAATTTCTGCATGTTGCTGACGAGAGCCTGCGACGCGAATTAAAGCCAATTCACGAACAACATGAGCCTTTTCGGTAATGTCGGTTACTTTAATAACATCAATTTGTTTATTTAATTGTTTTGTTAACTGTTCGAATTTCAGCGGGTCGGCCACATCGATAACAAAGGTCATTTTTGAAATACCGTCTTTTTCTGAGCCGCCTACCGTAATACTTTCAATATTAAATTGGCGTTTTGTCAACATTCCGGTAATTCGATTAAGAACACCGCTTCGGTTTTGGACGGTTGCTGTAATAATCCGTCTCATTTTGTCACCCCCACCATTTGATGTAGGCCGGCTCCCGGTGCAACCATCGGATACACACACTCATTTTGAGGGACTCTACAGTCAATGAGAACCGGTCCGTTATAATGAATGGCTTTTTCCAATAGCTGAACGGCATTTTCGTGATTATCAATAACTACGCCCTTGATATCATAACTTTCAGCAAGTTTAATAAAGTCCGGGTTAAATGTAAGTATAGATTCTGAGTATCTTTCTTCATAAAAAATTTCTTGCCACTGTCTAACCATTCCGAGCGCAGCATTGTTAACAATAATAACTTTAACTGGAAGGTTTCTTTCCCTTATAACAGCAAGCTCTTGACAGGTCATTTGAAAACCGGCATCACCGACGATCGCAATAACGAGTTCGTCCGGTCTTGCAATTTGTGCCCCAATCGCAGCCGGAAGACCGAATCCCATTGTACCGAGACCTCCTGAAGTTACCCAACAATTTGGTTTATTAAAATGAAAGTATTGAGCTGCCCACATTTGGTGTTGACCGACATCTGTTGTCACAATCGCCTCGCCATTAGTAATTTTGTATATTTGTTCAATAAACCATTGAGGTGACACGAATTCTTTTGGCTTTTCATACCATAACGGTTTTTCAGTTTTATAGACAGCTAGTTTCTGATTCCATTCATTATGCGATGAAACTTCAAGCTCACATTTTAACAGTGCTTTTAGTGCTTCTTTGGCATCACACACGATCGGGATATGGGTTTCGACATTTTTACTTATTTCGGCCGGATCAATGTCAATATGTGCAACTTTGGCATGAGGCGCAAAATGATTCAAATTCCCGGTGAGCCGATCATCAAAACGTGCGCCAAAATTAATTAATAAATCACATTCTGATATGGCCATGTTTGCAGCATAAGTTCCATGCATACCGGCCATGCCAAGGAACAGTTCATGATCACCAGGAAAGCTTCCCAATCCAAGTAATGTATTAGTGATAGGCAATTGGTATTTTTCAGTAAATTGTTTCAGCTCTTCTGTCGCATTGGCAAACAATACTCCGGCACCTGCCAATACAAGCGGTCTTTTGGCTGTTTTGAGCGCTTCAACTAATTTTGTAATTTGCAGTGGATTCGGCATAAAATTTGGTTGGTAACCGGGCAGATTGATTTCAGAAACGTACGTATAGTTGCCATTAACATACCCCGTTGCGATATTTTTAGGAATATCGATAACAACCGGACCGGGTCTTCCTGTTGATGCAATATGAAAAGCTTCCCTAACGATTGACGGTAAATCTTCCAAATCGTTCACTTGATAATTATATTTTGTAATCGGTGTTGTAATTCCAATAACATCTGCTTCTTGAAATGCGTCAGTACCAATTACATTTTTTGCAACTTGACCTGTAAAAATAACAAGCGGGATTGAGTCGATCATGGCATCGGTAATTCCTGTTACTAAGTTGGTCGCACCAGGGCCGGATGTAGCAAACACAACTCCTGGTTTTCCTGTAACCCGGGCATATCCTTCCGCCGCATGAATGGCTCCTTGCTCATGTCTCGTTAAAATGTGTTTGAAAGGTGCTTTTTTACGATAAAAAGCATCGTAAATAGGTAATACCGCCCCCCCAGGGTACCCAAAAATCGTATCCACTTTTTCATTGATCAGTGTATCGACTAAAAGGTCAGCACCAGTTATTTGGTCAACTTGCATATCCTCTTCATTCTTTACCTTAAGACTCACGAAAGAAACCTCCCCTTTGAATGAATTGAGTATTTTGGTAAGAAATTTAGAAAGTATAAAAAAGCTCTTTACCCCCCCTAAACCTACATCAAGCAGAATTTTTGGGGAGAAAAGAGATCTCTTTCCTCTGTACCACCCAAGTTCATAGTACCCTCGCGAATACTACCTCATGAAGCATAGAGCTTCTTTTGATAACAGGTGCAAACGAAGCACCCGGCCGATCCTACTTGGAAATTCTGTTCAAACCGGCACTCCGGGATGATCCAGGAACAAAATGTATGACCGGGCTTTCACCATCCCCGACTCGCTGCAAATACATGATTTTTGCTCCCCGTTCCC
>JBMNPN010000202.1:0-2606 GCA_050943615.1 Coriobacteriales bacterium
CGTTGACCTGAAGCTGCGCCGCCAGTTCGACATCGACGGGCGCGTCCTCAACGCCTACTTCGACACGACCGTCGCCATCCAAGACGAGCTCCTCCTCGAGTCGCTCGCAAAGCAGCGCTCGGCGCATCTCACCGCCATCACGACGACCATCCAGAAAGAGCAGAACACGGTCATTCGCCATGAGGACGTGCCCGTCCTGCTCGTGCACGGCATCGCGGGAAGCGGCAAGACCTCCGTGCTGCTCCAGCGCATCGCCTATCTGTTCTATCGCAAGCGTGACGAGCTCGACCCCGAAGACGTCTGCCTCATCACGCCCAACCCCGTCTTCAAGCGCTACATTTCAGACGTGCTCCCCGAGATGGGCGAGACCAACCCGACCTCCACGACCTGGGACGAGCTCATGGACGAGCTCGGCATCGTGAGCCGCGGTATCGGCAAGGACGTCACGGCAGATGACCTGCGCGCAATCGAGAACGCCGTGCCGGAGCTCTCCCTTGATAAGGGCGACTTCAACGACATCCGCGTCGACGACGAGATTGTCATCACCGCCGCCCAGGCCATGAGCGCCTTTGACAAGTTCCGTCGCTTTCCCGCAGGCACCCACAGGAGCGCGTTGGCCGTCGACGACCTGCTCGAGCGCCTCGAGCAGCGCGTCAAGCGGCTGGCAGCGTCGGACAAGGCCCAGGGCATGGTCACTGACCTCGACGTCGACACCCAGCTCAAGGTCTTCGGAAGCGTCATCGACTTTTCCGACTCCAGCGAAGACGAGCTCAAGTCCTATACCGAAACCTACCTGCGCTGGCGTTACCAGGGGCTCGAGGAGCGAATCGAGGACGGGGCGTGGCTCAACATCGACCGCATCGGCATGCGCATGACGGGCAATGAGACCTTAAGTTCGGTGGAGTGGCTCTACCTCAAGCTCTGCCTCGTGGGAGGCGCACGCCGAAATATCCGCTACGTGGTCATCGACGAGGTCCAGGATTACACGGCCGCCCAGCTCATGGTGCTCGACCGTCTCTTTCCCAACGCGCACTTCCTCATGCTCGGCGATGAGAACCAGGCGATCCGCGAGGAGACGGCGACGTTTGCAGAGATCAGGGACCTGTTCGGCCGCACCAGAAAGACCGTCGAGGAATGCGCGCTCATGACGAGCTATCGCTCCTCTCCCGAGATCACGGCGCTGTTCAAGAAGCTCTTGCCTCCCGAAGAGCGCCTCGAGGCACAGTCGGTCCAGCGCCCCGGCACCGACCCTGAGATTATCGAGGCAGAGGACAGCGCCGCGTTCGAAGAAGCGCTTCTAACAGCCGTCGACGAGGCGCGCGACGCGGGATGCCTTGCCGCGGTCATCGCCCCGAACAAGCAGCGGATGAACCAGCTCGCAAAGCTTCTCGACGGGCGCGTCACGGTGCTGTCTGGAGCAGATGCCACGCTTCCCGACTCAGGTGTCGCGCTCTTGAGCGTGCGCCTTGCCAAGGGCCTCGAGTTCGACCGGGTCATCGTCACCGACGCCGACAACGCCTCCTACCCCACCACGACCGTTGCCCGCCACCGCCTCTACACGGCCATCTCGCGTGCCACGAAACAGGTGACGCTCATCGCGAACGGAAAGCTCACGGCCCTTTTGGACTGATGCGTTCGCCCGCACACCGCATACCCGCTTTCGCAGCTCGAAATCTGGGTATACTCCAAACCAATCTTTGCAAGGGACGATAGAGGAGCTGACCGATGAGCGATGAGAGCGCGCGTTTCATCAAGGACAATAAGGCGACGCTCGAGTCCCAGGTCATCGCCTGGAGACGGAGCTTTCATGCCTGCCCGGAAACCGGCACGCACGAAATCGAGACCTCGCGGCGCATCGCGCGGGCTCTCGACGAGATGGGCATCGAGTACCGGCGTGTGGAGGGGCTGCGTCCAGCGGATGCACGAGGCGAGCGCGACAGCTTCATCGGCACGGGTATCATCGCCACCATCCGCGGCACCGCGCCGGGCGCCTACGACGAGTACGGCACGCCCGCACGCCGCGTGGCGCTGCGCGCCGATATCGACGGGCTTGCCGTGCATGAGGAGACGGGGCTTTCCTTTGCCTCGGAAAACGAGGGTTTCATGCACGCCTGCGGCCACGATGCCCACATCGCCATGATGCTCGGCGCTGCCAAGCTGCTCTCTCAGATGACCGACTACCTGAAAGGCGAGGTGCGCATCATCTTCCAGCCCGCCGAGGAGATATCGACCGGGGCACGCGACATGATCGCCGCCGGGGCACTCGAGGGGGTCGATGCCATCTACGGTGCGCATATCTGGAGCGAGGTCGAGACCGGCAAGGTCTCCATCCAGCCCGGTCCGCGCATGGCCAGCACCGACTGGTTCCGCGTCGACATCACCGGGGAGAGCGCGCATGGCTCGATGCCGGACAAGGGCACGGATGCCATCGTGATCGGCGCCGAGATGGTGACCTCCATGCAGCTTCTCGTGAGCCGCGAGGCCTCGCCGTTCGATCCGGTCGTGGTCACGGTCGGAGAATTCCACGGTGGCACGGCGCGCAACATCATGGCGGGTTCTGCCTACTTCACGGGCACGGTGCGCACCTGGAACCCCAAGACCCGTGC
>JBMNPN010000203.1:0-2541 GCA_050943615.1 Coriobacteriales bacterium
TGATGTTCTTGATCCCGAGCTGCAGGAGCGAGAGCAGGATGCAGACGGCCTTCTGCTCGTACCAGGAGAGCACGAAGGAGAGCGGCAGCTCGTTGACGGAGCAGTCGAAGGCGTTTGCCAGCGCCAGCGCGATCTGCACGGCACCGTAGGCGTCGTTGCACTGCCCGACGTCGAGCAGGCGCGGGATGCCGTCGATGTCGCCGAGGTCGAGGTCGTTGAAGCGGTACTTGCCGCAGGCGAGCGTCAGGATCACGCAGTCATCTGGAATCTGCTCGACGAGCTCGGTGTAATAGTTGCGTCCCGGGCGTGCGCCATCGCAGCCGCCGACCAAGAAGAAATGGCGGATCTTTCCTGCCTTGACGGCGTCCACGACCTTGTCGGCGATGGAGAGCACGGTGCCCTGCCCAAAGCCGGTCGTCACGGCGTGCCCGCCGTTGATGCCGGTGAGCTGCTGGTCTTGCGCATAGCCGCCGAGCTTCTTGGCCTGCTCGATGACCGGTCCGAAGTCCTTGTCCGCGCCGACGCTCTTCAGCTCGGGGAAGGCGACGAGTCCCGTGGTCCAGACGCGGTCGGCATAGGATGCCTTGGGCGGCATGAGGCAGTTGGTCGTGAAGACGACCGGTGCGGGGATCTGGTCGAACTCCCTTTGCTGGTTTTGCCAGGCGGTGCCGAAGTTGCCTTTCAGCTGCGGGTGCCTCTTCATCATCGGGTAGGCGTGAGCGGGAAGCATCTCGCCATGGGTGTAGACGTTGACGCCGGTGCCGTCGGTCTGCTCGAGGAGCAGCTCGAGGTCTTTCAGGTCATGGCCACTGATGACGATGAAGGGGCCCTTCTCGATGGTGAGAGGCACCTTGGTGGGCTCGGGCGTTCCGTACGCGCCGGTGTTGGCGGCGTCGAGCAGCCCCATGCAGGTGATGTTGACCTCGCCGACCTTGAGCACGAGGGGCAAAAGCTCGTCTTGCGTGCCGAGCGTGGCGATGCCGGCCAACGCCTCGTAGAAGAAGGCGTTCACGGTCTCATCGACCTTGCCGAGCACGCGGGCGTGGTGCGCGTAGGCGGCCATCCCGCGGATGCCGAAGAGCACGAGGCTCTTAAGCGAGCGGACGTCCTCGTCGGCGTCCCACAGATCGACCATGCGGTACTCGTGGGCAGGCTCGATGCCGGAAGTCCGGGCGATCTGCTCGGTCTGGTTGCGCACGAGGTCTGTCAGGGCATCGACGCTCGCACGGTCGAAGTTGACGTTGGTGACGCAGGTGAACAGCCCGTCGACGATGAGCTGGTCGCTTTGCTCGGTGCGCGTGCCTTTGAGCGTGGTCTGCGCCAGGGCGATGAGCGCGCCGGTCAGCTCGTCTTGCGCAAGGGCGACGTCGAGCGGCTTTCCGCAGACGCCTGCCTTGCCGGTGCAGGCCGTGCAGCTCGCGGTCTGCTCGCATTGAAAGCAGAACATCTTCTCTTCGTTCATGGTCTTTCCTCTTTCTCTTCACTGATAACGAGCTTGTATTCCAAGCGGTCGCAATCGGGGATTTCCCCAATGGGAGCCGCGTTCCGCTAATCGAGCACCTTGCCATCGAGGCTGAAGGTGACGACCTGCCAGGGAATGAACTTTCCGGATGCCTTGAGCGCCTCGGTCGCCGCGTGCTCCAGACCACCGCAGCAGGGGACCTCCATGCGGCAGATCGTGAGCGACGCTATGTCGTTTTCGCGGATGATCTCGGTGAGCTTCTCGGTGTAGTCGACGCCGTCGAGTTTGGGACAGCCGATGAGACAGACGCGGTTGCGGATGTAGTCGGCATGGAAGTTGCCATAGGAATAGGCGCAGCAGTCGGCCGCCACGAGGAGGTTGGCGCCCTGGAAGTAGGGGGCGTTGGTCGGGGCGAGCTTGATCTGCACCGGCCAGTTCACGAGCTGCGAGGGCTGCGCGCTTGCCGTTGCCGTCGGCGCATCCTCGATGTCCTCGCGCTCGATCGTCCGCTGCGCTGCTCCCGGGCAGCCCTGTCCTGGAATCTCGTTCATCTTCGCATCCTTTCTCTTCTGTTCCTGCACGGAAGCCTCGTCGTAGGGCTTTGCCTCGCGCTCGACGAAGGTGATGGCACCCGTGGGGCAGGCCGGCAGGCAGTCGCCGAGCCCGTCGCAGAAGTCGTCGCGCATGAGACGCGCCTTGCCATCGACGATCGCGATAGCGCCCTCGTGGCAGGCGTTCGCGCAGATACCGCACCCGTTGCACTTGGCCTCGTCGATCTCGATAACCGTCCTCAACATGTCGCTTCGCGCCATCCCTTCGATTCTTGACGTTTCCTCGTTTGCGGCTTGCACTCTACGGAGCACCGGTTACCCTGTATGTTGTAATTACAACAAACGAGAAATTTTTCGATTATTGGTCTGGAGGGGACTAGCCCTAAAGGTAAGGAACGAAAACCGGTTTGCGGTCGTGCGGGGCGTCCCGACAGGATCCGACGTCGCACCCGATTGGGAGGTTTTCTCTCGCCGCTGCGGAACTCGCGCACTTCGTGCGCTCAAACAGTCCTCGCAAGGACGCGGGCG
>JBMNPN010000204.1:0-2534 GCA_050943615.1 Coriobacteriales bacterium
CTGCGCAGTGCATCATACGCCAACCCGCGACGAGACGATGCACCGCGCCGGGTCTTGCCAGACGTCCATTCGCATCCGTGAATTCATGCGCTGCGGTCAAGGCGCGCAAATGCTGCTCCCTAGAGCAAGCGTGCGTAGTCTTGCTTCTGATGGAAAATCCGCACGATGTAGACCACGTCACCCGAAGCGCGGAAAACAGCAACGTAGCTCATGAACAGCGCCTTTCTGTATCCCTGCCGGCGCAGGCGCTGCTCTTGCACCACCTCGTACATTAAAGGATCGACTGACAGGTTTGCGATGATGGCGTCCAGTTCATCGAGAAAGCGCCCCGCCGCACCGGAATTGCCGAGCACCCGCACAAGGTACTCGACGACGGCGTCACGGTCGCGTTGTGCTGCCCGGGTAAAGACGACGCTATAGCCCATAGCGCTCGCGGGCCTTGCGCTGGGACTCGGCAGCATCCTCGACACGACTGGCCTCGATATCGGCTTGAGCTTCATCGATGCGCTCGTAGAGTTCGAGCCGTGCGGAGTTCAGCTTGTACGCATCGAGCTGGTCGAGGGAAATCGCCGCAAAGGACGCCTCGCCGTTGCGCGTCACGATGACCTCTTCATCTGAGTTTTCGACAAGATTGGAAAAAGCTGTGGTGTCTTTCAGGGACTTAATCGGAACGCACGTTGCCATCCTGGCTCCCGTCACTTAGAGGGGACATAATTATGGGACCATTATATGATATGAGGTTCCCGCTCCTTGTGCGAGTTTTACGTTCTTGTGACATCTCCCCGCTCAAAGGGCAGGTGTCGTATGCTTTGGACGTGACTGAACGAGAAAAAGACAGGCCGGTCCGGAGGGTCCGGGCCAACCAAGAGGAGAACCACATGATCAAACTCATCGCAAGCGACATGGACGGCACCCTGCTCGACGAAAAGTCGCAGCTGCTGCCCGAAACCTTCCAGCTCATCGAACGTCTCCGCGAACACGGCATCCGCTTCGTGGCCGCATCGGGACGCCGACTGGACACCTTGCAGGAGTACTTCAAGCCCGTCGAGGGCAAGGTCGATTTCGTCGCCTCCAGCGGAGCGCAGGTCGTGATGGACGGATTTCTCGTTGACAACGAGATCTTCTCGCGCACGGCGCTGCACCGGCTGAAAGAGGTGGTCGACCTCTTCGACAACCTCCATTTGGCCGTCTTCGATCGCAAGACGACCTATCTGCTCGAAGACCGCAGCCTCTATACCCCCGAGTTCGACAAGGACATGCCCGAGCCCGTCGTCGAGGGCATCCCGAGCGCCGAGGTCAACATCATCAAGGCCTCCGTCAACTGCAAGGGCCCGATCATGGACATGGCCTACGTCCTCACGCGCGAGATGGGCGATGACTTTGTCTTCGCGCCGTCCGGCACGCAGTGGATCGACGTCATGCAGCGCGGCGTCAACAAGGCGACCGGCATCGAGCAGATCCTGAGCCTGCAGGAAATCGACTACTCCGAGGTCATGGCATTCGGCGACTCGATGAACGACTACGAGCTTCTGCGCCGGGTGGGGCTGGGCTGCGCGATGGAGAACGGCCGTCCCGCCCTCAAGAGCATCGCCACCCGCGTCATCGGAACCAATGCCGAACATGCCGTGCAGAAGGAGCTGAAGGCGCTGCTCGACACGCTGGAAGGCCAGACTGCCGCTCTTAAACGTGCGGATTTGAAAGCCGCAGGATCTCGCGCTTGAACTGATAGGAATACGGCGGCTCGACCACGAAATCCGGCCGGAAGTCGCGCGTCGTCTCGCTCACCTTGGCGCCCTCGCGGATGCTGAGGTACTCGTCTGACCAGATATCGCGGTCGAAGGCGAGCAGCCCGCCGTCCTCGTCCTCGAAGAGCACGGCCTGGGCGAGCTTTATCTGGTTGAGCCGCCTGGAGCCTTTGGACAGAAGCATCGTGCCCACGACGACGAGCACGTCGTTTACCTGCAGCCCGACAGGCTCGGCAAAGACGCGCTTTCCCGGCGGGGTCCAGATCACGTGCCCGTCTGATTCGGAGGCGGAAAGGATGGCGAACTGCTCTTCTGCGTACTCGGAGCCGACCACAATGGGCTCGTGGGCGTTTACGAGGTCGATGACCAGGCCACCGTCGAAGTGCAGGCGCACGGTCTTGTAGATGTGGCGCTCGTCTCCAAACGGCGAGAAGCCCTCGTACGAGAGAAGCTCGCGGCCACTGCAGCGGCGCAGCAGCCTGATGGTGGCGTCATCGAACTGGCGACCCTGGTTGAGCATGCTCATCGCGCGTCTTCGCCTTCCTCTCCGCCGTCCTCGGTGCTGGCTTTTGCAGGGGGCTGCGCGGCTTGTGGCTGCACCTTGGCAGGCACACTTTCGCCCACCGGCGCTCCACCCACCGCTCCGATATCGAGCTTGGGCTTTGGCAGTACCAGGTTCATGAAGACGCCGAGCAGTGCGCTCGTCGCCATGCCGGGCAGCACGTAGTTGCCGATGGGGATGCTGATGCCGCTCGTCTCCATGCCGATGCCGATCACGAGTACCAGGCT
>JBMNPN010000205.1:0-2514 GCA_050943615.1 Coriobacteriales bacterium
GATCGTTGCCGCAGGAGAGGGGTGGCACGAGGGCGTCAAGGGCATCGTCGCCTCGCGCATCGCGCGTCGCTACAAGCGCCCCACCATCATCTTCACCATCCAAGACGGCGTCGCCCGCGGATCGGGACGCAGCTATGGGGGCATCAACCTCTTCGAGCTCGTGAGCCGTCAGGCAGACGAGCTCGATGCGTTCGGCGGGCATGCGGCTGCCGTTGGCGTGACGATTGCCGAAGACCGCTTGAAGGAGTTCTCAGAGCGTCTCAGCGCCGCTGTGGAGTCCGTTCTGAAAAGCGGGGCGCCCGAGCCACGGCGCATCGACACGGCGGTCGATCTGGCCGAGTGCACGGTCGAGGGCTACGATGAGCTCGAACGCCTCCAGCCGTTTGGAAACGACAACCCCACGCCTCTGCTCGTGGCGAGAAACGTCTTTCTCGAGCGTCGCAGCGCGGTGGGAAAGCAGGGTACGCATTTTCGATTCGATGCAACCGATGGCAATGCGCGCGTGTCGGGCATCTACTTCAGCCCCGACAATCTCGAGGAGCTGCTCTCGTGCCAGTCTGCCTGCGATGTCGTCTTCGAGCCGAGCATCGACGAGTGGCAGGGGAGGCGCACGGCAAAGCTCATGTGCCGCGGCATCTTCGAGCACAAGGCCTCTGTCGTGCTCCAGACCGAGATCTCGCAGCGCGTCGACGAGCTCTTCATGCACTCCGTGGAGATCTCTGACACAGGCGAATATGCGGGCATCACGCAGCAGGCGCGCTTTTTCACCAAGGTCGTCGGCGTCACCTTCGAGAACCGCCAGCAGGTGCTCTCCCGCCTGGAGTCAGGCGTCGAGCTCAGGCTCGAGCGCGAACCGGAAAACGAGGTCGACCGAAACGCCATCGCCGTCAAGACGCTCGGCGGCGAGCAGCTCGGCTTTCTCAACCGCCATCTGGCCGCACGGCTTGCCCCCGTCATGGACGAGGGCGCCCCGTACGATGCTGCCGTGAGCGAGGTGACGGGCGGTCCCGCCGAAGGGCGCGAGGACGAGGACACGCGCATTCCGGGGCCTTTGGGCGTGCGCGATCCTGGGGTAGTGGATCGCAGCTATGGCGTCAACATCATCGTGCGCCGCGGGGATATCGAAGAGGAGCCCGAAGTCGACCCCGACGAGCACGCAGCCCAGCTCGCGAAAGCCCGCGCGAAGTGGGCGCAGCTCGATGCAGACGAGCTCGACGACGAGCTCAGAGAAGCGCTCATCGGAGAGCATTCGCTGCACAATGCGCAGAAAAGGACGCTCGACAATCTCGCGCAGGGCCGCTCGACGCTCACGATTATGGCGACGGGGCGCGGCAAGTCGCTCATCTTCCATCTGCACGCCGCACGCTGCGCGCTCAAGGACAACAACGCGAGCGTCTTCATCTACCCGCTGCGTGCCCTCGTGGCAGACCAGGCGTTCCATCTGCAGGAGACCTTTGCGCGCTTCGGGCTTTCCGTGTGCGTGCTCACCGGCGAGTCAGACGAAGCGGAGCGCTCGCGCATCTTCGAGGGGCTTTCCGCCGGCACGGTCGATGTGATCTTGACGACGCCGGAGTTCCTCTCGATTCACGCCGAGCAGTTCGCGCGCACCGGGCGCATCGGCTTTCTCGTCGTCGACGAGGCGCACCACATCGCCCAGGCAAAGGCGGGTAACCGCGCGGCATACGCGCACCTCGACACGACCATCAAGGCCCTTGGGAACCCGCTCGTGCTCGCTGTGACGGCAACGGCCGGCGATGCCGCCACGCGCGACATCTGCTCGACGCTCGGCATCTCGGAGCTCGTGGTCGACCCCACGGTGCGCGAGAACCTCGCCATCGACGACAAGCGCGACCTCAGGAACCGCGAGGGCTACCTTGCGCACCTCATCGCCGGCGGGGGAAAGACCGTCGCCTACGTCAACTCGCGCGAGACCTCGATCGAGCTCACCCGCAAGCTGAGAAAGCGCCTGCCCGAGCTCGCCCCGCGCATCGCCTTCTACAACGCCGGGCTTACCAAGGAGGACCGCAAGAACATCGAGACCGCGTTTCGCGACGGCGACCTTGTGGCCATCGTCTCGACGAGCGCGTTCGGCGAGGGCATCGACATACCCGACATCGAGCACGTCGTCCTCTTCCATCTGCCCTTCAACGACATCGAGTTCAACCAGATGTCGGGGCGTGCGGGCCGCGATGGGCGCGCAGCCCAGGTGCACCTGCTCTACTCCTATGGGGATGCGCGCATCAACGAGTCGATACTGTCTGCCTCCGCACCTTCGCACGAGCAGCTCGCGGCGCTCTACCGCGTGCTCCTCGACGAGGCCAAGGCAGCGCGCGAGCGCGGGGAAGAGGGTTTCTCGTGCACGAACGCCGAGCTCGCCGAGAAGGCCGGGCGCGCCAAGCGCTCGGTGCGCCTGACGGATTCGGCCGTGTCCTGCGGCGTCTCTGTCTTCAAGGAGCTCGGCTTTCTCGACACGCGGGGCAAGAGCGTCTCGCGGCGCATCTTCATGGTCGAGCA